>DASUIA010000140.1:0-19071 GCA_036273255.1 Bradyrhizobium sp.
AAGGCTGCTGAATCGGATGAAACCACAAAGGGCGCCGACAAGGCTTTCAAGGCCGTGGTGAAGCCTCGGGCGAAGATAAAGCCACATGGCGCGTAGACCCCAAGGCTCTATCGGCTGCTGGATCATAATTCTCGTCGGCTGCATTCTCTACATTCTCTGGGGCATGGCCAAGGTCGGGCTGGATCGGGCGTTGCACTAAAGCTCGGATACTAATCCTTTGATATCACTAGGTATTGTGGCTGGGTATGCTAAGTGAAACATCGCCTATAAATATTCCATAATATACCTTATGCGAATTTTAGGCTCAGGGGCGACGACGATCTACCGTCCCTTGAAGCGCGGCTTGCGCCGGCCGAGGAACGCCGCAACGCCCTCCTTGTGGTCCTCGGTCAGGCTTGCCAGCGCGAACTGCCGGCGCAGCGCGCCGATATCCATGGTCCGGCGCGATCGTCCCTCGGCGTCCTTCAAATCGAATCCGGCGCTGAAGGCATTGGCACCGCCGGTCAGCACCACGACCGAGGTATCGCCGTCGTCCTCGAAGCTGCGCGCTGCGTCGGTGAGTTGGCGCAAGGCTTCCGGCGACAGCGCGTTGATGCCGTCACCGCGGTCGAAGCGCACGACAGCGATCCGCCCCTCGGGCCCCAAGCCCTTTTCGATGGCTACAAGGTTCGCCAAATCCCGTCTCCCTGCCTCGTTTTCTTGAACATACCGCACAAAGCTCCGGGGCCAATACCGGCGCGCTCCGGCGGCGCTTCGGCGTGACGTCGGCCCGTTCGCGCGGGGCGGCAGATGCCTCGACATCGACGGAATAATCCGCTTATCCTCGTCCCATGTCCGATCATCATCATCACGACCATAATCATTCGGAATTGTCCGAAACCGAGCTGCGCGTTCGGGCGCTCGAGACCATCCTGACCGAAAAGGGTTACGTCGATCCGGCCGCGCTCGACGCCATCGTCCAGGCCTACGAGACCAGGATCGGCCCCCACAACGGCGCGCGGGTTGTCGCCAAAGCGTGGTCCGACCCCGGTTTCAAGCAAGCCCTGCTCGATGACGCAACCCGGGCGGTGAGCCAGCTCGGGCATCTCAGCCGGGTCGGCGATCATCTCGTCGCGGTCGAGAACACGCCGCAGCGCCACAACATGGTCGTGTGCACGCTGTGTTCCTGTTACCCCTGGGAAATGCTCGGGCTTCCGCCGGTCTGGTACAAGGCCGCGCCTTACCGTTCCCGCGCCGTCAAGGACCCGCGCGGCGTACTCGCTGATTTCGGCGTCAGCCTGCCGACGGAAACCGAGATCCGGGTATGGGACTCCACGGCCGAGACCCGTTTCCTGGTGCTGCCGATGCGGCCCGAAGGCACCGATGGCTGGAGCGAGCAGCAGCTCGCCGAGCTTGTGACGCGTGACTCGATGATCGGTACCGGCTTTCCCCTGACGCCCGGTCCCCGATCGTGACTGGCGTGCACGACATGGGCGGCATGGACGGCTTCGGCAAGGTCGAGCCGGAACCGAATGAGCCGATGTTTCACGCCGAATGGGAAGGACGGGTGCTGGCGATGGTCCGCGCCATGGGGGCTGCGGGCGCCTTCAACATCGACGCCTCGCGGTTCTATCGGGAAACGCTGCCACCCGATGTCTATCTCAGCAGCTCATACTATCAGAAATGGCTGCTCGGGCTCCAAAATCTGCTGATCGACAAGGGCTACATCGCTGCCGGGGAAGTCGCTGCGGGTCATGCGGTCGAACCGGCCAAGCCGCTCAAGCACGGCAAGTTCACCCTTGATGATGTCGAGCGCATCATGGTGCGCGACAAATTCGGACGGCCGGCGCCCGCGCCGGCCAAATTCAAACCGGGCGATCGCGTCCGCGCCAGGAACATTCATCCGGCGACGCACACCCGGCTGCCGCGCTACGCGCGCGGCCATATCGGCGTGATCGAGCGCGACCTCGGTTGCCACGTTTTTCCGGACTCGGCCGCGACCGACTCCGGCGAGAACCCGCAATGGCTTTACACCGTCGTGTTCGACGGAACGGAGCTGTGGGGGCCGGACGCCGACCCGACCGTCAAAATATCGATCGATGCCTTCGAGCCCTATCTGGAGAGGGCGTGATGGAAACGGCTGCGGCGCGTGCCACCAGCGCCCTCCCCGGTATCCCCCGCGATGGCGACGGGCCGGTGTTTCGCGAACCCTGGGAGGCGCAGGCTTTCGCCATGGCGCTGACGCTGCATGAGCGCGGGCTGTTTAGCTGGAACGAATGGGCGGCTACGCTTGCCGGCGAAATCAAGCGGGCGCAGGCGGCCGGCGATCCCGATACCGGAGAGACCTATTACCGGCACTGGCTTGCCACCCTGGAACGGCTGATCGCGGAAAAAGGCGTCACAACTGCCGCGACCCTTCACCGCTACCGCGACGCCTGGGACCACGCTGCCGACCGAACGCCGCACGGCAAGCCGATCGTACTGCTGCCGGAAGATTTTGCGCCGTAGTGCGCTGATCGTCTCACGCTGTCAGAAGCGAGTCGTAGGGTGGGCAACAGCGAAGCGTGCCCACCAACGGGTCGCGCTGATTGAAGATGGTGGGCACGGCGCGATGCACCTTTGCCCACCCTACACCCGTCTGCCCGCCGCATATTTCTTCCAGCCTTTGGCGCGGAGCGCGCAGGCCGGGCATTCGCCGCAGCCATACCCCCATTCATGGCGGGCGCCGCGGGTGCCGAGATAGCAGGTGTGAGAATGCTCGCGGATCAGATCGACCAGCCCGGTCCCGCCGAGCTCATGGGCAAGCTGCCAGGTGCCGGCCTTGTCCAGCCACATCAGCGGCGTGTGCAATTCGAACGCCCTGTTCATGCCGAGACGGAGCGCGGCCTGCAGCGCCCGGATGGTTTCGTTGCGGCAGTCCGGATAGCCGGAATAATCGGTCTCGCACATGCCGCCGACAATATGCGAGATGCCGCGCCGGTAGGCCAGTGCCGCCGCAAAGGTCAGGAACACCAGGTTGCGGCCGGGCACAAAGGTGTTGGGCAGGCCGTCCTCGCCCATTGCGATCGCGACATCGCGAGTCAGCGCCGTGTCGGAGATGGTCGCCAAGGTCGGAATCTCCAGGGTGTGGCTGTCGCCGACCCTGGCAGCCCATTCCGCGCGCAATGACTTCATTCCATCGAGCAACCTGTCCCGGCATTGCAGTTCGATAAGGTGCCGCTGGCCGTAGCTGAACCCGAGCGTTTCGACACGGGTAAAGCGCTGCAGCGCCCATGCAAGGCAGGTGGCGGAATCCTGTCCGCCGGAGAACAGCACCAGCGCGGTCTCGGTCCGAAATGGGTGGTTCATGCGCCTGCCCATAGCACCCAACGACCGCCGAGGCCAACCGGTGGAAAGGGCGGCTCGGCGTGCTTGTTTTGCTGGGATGGGCGCACTCCTTGCGGCATACCAAGGCCGATCTGTTCAGCTTCGGTGCGCCATGCCCCCTTCCCGCGATATTTCAGCTCTGCTCGACATCATGGCGACGCTGCGCACGCCCGGCAGCGGCTGTCCGTGGGACCTCGAGCAGAATTTTGCGACCATTGCTCCCTACACCATCGAGGAGGCCTACGAGGTCGCGGATGCCGTCGCGCGGCACGATCTCGACGATTTGCGCGATGAACTCGGCGATCTTCTGCTGCAGGTGGTCTTCCATGCCCGCATGGCGGAGGAACAGGGCGCGTTCTCGTTCGGCGACGTGGTCGAGGCGATCACCGCCAAAATGATCCGGCGACATCCGCATGTGTTCGCTGACCGGAACGGACGACTGACGCCGGCGGACGTGAAGGGCGCGTGGGACCGCATCAAGGCCGAGGAGAAAGCCGAACGTTCCGCGCGCCGGCAGGCCGATGAATCCACTAACGCCTCGTTGCTATCCGGTATCAAGGCAGGGCAGCCGGCCCTGACCCGGGCCCTGGAACTGCAACGCTGGGCGTCCAGCGTCGGCTTCGACTGGAACGATCCGCGCGCGGTGCTGCACAAGATCCGTGAGGAGGCCGACGAGATCGAAGCCGCCCTTGATCGCGGTGACGCCGATGAACTCATCGAGGAGACCGGTGACCTGCTGTTCGCATTGGTCAACCTCGCCCGGCATGTCGGTGCCGACCCCGATCAGGCGCTGCGCGGCACCAATGCCAAATTCGAGCGCCGTTTCGGATATATCGAGCGAAGGCTGTCAGCGGAGGGACGCTCGATGCAGGACGCTTCGCTTTCCGAAATGGACGCGCTGTGGAATGAGGCAAAGCGCAGAGAATAGGCTTGCCTCGACACCGTAGCCGGTCGATCACAGCGCGTGCGGTACCGCGTCGAAGCGGTTGACGACGATGTCACGCTTGGTCGCGTCGACCCGGACTGTCATGTCGAAGCGACCGTCGTGAAGCTCCTTGTTGAGCACTTCCGAGTTGCGATGCAGCCAACTGATGCCGGCGCCATCGGCCGCGTCAATCGACAGAACCAGCGTCATGCGCGTGGCCGCAAGGCGATCTTCGATCGCACCAAGCAATGTCTCGACGCCCTCCCCGGTTGCTGCCGAGACCAGAAAACACGGCCGCTCGGCCGGACGGCGCGCCGCGATGTTGCGCAAATTTTCCCGTTCCAACGGGTCGAAGCGGTCGATCTTGTTCCAGACTTCGAGGATGCGCTGCCCGGCATCCGGATCGATACCGAGCTGACGCAGCACGGTATCGACGTCGCGCTGCTGCGGGTCGGCGTCTTCATGGGAGATGTCGCGGACGTGGAGAATGACATCCGCCTCCAGCACCTCCTCCAGCGTCGCACGAAAGGCCGCAACGAGCTGCGTCGGCAGGTTCGAGATGAATCCGACGGTATCGGAGAGCATCGCCTTGCCGCCATGCGGCAGGCTGAGCGCACGCAAGGTTGGATCGAGGGTTGCAAACAGCATGTCGGCCGCCGCCACGTCGGCGCGGGTGAGCCGATTGAACAGTGTCGATTTGCCGGCGTTGGTGTAGCCGACCAGCGCCACGACGCGATAGGGCACCCGCTTCCGGCCGGCGCGATGCAGCCGCCGCGTCGCCTGGACCTTGGCCAGTTCGTTTTCGAGGCGGGCGATGCGATCGCCAATCAGGCGGCGATCCGCCTCGATCTGGGTTTCGCCGGGGCCTCCCATGAAGCCGAAACCGCCACGCTGACGCTCCAGATGGGTCCACGAGCGCACCAGGCGCGAGCGCTGATAGTTGAGATGCGCAAGCTCGACCTGCAGCGCGCCTTCCCTCGTCTTGGCGCGGCGGCCAAAGATTTCCAGGATCAGCCCGGTGCGATCGAGAACCTTGGTGTTCCATGCCTTCTCGAGGTTGCGCTGTTGAATCGGCGACAAGGCGCAATCCATCACCACCAGTTCGATCTGGTGCCCGGAGATCAGACCGACGATTTCCTCGACCTTGCCCTTGCCGAGATAGGTCGCGGGCCGGATCTGACCGACCGGCGCAATCAGCGCCTCGGCGATCGTCAGGTCAATCGCCCGTGCAAGCCCGACGGCTTCCTCCAGCCGCGCCTCTGAACCGCGTATGACGTGCTGATCCGTTTGCGCCTCGGGATCGCCACGGCGCATTCGCAGATACGGGCCGATGACAATCACCCGCCCGGTTGCTTTATCCCCTGCCGACCGCGGACGGTCGGCGCCCCCTTCCGGATTTCGGGGTTCCAATCAGATTACTTTCAAGCCGGAGCGTCCTCGCCGCCTTCGAACAACTGGATCGGAGCGCCGGGCATGATGGTCGAGATCGCGTGCTTGTAGACAAGCTGCGAATGACCGTCGCGCCGGAGCAGCAGGCAGAAATTGTCAAACCAGGTGACAATCCCCTGCAGTTTTACCCCGTTGACCAAAAAGATCGTCAGTGGTGTCTTGGTTTTGCGAACGTGATTGAGGAAGGTGTCCTGTAGGTTTTGTGCGCGGTCTGCCGCCATTGTTCTGGTCCCGCCGTCTTGTTGCTTCTTTTTATTGAACCGGCTGCTGCTCTCTTGGGGAGCGTCATCCGATTGCCGGTTTCCCCTGAGATCCCCCTCCGGGGGGTGCGGCGGTATGATTAGAAGGCAGGTGCGGTTTTTAGGCAAGCCAGTTCGCGCGCCGGCCGCCCGAACAATGGTCCTATACTGAGGAAAAGTCGGGAAACAGACGCGCTTTTCTCAAGCAAATGCATGGAGCTGGCCGTCCATACCGGCGTTCAGCCCACGCCAAGCGCCTTCAGCTTGCGATGCAGCGCCGAACGCTCCATGCCGACGAATTCCGCCGTTCGAGAGATATTGCCGGAGAAGCGGCTGATCTGGGCGATCAAATAGTCGCGCTCGAACACCTCCCGGGCCTCGCGGAGCGGCAGGCCCATGATGTGCTCGCCATTGTTGCTGGTCGGCATGGCCGGCACCATCGAGCCGACGTCCTGCGGCAGCATGTCGGCGGTGATGATGACCTCCGGACCGCCGCTCGCCAGGATCATGACGCGCTCGACATTGTTGCGTAGCTGCCGGACGTTTCCGGGCCAGACGTGGGATTGCAACACCGCCATTGCGTCCTGACCGATCTGGCGTTTTGGCAAGCCGGTCGCCGCCGAGATCTGGTCCATGAAATAATCGATCAGTTCGGGGATGTCCTCGCGACGTTCCGAGAGGGGCGGTACGCGGATCGGCACCACCGACAGCCGATGATAGAGATCCTCCCGAAAGCGGCCTTCCGCGATCTCCTCCTCCAGATTACGCGCGGTCGATGAAACGACGCGAACGTCGACATTGACCTTGCTGGTGCCGCCGGAACGCTGGAACGTCTGATCGACCAGGACCCGCAGGATCTTGTTCTGGGTCTCGCGCGGCATGTCGCCGATTTCATCGATGAAGAGCGTGCCGCCATGCGCCTCCTCCAGCGCCCCCGCCTTGCGCTGGTGCTCGCCATTCGTCTGCTCGATCCCGAACAGCTCGACCTCCATGCGCTCCGGGGTGATCGCCGCGGCGTTGATGACGACAAACGGCCCTTCGGCACGGCCGGACGCGTTATGCAGCGTGCGCGCAGCCAATTCCTTGCCGGAGCCGGACGGGCCGACGATCAGGATGCGGCTATTGGCCTTGGCGGCCCGCTCGATGGTCTGGCGCAGTTGATTCATGCAGGCGGAGCGCCCGGTCAAAACACTCGCCGCCGGAGCAAGTTGCTTCAGTTCCTTGACCTCGCGCTTCAGGCGCGAGGTCTCCAGCGCCCGCGTCGCGACCAGGATGAGGCGGTCGGATTTGAAGGGCTTTTCGATGAAGTCATAGGCGCCGCGCTTGATCGCGGCGACTGCGGTTTCGATATTGCCGTGCCCGGAAATCATCACCACCGGCACGTCGGCATGGTCCCGCTTCACCTGCTCCAGCAACTGCAGGCCATCGAGCTTGCTGCCCTGCAGCCAGATGTCGAGAAATATCAGATGCGGCCGGCGATTGGCGATTTCGGCCAACGCCGAATCGCTGTCGCGCGCGGTGCGGGTGGAAAAACCCTCGTCGTCGAGAATGCCGGCAACCAGATCTCGAATATCTGCTTCGTCATCGACAATCAGAATGTCATTTGGCATGGATCACGCCTCAGTTGCCTGTTGCGGCTTCGATTTTCATTTCGGTATTGGTCGCTTCGGTTGGCTCGACGGTTCCGGAGTCCTGCTGGCCTGCGGGAGCCGCCGGCTCCTTCGCCAGCGCCGCGGGCGCCTGCCCCGAAACGGCAAATCGCAGCCGCATCCAGGCTCCGCGCGAGCCCGGACGAATGTCCGCCGCATCGTGCAGCTCGATCCGGCCGCCATGATCTTCCAGAACGCGGCCAACGATCGCGAGCCCGAGCCCGGTGCCCTTCTCACGCGTGGTGACATAGGGTTCGAGCAACCGCGCCCGGCTCACCTTTGGCAGGCCTACACCGTTATCGATCACATCGATGACGATATCGTCGCCGTCACGCCCCGCAATGACGTCGATACGGCCCTTCCCCAGTTCCTCGGCGGGCACCGACTCGATCGCCTCGGTCGCATTCTTGATGATGTTGGTGAGGGCCTGCGAAATCAGCCTCCGGTCGAACTGCGCGCGCATCGGATCCTGCTTGATCTCGGCCTCGATATCGATTTCGGGATGTCCGACGCGCATCAGGAACACCGCCTGGCGGACGGTATCGGCGACATCCTCCCCCTCCATCACGGGCTTCGGCATCCGGGCGAAACGCGAGAATTCGTCGACCATCCGCCGGATATCGTCGACCTGGCGCACGATGGTATCGGTGCATTGCTCGAAGATCGCCTTGTCTTCGGTGATGACCTTGCCGAATTTGCGGCGGATGCGCTCGGCCGAAAGCTGGATCGGCGTCAGCGGATTCTTGATTTCATGAGCAATGCGGCGCGCCACGTCACCCCACGCCGACGTCCGCTGTGCCGAAACGAGCTCGGTAATATCGTCCAGCGTGATGATGTAGCTGTCCCGCGACTGGCTCGTCTGTTCGGCGCTGACCCGCACCGAAAGGTTGCGCTCATGGCCGGCACGGTTGATCGTGATCTGGCCCTGCACCAGCCGCTGGGTGCCTTCCCGTGCGGTTTTCATCATTTCGTCGAGTTCGGGCAACACCTCCGACAGCGGATGATCCAACGTCTCCGATTCGGCCTGGCCGATCAGTTTTTCCGCCGAACGATTGAGAATGCCGACGCTCCCGGACGCGTCGACGCCGATGATGCCGGCGCTCGCCGACGACAGCACCGCCTCGATGAAGCGCCGGCGGCTGTCGATCAGGTCGCTCGCATTGACCAGTTCGTCGCGCTGGGTGCGCAGCTCCTGCGTCATCTTGTTGAAGGTTTCGCCGAGCTGCGCCAGGTCGCCTCCCGAGCGCTGCACCGGAACCTGGACATGCAGATCGCCGGTCGAGACGACATTGGCCGCGCTCATCAGGCGCCGTATCGGGGCAACCAGCCCGTTGGCGAAGTTCAGCCCGATCAGCACCGAGGCCATCAGGATGGTCAGCGCGATGACGGCAAACATCAGCGCGAACGACACCTGCATGGCCAGCCGGCGCGATTCGATTTCGGCGTATTCGGCGACGCTGGCCTGAGTCTTGTTGAGTTGCGCGACCACATGGGGATCGAGCAGCCGCGCCACGTAAAGGAAGGTATCGTTGAACGCGCGCAACCGGATCACGGCCGCCACGTAGTTCTCGGGGAATACCGAAATTTCGGGCTCGGTTTCCTTGACATGGCTCAGAATGTCCGGCGGCGGCGGGGGGAAGTTCAGTTGAACGCCGGTTTCCGCCTTTTCCAGCACATTGCGATCCTTGTCGATCAGCATGGCGGCAGGCAGGTTGCGTGCGACGGCGCTCGCGGTCAGAAGCTGGCGAAACGTCTCGCGATCCTGGTCATAGAGCGGTCTTGCATGCGCGATATCATTGGCCATTCCCAGGATGTCGCCACGGATGAGCTCGGCGTGCTCGAGCGTATAGGCGCGGGCAATGGTAAGCGAGTTCTGGATCGCTTCGCGGGTCGGACCTGAAAACAGCCGATCGAGGCCGCGATCGATGGTCACGTTGGCGACGATGGCCACCAGCACGGCCGGCAACACGGCGATGACGGAAAACAGGCTGACAATCTGGACGTGCAGCCTCGCTGCCGCCCGGCCGCGACGGCGGGCCTGCAGCACCTGCCAGACCTCGCGGCCGATGATGCCGACCAGCACCAGGATGATCGCCGCATTGATCAGGATGAAGCAAAGAACAACTTGTGACGTCGGCGCGATCGGCGTCAGCCCGGTGAGCACCACGAAGGTGAGGAAGGCCGACAGCAGCGCGAGGCCGACCGCGAACGGCGCCAGAAACCTCCACAGGGACCGCCCTTTGGATTCGGCGAACGATGGGTCGAACGAGGTGGCTGAGGTGTTTACGCTCATCATTCCGGCAAGCTGATGCTGAAGTCCTGTATCCGCCGCCGGCGGACTGATGCATTCATATCACAATGTTGCCGGAATGAGACATTTTTGTGAGGCCTGCGCCGCGCCGAAGGACTATGCACAATTCGAATGAATGGCCGCTTCGTTGTGCCTGATGCCTTGCCGGCGTTCGCTTGCACAGACCCTATTTGAACGCAACCCCGATCCGGTTCTCCTTGCGCCATTTGACCTCACAGCGATGGCTGGCGCCGTGGCCGGAAATCAGCAGATTGAACTCGGAGGGAATGTCCAGCGAGGCCGAGACTTCGAGGGCGGCACCGGTCTGCGAGATATTCCGCACCACACAGTCCATGGTGGCGCCGCCAAATTCCAAGGTGGCGGCCTTGAGCACGCGCTGCCGCGGCGCGCGTTCATTTTCCCGCGCCAGAAGCGCCTGCTCGATCTTGGGTTCCTCCGCGGCTGGCGCCCTTTGCGCCGCGTGTCGCATTGCGGCCGCGATATCTTCTGCCGTCAATCCGGGTCTTATTCGTGTCCAGGCGAGTTTGAACCGAAGCTGGCCGTCCTTGAAGTTGATGGCCGGCCCCCTGTCGTTGGCCGTCGGCGGCTGACCATAGAGGTTGCAGCACCACCACCAATGCGGACTGTCGAGCTGCCTCATGATTCGGCCGACGGGCAACCCGCGCCAGACCGCCTCGTAATCGTCAGCCTGAACCTGGCCATCGACGACCGTGGGGCGCAACGCGACGGTTTCCAGATCGTCGGTCACGGCCAGCCCGCGTTCTGATGGCGGAGCGTACGTTGTGAAAGATCGGACATTGGCCAACAACGTGAAGCGGTTCCCACACCCTGAGCCTACAGCGTTTTCGCGCGAAGTGGGTACCGGTTCGTGTGGAGAAAACGCATCAAAACCAGAAGCCAGAGCCAGGTTCCGATTCGATCGGAACGAACAGGCTGTGACCTTGCGTTTCGGGTTGCCCGCGGTGATGGCCGAATGAACGGTGCGGCCCGGCCGCTAGCCGCCGCTGCGGTAAACCTGGATGTCGAGATCGCGAATCTTCTTGCGCAGCGTGTTGCGGTTGAGGCCCAGCAGATCGGCCGCGCGGATCTGATTGCCCCTGGTTGCAGCGAGCGCCGCGGTCAGCAACGGAACTTCGATTTCCCGCAGAATGCGATGGTAGAGGCCCCGCGGCGGCACGCCGTTGGGAAAGCCGGAGAAATGCGACGACAGGTAGGCCTCGACGGCACCGCCGAGATTGTCGACGCCCTGGGAAACGCTGCCGCCCGAGGTGATGGCGGGCGGGGCGAGTTCGCCGTCGATGACCGAGCCCGTGATCACATCCTGCGGGTACAGCGCCGCGAGCCTGCGCGCGAGATTTTCGAGTTCCCGCACATTTCCCGGCCAGCGATGCTGCTTCATCCGCTCCAGCGCCAATGGGTCGAGTTTCTTTGGCGGCAGCCCGTCCTTTTCGGCAAGCGAAAAGAAATGCCGGATCAGGTCGGGCAGATCCTCGATCCGCTCGCGTAACGGCGGCAGCCGCAACGGCACCACATTGAGGCGGAAGAACAGATCCTCGCGGAACAGTCCCTGTTGAATCAGGATGCGCAGATCCTTGTTGCTCGCCGCCACGATGCGAACGTCGGTCTTGATCGGTGTGCGGCCGCCGACGGTGGTGTATTCGCCCTGCTGCAGCACCCGCAACAGCCGGGTCTGTGCCTCCATCGGCATGTCGCCGATTTCGTCGAGGAACAGCGTGCCACCCTCGGCCTGTTCGAACCGGCCCGACGCGCGGGTGTTGGCGCCGGTGAACGCACCGCGCTCGTGGCCGAACAGTTCGGACTCGATGAGATCGCGCGGAATCGCCGCCATGTTGACGGCAACGAAGGGACCATTGCGCCGCTTGCCGTAGTCATGCAACGCGCGCGCGACCAGTTCCTTGCCGGTACCGGATTCGCCGGAAATCATCACCGTGAGGTCGGTCTGCATCAGCCGCGCCAGCACCCGGTAGATTTCCTGCATTGCGGGCGAGCGGCCGACCAGCGGAATTGAATCGAACTCGGCCTCGTCGGCGGGATGGGCCACCCGCTCCTTCGGCTCCGCCAGCGCGCGGCCGACAATGCCGATCAGTTCCTTGAGGTCGAACGGCTTGGGCAGATACTCGTAGGCGCCCCGCTCCGACGCGCGGATCGCCGTCATGAAGGTGTTCTGCGCACTCATCACGATGACCGGCAGGTTTGGCCGCATCTTCTTGATCCGCGGCAGCAGGTCAAACGCGTTCTCGTCGGGCATCACCACGTCGGTAATGACCAGGTCGCCCTCGCCCTGGCTCACCCAGCGCCACAGCGTCGCCGCGTTGCCGGTCAGCCGTACCTCATAGCCGGCACGCGAGAGAGCCTGGTTCAGCACGGTGCGGATCGCGGTGTCGTCGTCGGCGACAAGTATGCTACCTGCGGGCATCGGTGTTCCTCATCTGGCGTCATGTGAGGCATGCAACGACGTACCCGAAACGTCGTCGCGACTGCTGTGGTCGAAATGATTGGCGCTGCTGAACATCGGCAGCAGCACACGGAAAACGGTTTTGCGCGGCTGGGAGTCGCATTCGATGATGCCGCCATGATCGCCGACGATCTTGGCGACCAGCGCAAGGCCGAGGCCGCTGCCGGTCTGCTTGGTGGTGACGAAGGGATCGAACAGGTTGGGCAGCAGGTCCTCCGGAACGCCCGGGCCGTTGTCCTTGACGCAGAACTCGAGCGGCAACGACACCCGCGACTTCTTGCCGGGTACCGACAGCCGAACGCCCGGCCGGAACGCGGTGGTGAGCTGGATTTCCGCATCGCTGCCGAGATCGGCAACCGCCTCGGCGGCATTCTTGACCAGGTTGAGAAACACCTGAATCAACTGATCCTGGTTCGCCAGCACCGGCGGCAGCGACGGATCGTACTCCTCGACAAAGCGGACATTGCGGGCAAAGCCCGACTGGGCGAGCCGCTTGACGTGGTCGAGCACGGAATGAATGTTGACCGGCCCGCGCGCCACCGGGCGGTCATCCCCGAACACTTCCATGCGGTCGACCAGCGTGACGATGCGGTCGGCCTCGTCGCAGATCAGCCGTGTCAGCATGCGGTCTTCCGAAGATGCCGCCTGTTCGAGCAATTGCGCGGCGCCACGAATACCGGACAGCGGGTTCTTGATCTCATGCGCCAGCATCGCCGCCAGCGCGATCACCGACCGCGCGGCGCTGCGATGCGTCAGTTGCCGGTCCATCTTGTCGGCGATGGTGCGCTCCTGCAGCATCACGACGATATGGCCGGGCCGTTCCGTGAGCGGCGCGACATGGAGATCGACCTGGCGGTCGCCCCCGATCCGCGGCGTGCCCAGATCGACCTTGTATTCGTTGACCGGCGAGCCGCTCGATCGCACCTGATCGATCAGCGCCAGCAATGGGCTGCCGAACGGCACCAGTTCCTTCAGCGACTGGCGTTGCAGAAACTGCGTCGATATCTCGAAAAACGATTCCGCGGCCATGTTGGCATCTACGATCCTGCCATCGGGCGCCACCAGCAGCACCGGATTCGGCAATGCGTTGAGAATGGCCTGGCTGTCCGAGAGCATCGGTCCGCGATGTTCGGCGGCGAACATCATGCGGCGGCGCTCCATGCAAAATCGTCAAACGCCTGTTCAAGCGATCGATGCACGCCGGCCGGATCTTCCGAGGTCAGGATCTTCTGCCGCCACGTCCTGAGCGTTGCGGCCGGCGCCCGGCTGCAACGGGCGGCAACATCGAGCGCCCAGCCGAGATGCTTGCGCGCATGGCGAAGGCCGATCCGCAATCCGTAGTGGCCGCAGATTTCGTCGTACAATGTGCGGACATGGCCGAGCTGCACGGCCAGCGTCGGCTCGGCTTCGGCAATCCCGGTTTCGAGGCGGCGCCCGATCTGGCCCGGCAACCATGGCTGGCCCTGCGCGCCGCGGCCGATCATGACGGCGTCGGCCGCCGACATGTCGAGCGCGGCCACGGCATCGTCGAACGAGGTGATATCGCCGTTGACGACCAGCGGAACATCAATCGCCTCCCTGACAGCGCGCACCGCCCCCCAATCGGCGCTGCCTTTGTAGAACTGGCAGCGGGTGCGCCCGTGAACGGAAATCATCTGCACGCCGGCGGCGGCCGCGCGGCGCGCCAATTCGGGCGCGTTGAGCGAACGCTCGTCCCAGCCGAGCCGCATCTTCAGCGTCACCGGCACCTTGACCGCCGCAATCGTCGCCTCGATCAGGGTCACGGCGTGATCGAGATCGCGCATCAGCGCCGAACCGGACTGGCCGCCGGTGACGTGCCGCGCGGGACATCCCATGTTGATGTCGATGATTTCGGCGCCGGCCGCTTCGGCGACGCGGGCGCCTTCGGCCATCCAGATGGCTTCGCAGCCCGCGAGCTGGACCACATGAGGCCCGACCCCGGTCGCCTCGCACCGCAACCGCGACATCGGGCGATGGTTTGCCAGATCCTCGCTGGCCGTCATTTCAGAGATGACAAGTCCGGCACCCAGATTCGCGGCCAGACGCCGGAACGGAACATCGGTGACGCCTGACATCGGTGCCAGAAAGACCCGGTTCGCTATCGCAATATCGCCTATTTTCAAAGGCTTAGCGCGCTTGCTATCGAGGCCGGTCACGGAGTTCTCATTTTCTGGCGGCCGCTTCATTGTGGCTGTTGGGATCATTTTGCGCTTAAATGTTGAGCAGTCAAGTATCATGCCTACAGTTTAGACAGCTTCGCTGGCATTGCAAGTGCACTGCAACAAGGCGTTTCTCGCGTGCCGATCAGAAACGTTCTGCTTTGCTGCGCCGGCATGATAAGGGCAGTGCCCACGCACTAATCTTCAACCGTCTACCGCCTGCAATTGAACCCCATGCCGAAATCCGAGCGGACTGCAGCCATTCTTGTCGCAGCCGGCCGCGGCCTTCGCGCCGGCGCGGGTGGACCCAAGCAGTATCGGTCGATCGGCGGACAGACCGTGATTTTCCGCGCGATGGCGCCATTTTGCCGTCATCCCCAGGTCTTTGCGGTACAGCCGGTTTTGCACGTCGAGGACACGGCGATATTCAATGCCGCGGTCAGCGGATTGCGCCATCAGCCGCCCGCCAACGGCGGCGCTACGCGGCAGGCGTCGGTGCATGCCGGACTCGAAGCGCTCGCGAGCATGAATCCCGACATCGTCCTGATCCACGACGCCGCGCGGCCGTTCGTTTCGCCGGCGGTGATCTCGCGCGCGATCGAGGCTGCCTGCCGTCACGGCGCCGCTGTCCCGGTCATCCCCGTTACCGACACCATCAAGCTGGTCGGCGAGGCCGGAGATATCGAAGCGACGCCGGAACGGGCGCGGCTGCGCATCGCGCAGACACCGCAGGCATTCCGGTTCGACGTAATTCTCGATGCACATCGGCGGGCGGCCCGCGCTGGTCGCAGCGATTTCACCGACGACGCAGCGCTGGCGGAATGGGCGGGATTGACGGTAGCGACCTTTGAGGGCGATGCTTCGAACATGAAATTGACCACGCCGGAGGATTTTGCCCGTGAAGAAGCCCGCCTCGGCGCCATGCTGGGCGATATCAGAACCGGGACCGGCTACGACGTTCACGCCTTTGGCGGCGGCGACCATCTGATGATCTGTGGGGTTCGCGTGCCGTATAGCCGCGGCTTTCTGGCGCATTCGGATGGCGACGTCGGCCTGCACGCGCTGGTCGATGCCATCCTCGGCGCGCTGGCGGACGGCGATATCGGTTCGCATTTTCCTCCGAGCGACAGTCAGTGGAAAGGGGCGGCGTCCGACCGCTTCCTCAGATACGCCGTCGACCGCGTCGCCGCGCGCGGCGGCCGCATTGCCAACCTCGAAGTGACCTTGATCTGCGAACGTCCGAAAATCGGGCCGCTGCGCGACAGCATGCGGGCGCGGATCGCCGAGATCGCCGGGCTCGACATCTCGCGGGTGGCGGTGAAAGCGACCACCAGCGAGCGGCTCGGCTTCACCGGCCGCGAGGAAGGTATCGCCGCGACCGCGAGCGCCACCATCCGCCTGCCCTGGGACACCAAAGGCGGGAGCGACTAGCATGAGCGGCAGCGACGCCCGCGCCCTCTCCCGTTCGCTGCTCGATCTCTGCCGGATGCGCAAGCTGACGATCGCCACCGCCGAATCCTGCACCGGAGGCCTCGTCGCCGGCGCGCTGACCGATGTTCCCGGCTCGTCCGACGTCATCGACCGCGGCTTTGTCACCTATTCCAACGAGGCCAAGCGCGCGATGCTCGGTGTCAAGGCAACGACGCTGGCGACCTTCGGTGCAGTCAGCAGGGAAACCGCGACCGCGATGGCGATCGGCGCGCTGGAGAAGGCCGGGGTCGATCTCGCCGTCTCGATTACCGGCATCGCCGGCCCGGGAGGCGCCACGCCGGGCAAGCCGATCGGCCTCGTGCATCTCGCTGCCGCCGCCCGCGACGGCAGGATCCTGCATCGCGAATGCCGGTTCGGCGCGATCGGCCGCAGCACGGTGCGCCAGCGATCGGTGGTGGAGGCTCTCCGCATGCTGATGGAACTGGCGCGTGGGCCGCAGCCGCCGGCGAAGCCGCGCCGCGAAGCCGTCAGCCGATTGCACCAGCGGGTCGCACGCACGCCACGGCGCGTCGCCGTCAAACGCCGGCGTTCGCCGAGGGCGTGATGAGGGCCTCCGCGTCATTGCAATGACGGTCGAAATATCTCATGACGAGGCCATGCCATCCTTTCCATAGACCACATCGGCGCGCCTTTCGAACGCGGCGGCAAAGCGCGCAAACGCGGTTTCGAACATCGTCCCCATCAGGAGCGCCAGCACCCGGCTCTTGAACTCATAGGCGAGGTAGAACCCGACGTCGCATTCGATGTCGGACTTTGCCTCGAAGCTCCAGCGGTTTTCGAGATTGCTGAACGGCCCCTCCAGATATTCGACCCGGATCTTCAAGTTGGGGCGATCCAGCGTCACCCGGCTGGTAAAGGATTCCCGCACCAGCTTGAACGATACCGTCATGTCGGCGACCACGATCTCGGTGCCGTCCGGTTGCGGCGTGCGCTGGCGTATTTTCAGGGATTGGCACAGCGGCACGAATTCGGGATAGCGCTCGACGTCGGCAACCAGGTCGAACATCTGTGGCGCGGTGTGGCGGACCCGGCGCTTGCTGGAGAATTTCGGCATGGATCAACGCTCAGCCGGAGATGGCCGCCCGCGCCGCCCTGAGTTTCGCGAAATCGTCGCCGGCATGATGGGATGACCTGGTCAGCGGACTCGCTGACACCATCAGGAAGCCCTTGGTGTAGGCGATCTTCTCGTAGCCCATGAATTCATCGGGCGGTACATAGCGCATCACGGCGTGATGCTTGCGGGTCGGCTGCAGGTACTGGCCGATGGTGAGAAAATCGACATCCGCCGAACGCAAATCGTCCATCACCTGCAATACCTCGTGACGCTCCTCGCCCAGTCCGACCATGATGCCGGACTTGGTGAAGATCGCGGGGTCGATTTCCTTGACCTGCTGCAACAGCCGGATCGAATGGAAATAGCGCGCGCCGGGGCGGACGCTGAGATAGCGCGACGGCACCGTTTCCAGATTGTGGTTGAATACGTCGGGCTTCGCCGCCACCACCCGTTCGAGCGCGCCGTCCTTGCGCAGGAAATCCGGCGTCAGGATCTCGATGGTCGTGTTCGGACAGCGCTCGCGGATCGCGCGGATGGTCTGCGCGAAATGCGCGGCGCCGCCATCGGCGAGATCATCGCGATCGACCGAGGTGATCACGATGTGGGCAAGCCCGAGCTTGAAGGTGGCCTCGGCGACGTGGTCGGGTTCGTGCTCATCGAGTGCGCCGGGCAGGCCGGTTTTGACGTTGCAGAAGGCGCAGGCGCGGGTGCAGGTGTCGCCCATGATCATGAAGGTGGCGTGCTTCTTGTCCCAGCATTCGCCGATGTTCGGGCAGCCCGCCTCCTCGCACACCGTGACGAGGCCGTTTTCCCTGACGATCCTGCGGGTATCGGCATAGCCGCGGGAAGTCGGTGCGCGCACCCGGATCCAGTTCGGCTTCGGCGGCGAAAACGCATCCGGCCGGTTCACCTTTTCCGGGTGGCGCGGGCGCAGCGGCGTGGCTGAGACGGTATCGACGACGAGGACCATCAGGTGTCCGTGGGGCACAATCGTTATTGTTAGGTAATCGGTTCGGCGGGTGCCCGCAACCCGGCTCGCCGAACCTAGCAGAACGTGCAACATAAGGGGCAGGCCTTTCCGGCTGTTCCCTGCTGATTCCCACCGAAATGGTTCGAAACCCCAACGCCACCGCTCTGATTTCGCCTCCGCTCGGCAGGCTGCTGAGGCGGGGGTTTTTCGACCGCAGCGTGCATGCGGTCGCCCCCGAACTGATCGGCACGACCCTGCTGGTCGACGGTGTCGGCGGCATCATCGTCGAGGTCGAGGCCTATCACCACACCGATCCGGCCGCGCATTCGTTTCGTGGACCGACGCCCCGCAACCGGGTGATGTTCGGGCCGCCCGGCTTCACCTACGTCTATCGCTCCTACGGCATCCACTGGTGCATCAATTTCGTCTGCGAGCGCGAAGGCTCGGCCAGCGCGGTCTTGATCCGGGCGCTGCAGCCGACCCATGGGATACCGACGATGCGGCGCCGGCGCGAGCTGCGCGAGGAGCGCGCGCTGTGCTCGGGTCCGGGCAAACTGACGCAGGCGCTCGGCATCACCATCGCGCATGGCGGATTGCCGCTCGATCGACCGCCGATCGCGCTGCACGCGCGGACAGCCAAGCCCGAAATCGTCGCCGGCGTCCGGATCGGCCTCACCAAGGCGGTCGAGTTGCCGTGGCGATACGGATTGAAAGATTCGAAATTCCTCAGCAGGCCGTTTTGACGACCGCAGAAGGCTGTCATTGCAGGTCTGAGAGCGAGGTTGAAATGGCTGACTCGTCATGCGCCCCTTGCCTCTCCCTCGTCATTCCGGGATGCGCCAGTTGGCGCGGGTCTCTCTCCGTCGTCATTCCGGGGCGCGCGCGGCGCGAACCCGGAATCCATTGGGCCGCAGTGATCGCGGTTGGATGGATTCCGGGCTCGCGCCGCTTCGCTTCGCGCCCCGGAATGACGGATGTAGTT
>DASUIA010000141.1:0-26300 GCA_036273255.1 Bradyrhizobium sp.
CCTGGTTCCGATCATGATCTATCTGCTGCGGGTGCCGACCGCGACCGTGATCGGCACCTCGATGGTGCTGACGCTGGTCACCATGCTGTTCGCGACCATGTTGCACGCCGTCACCAACCATCTGGTCGATGCGGTGCTGGCACTGATCCTGATGGTCGGCGGGGTGACCGGGGCGCAGTTCGGCGCCCGCGCCGGCCAGAAGATTCGCGGCGAGCATCTGCGGCTGCTGCTCGGACTGCTGATTCTCGCCGTCGGAATCCGTTTCGCGATCGAGCTGGTGATACGTCCCGACGATCTCTTCACCATCCGTGAAAGCGGAGGCGCCGCATGAGCGCGCGCACGTCGCTCGCCGCGGCCGGCCTAGCGCTGGTACTGGGTGTGGCGCCCGCCGCAGCGCCGGCGCACGCAGAACGGCTGATCGTATCGGTCTCGAACCATCGCGTGACGGTGACGCCGAACTATTCCGGCGAAGAGCTGGTGCTGTTCGGCTCGGTCGAAAAGGATGCGGCAACCCCCGGCAATCGCACCGGCTATGATCTGGTCGTCACCGTGAGCGGTCCGCGCGGCGACATGGTGACCCGGCGCAAGGAACGCAAATTCGGCATCTGGGTCAACACCGACTACCGCCAGTTCCTGCAGGTGCCGGCCTATCTGGCGGTGTTTGCCAACCGCCCGATCGGCAGCATCGCATCGGCCGAGGTGCAGCGGCGCCAGCAGCTCGGCCTCGACAACGTGCTGCTTACCCAGCGCGTCGGGCCCGATTATGCCGACGTGGTGCCGAACGACGCCTTTCGCCGCGCCTTCGTCCGGCTGCGCTCCGACCATGGTCTCTATCGCGAGGCGACTTCCGCGGTGAGCTTCCTGACGCCGACGCTGTTTCGCACCGGCATACCGCTTCCGGCAGAGGTTCCGATCGGCACCTACAACGTCGACATCAAGCTGTTTTCCGATGGCGGCCTGGTGACGCAGACCACGACCGCCTTCGACATCGTCAAGGTCGGCTTCGAGCAGTTCGTCGCCACCACCGCCCGCCAAAACGGCTTCGACTACGGGCTGGTGACGGTCATGATGGCGCTGATGACCGGCTGGATAGCGTCGATCGTTTTCCGCAAGGACTAGCCGGCGCCCCGGTCGAAGCGGGGATCGCCCGGCAATCCCGGCAAGTCGTTAAGCAAACGTTACGGAGAATGGCGTAATGGAGCGGCTGCATCGGTCGGTCGGCTTTTCACTGAGGACATTCTCTTGCAGTCATTCCGGATTCCAGCGCGCTATCATTTCGCGATTTTCATTTTGGCTGCCGCCACGCTGGCCTACCAGATACTGATCACCCGCTTCTTCAGCGTCATGCTGTATTACCATTTCGCCTTCGCCGCCATTTCACTCGCCATGCTCGGAATTACCCGCGGCGCGATGGAAGTCTACGGCAAACCGAGCCGCTATGCTCCCGAGCGGGTGCGCGAGGAATTCGCATGGCACGCATCGTGGTTCGCGATCAGCGGCGCCGCGGCCATGATTGCTTTTCTCTGCGTGCCGCTCGTCATCCCCGGCGAGTACGTGATGGTGGCGCTGGCGCTCGCGACGGTCGGATTTGTCGCGCCGTTTACCGAAAGTGGCGTCTGCATCACGCTGTTGTTGACCCGCCTGCCCTATGGCGGAGGACGGCTATACGCGGCCGACCTCGCCGGGGCGGCGCTTGGATGCCTCGGAGTCATTTTGGTCTTGCTTGTCGTCAATCCGGTGAGCGCCACGCTGGGGATCGGCGCGCTTGCCGCCGGCGCAGGCTGGACCGTCGCACTGGGCAGCGGCCGCAATCAGCGTCTGAGCGCCGCCGTTGCGCTGACGCTGGCCGCCGCAACCATTCTGCAAACCGGACTGGATGGTTCCGGCAAAAGCCATCTGGGTGTGTTCTGGGCCAAGGGAACCGAGCAGCTTGGAACCCTTTTCGAGCGCTGGAATACCTATTCGCGCGTAAGGGTGACGGCACTTGGAAAGACCGCTCCGTTCGGTTGGGGTTTCGCCCATACCCCGAGCACCAGAATAGACCAGGACCACCTCGATATCGATGCGGACGCAGCCACGGTCATCACCAGGTACGATGGCGATATCGGCAAGCTTTCCTACCTCAGGGATGACGTCATCAATGCCGCCTATTTGGTGCAACCGCCGACCGACGTTGCCGTCGTCGGCGTGGGCGGCGGGCGCGACATCCTCTCGGGGCTGTTGTTCGGCGCCAGGCATATCACCGGAATTGAGATCAACCCCGCGATCTTCGAAGTGCTCACGGACAAGTTCGCCGATTTCTCCGGCCACCTGGATCGCCAGCCCGGCGTGTCGCTGGTCAACGCCGAAGCCCGCAGCTACATCAATCACTCGTCCGACCGATATGACCTGGTCCAGATCTCGCTGATCGACACCTGGGCCGCAACCGCCGCCGGCGGGCTGACCCTCACCGAAAACCGGCTCTATACCGTGGAGGCATGGCGCGATTTTTATCGGGCACTGAAACCCGGCGGCTTGTTGTCGGTATCGCGCTGGTACGACCCGGACAGTCACCGCGCCGAATTCTATCGACTGGTCGCGATCGCTGCCGGCGCGCTCCAGCGCCAAGGTGTGCCCGCCGCCGAATTGCCGGACCATGTCGTCGCATTGAACGTCGGCAACATCGTAACCGTGATCACCCGACCCGACGCCTTCACCATGGCTCAATGGCAGGGTGCACGCACAAGGCTCCTGGCCCAGGGCTTCAAGATACTGCTCGGGCCCGGCGTCACGTTCGATGCCGTCACATCGACGTTGATGTCGGGCAAGGCCAACGCGGCTTTCTTCGCGTCATTGCCCCAAAACATCAGCCCCTCGACCGACGACAATCCGTTCTTCTTCTATACGGCGCGTTTCGGGGATCTTGCCAGCAAGCCGCTATCGACGCTCTCCAACAACAATGCGGCGATCACCATGACGCTGATCCTGATCGTGACGGCGCTTTGCGCCTGCCTCTACTACGTCGTCGGTCCGTTTGTCCGCCTGACGAGGCGGATGCCGCTGTCCGCGCTTGCTCCGCCCGTCACCTATTTCTGTGCGATCGGCATGGGCTTCATGCTGGTCGAGATATCGCAGATGCAGCGGCTGATGGTCTTCCTTGGGCACCCGGTCTACGGGCTGAGTGTCGTGCTCTTCACCATTCTTCTCGCCAGCGGCATCGGCAGCACCACGGTCGGTGCACGCGCCCCACGGCCGGGCGCGGTCTTCGCCAGGGTTGTCGCTCTTGTTGCCACCCTCGCGGTGACGGGGCTCGCGACTCCGTTGCTTACCGTCTATGCGCGATCGCAAGCCACCGACATGCGCATTCTATTGTCGATATTGCTGCTGGCGCCCCCGGCATTCTGCATGGGGATGATGTTCCCGCTCGGATTGAGCATCTGGCGCCGCCACTCGGAACTGCTGCCGTTCTTCTGGAGCGCCAACGGTATTACATCGATGTTTGCGTCCGTGCTGGGCATGGCTTTGTCCATAGAATTCGGTATCGCCAGGACCTACGCGCTGGGCGTCTGCTTCTATGTTCTCTGTGCCCTGATGATCGTCCTGAGCCGCCGGGCGATCCGCATGGACCTGTCTGCCGCAAGTCCGGTGGAGAAGCCGGGACTGCCGCGCGAAGACGACGCCAACCGCGGAACCGTCGCGGTCGCGCCATCGATCCAGCCGGAGCAGATTCCGGCAGAGCGGCTCCATCCTTCGAGACGTGCCGCGCTGCCTGATCGAACGTGGCGCGGTCAATGACAGCGCGAGGCGGCGATGGTGTGGAGCCGGGTGTCGCCGAGCACATGGGCCATCAGGCCCGGGGTCTGGAATATTTTCGCAAACGCCGCGTCGCGAATGCTCAGTCCGCCGCTATAGGCGCCGAACGCCGGCATCACCGCGCGTTCGCCGTCGCAGGCGAAACATCGCCGCTCCATCGAACGGCCGCGGGTGCTGATCCGCGCCTTGGGATGCAGATGGCCGGCGACTTCACCGAGCGCACCGGTCGGCTCATGGCGAAACGCAATCGGCCCGATCGCCACTTCGCACGCCATCACGCCGCCAAGATCGGCCGGCAGCGCCGGATCGTGATTGCCCGATATCCAGATCCAGTCGCGCCGCTGCTGGAGAGCCGCGATGGTTTCGCGGTCCGGCGCGGACAGCCGGTCATGGGCGCGGCGGTCGTGGAAGCTGTCGCCGAGCGCGATCACCATGCGCGGATCGTGCCGCGCGATCACTGCCGCAAGCCGGCTCAGCGTCGCCGCGGTATCGTAGGGCGGAAGCAGCACGCCGCGGGCGGCGAAGCTCGAGCCTTTTTCCAGATGCAGATCGGAGACGACGAGCAGGCTCTGCTGTTCCCAGAACAGCGCGCCGGAGAGATCGGCGAGCAGAGTGACTCCGCTGACTTTCAACGCGCGTTGCGCGACAATGGCGAGCGCCATGTTTTTCGTCATGGCCGGGCCTGTCCCGGCCATGACAGGCCCGGGCATGACGATGAAATGTCAGAGCGCAGCCCTCTCATGATCAAAGTCTACGACGTCGCCTCCCTGACGAGCTCCTCGGCGGCTTCCGCCAGCAATTCGTCCGATGCTTCGCCATAAACCGACTCGCGGCCGATTTCCAGCATCACGGGCACGGCGAGCGGCGAAACATGTTCGAGTTCCCTGTGGATGATTCGTCCCTGGATACGCGACAGCATATCGCCGAGCCGGCGCAGGTCGAGCAGTCCGGTCGCCGCATCGGCGCGCGCCGCGCGCAGCAGCAGGTGGTCGGCCTGATGCTTGCGCAACACGTCGTAAATCAGGTCGGTCGAGAACAGCACCTGACGGCGGGTTTTCTCTTCGCCGGTAAATCGCCGCGCGATCAGCCCGGAAATGATCGCGCAGGTACGGAACGTGCGCTTCATCAGCGCGGATTCGGCAAGCCACGCCTCGAGATCGTCGCCCAGCATGTCCGGATCGAACAACGCATTGAGGTCGAGCCGGCCGTGCCGGATCATGAACGACATGTCCCCCAACCCCCACGCCGCCAGCGCATATTCATTGGCAACAAAGCCGAGCGGACGCACCCGCGCCCGCTCCATTCGCCGCGTCAGCAACATGCCCAGAGTCTGATGCGCGAGCCGGCCTTCGAACGGATAGCAGACGAGATAATGCTTGTTGCCGCGCGGAAAGGTTTCCACCAACAGCTCGCGGGCGCCGGGAACGCGGGAAAAATCCCGCTGCAGCGACAGCCAGTCCCGCACCTGATCCGGCAACGCATTCCAGGCGCGCCGGTCGTCGAGCAATCTGCGGACGCGCTCGGCAAGATAGGTCGAGAGCGGAAACTTGCCGCCCATGTAGGACGGCACCTTCGCATCCCTGTCATTGGCGCGCGACACATAGACCTGATCCTCGGCGAGCGCTTCGTAGCGAACCACCTCGCCGGCAAAGACGAACGTGTCGCCGATCACCAGACCCTCGATGAAGGCTTCCTCGATTTCGCCGAGCATCCTGCCGCCGCGGCCCGGCGCGCCGGTCGATCCCGAACCGCCATTGCGCGAGCGCACCAGCCGCACTTTCAGCATCGTCTCCTCGACAATGGTGCCGACGTTCAGGCGGTAGCTTTGCCGCACCCGCGGGTTGGCGACGCGCCAGCGGCCCGACTTGTCCTGCTTGATGCGGGCGAAGCGTTCGTAGGTTTTCAGCGCGTAGCCGCCGGTGGCGACAAAATCGACGACGTCGTCGAAATCGCTACGGGTCAGGCCGGCATAGGGCGCCGCCGTCAGCACTTCGCGATAGAGTTCGTCCGCGAGAAACGGCTCGCCGCAGGCGCAGCCGAGCACATGCTGCGCCAGCACGTCGAGCGCGCCGGTCCGCAGCGGCGGGGTGTCCTGCGCGTTCTCCGCGATCGCATCGATCGCCACCCGGCACTCCAGCACCTCGAAGCGATTGGCCGGCACCAGCACCGCGCGAGAGGCCTCTTCGATACGGTGATTGGCGCGCCCGATCCGCTGCATCAGCCGCGAGGCGCCCTTCGGCGCACCGATATTGATGACGAGATCGACGTCGCCCCAGTCGACGCCGAGATCGAGCGAGGAGGTGCAGACCACGCCGCGCAGCCGTCCCGCCGCCATCGCATCCTCGACCTTGCGGCGCTGCGCGACATCGAGCGAGCCGTGGTGGAGCGCGATGGCAAGGCCATCGTCGTTCATGCGCCACAGATCCTGAAACAGCATTTCGGCCTGGCTGCGGGTGTTGACGAACACCAGCGTGGTGTTGTGGCGCCGGATCAGATGGTAGATTTCACCGAGCGCATGGCGTGCAGTATGCCCGGCCCAGGGCAGCCGCTCGCTGGTATCGAGCATTTCGACAACCGGCGCCGCGGCGCCGCCGGCGACGACGATATCGGCAGCTTCGCTTCGGCCGCAGGGTTGCGGCACCAGAAACCGCGCCAGCGATTCCGGCTCGGCGACGGTGGCGGACAGGCCGATCGCGCGCAGTCCGGGCGCGAGCCGCCACAGCCGCGCCAGCCCGAGCGACAGCAGGTCGCCACGCTTGGACGTTACCAGCGCGTGCAATTCGTCGAGCACGATGCGCTGGAGCGACGAGAACAGGAACGGCGCGTCGTCCGACGACAGCAGCAGCGCCAGTTGCTCCGGCGTGGTGAGCAGGATGTCCGGCGGGTAGCGCCGCTGCCGCTGGCGCCGCGACACCGGGGTGTCGCCAGTGCGGGTCTCGACCTTGATCGGCAACGCCATCTCGGCAATCGGCGTTTCCAGATTGCGCGCAATATCGACCGCCAGCGCCTTCAGCGGCGAGATATAGAGTGTGTGGAGGCCGCGGCTTCGTTGCGCGCCGCGCCCGGTGGAGATGACACCGCCGGCGCGTGGTGCCCCGGCCGCCGGGCGCGCGCTCAACTCCACCAGGGTCGGCAGGAATCCGGCGAGCGTCTTGCCGGCGCCGGTCGGGGCGATCAACAGCGCCGAGCGGTCGTCGCGGGCCTTTGCCAATAGCGCCAATTGGTGCTCGCGCGGCAACCAGCCACGGCGCGCGAACCATTGGCGAAACCGTTCCGGCAGCAGCGCGGCGGTCTCGGCCGAAGATGCGGACAAAATGCGGGACGGCGGCACGGCACAGAGGTAAGCCGCCATGGCGGCTTCGTCGAGGGCCTTGGTCCTTCTGCGTTGCGCCGCGTAGCCCGGATGGCGCGCAGCGAAATCCGGGGCCGTGCCATCCGCATCGCGATTCCCGGATTGCACTGCGCTCCGGGCTACGGCTTGGCCGCGACCACGACCAGGCCGGGCGCCGGAACATTGTCCTCGTTGCGGGCCGACAGGTCCTCGCACAGCGACAGTTGGAGGCCGGCCGACTCGATCGCGGCGCGCACGCATCCGGCGCCGTGGGCGTAGCGCAGCCCTTCGCCGAGGATCACGCCGTCGCCGCCATGGGTCTCGACGGTGAACGCCACGAGGCCGCCCGCCACCAGCACGCGCGCGATCTCGTGCAGGACCGGCGCCGGATCGGCCACGTAGACCATGGCATCGGCGGCCAGAATGAGATCGGCGCTGGCCTCACGCCGGCCACGCAGGCCCTCCGCCATCTCGGCGACCTCCAGTTCCGCGTAATGGCCGGTGGCGCGGGCCCGCTCGATCATGCGCGGCGACAGGTCGATGCCGATAAACCGATCGACCTCCCCGGCAAACGCAGCGGCCGCCAAGCCGGTACCGCAGCCGAGGTCGATCGCGCATTTGAAGAACGCGGGCTTGCGGGCGGCGGCGCGCGCCAGCAGCACCGCCCGGAACAGCAGTTCCGGGCCGCGATAGCCGAGATCGTCAACCAGCGCGGCCTCGAATCGCGGCGCATATTGATCGAACAGCACCCGCACATAGGCCTGCGGCATCGCCGCCAACGGCTCGGCGCCAAGCCGCATCAAATGCAGCCCGGCGCCGTGCCGATCCTGTGCATCGGTGCCGACCGCCCGGCGGAACGCCGCGATCGCCCGATCACGCTGGCCGAGTTGTTGGCGAATTTTGCCGAGCGTGAACCAGGCCGATGGAAAATTCGGCGCCAGGTCGACAGCCTGTTCGAGCAGATCGGCGGCGGCGACCAGATCGCCCTTCAACTGCAGATCACGCGCGAATTCGAAACGGCGGTCGGCGACCAGGTCGCCGGAAGACAGAAACAGGCGGGCGGGCATGGGCTATACCGGAGTTCTCGCGCTCGATGCGCAGGCCAAGCCCGCGCGCGCGACCGCTGAAAATGCGGCGGAAGCAACCTATATATCCCGGATGCGTCCGCAAGACATCCTGACGCCGGTCGCGGCCGGCCTGTGCTGCAAGCCCGGCGGCTTTCATATCGATCCGGTGCGGCCGGTCGAGCGCGCGGTCATTACCCATGGCCATTCCGACCACGCCCGTCCGGGCCATGGCGCGGTGCTGGCGACGCAGGAAACCCTCGACATGATGCGGTTGCGCCATGGCGAGCATTTCGCCCGCAGCACCCAGGCCATCGGCTACGGCGAACAGATCCGGCTCGGCGACGTCAGCGTCACATTCCATCCCGCCGGTCACGTATTGGGCTCGGCGCAGATCGCCGTCTCCTGCAGGAATATCCGCATCGTCGCTTCCGGCGACTACAAGAACGCGCCCGATCCGACCTGCGTGCCGTTCGAGGTAGTGCCGTGCGACGTCTTCATCACCGAGGCGACCTTCGGCCTGCCGGTGTTCCGTCATGGCCGCGCCGGCGACGAGGTGAAGAAGCTGCTGGCGTCGGTGGCACTGTTCCCGGAACGCGCCCATCTGGTCGGCGCCTATTCGCTCGGCAAGGCGCAGCGCGTGATCGCGCTGCTGCGGGCCGCCGGCTACGACGCGCCGATCTATCTGCACGGGGCGATGGAGAAGATCACCCGCTATTACCAGAGCCGCGGTGTGCCGCTCGGCGAACTGCGAATGGTCAGGGGCATGAAAAAGGCCGACCTCGCCGGCACCATCACGCTGGCGCCGCCGTCAGCCACCTCGGACATCTGGACCCGGCGGTTTCCCGATCCGGTGACGGCGTTTGCGTCGGGCTGGATGCGGGTACGCGCCCGCGCGCGGCAACGCGGCGTCGAATTGCCGCTGGTGATTTCCGATCATGCCGACTGGGACGGACTGACCGCGACCATTGACGCCACCGGCGCTGGCGAAATCTGGGTGACCCATGGCCAGGAAGACGCGCTCGTGCATTGGTGCACGGCCAGGGGCCTTGCCGCGCGGCCGCTCGACCTGGTCGGCTATGGCGACGAGGATGAAAGCGATACGGCGCCGGCGAGCGAGGGCGACGAGGCATGAACCGCTTCGCCGAATTGCTCGATCGCCTCGCCTACGAGCCCGGCCGCAACAACAAGCTGCGGCTCATCGTCAATTATTTCCGTGAGATCGAAGACCCCGATCGCGGCTACGCGCTGGCGGCATTGACCGGCGCGCTGTCGTTCAAGCATGCCAAGCCGGCCCTGATCCGCGACCTGATCGCGGCGCGCACCGATCCCGTGCTGTTCGCCCTGTCCTATGACTATGTCGGCGACCTCTCGGAAACGGTAGCGCTGATGTGGCCGGCCCATCGCGAGAACCAGTGTCTCCACAACAACGCGCCGCCGCCGACCCTGACCGAGGTGGTCACCACGCTTCGCACCCTGGGCAAGACCGAACTCCCGAAGCAGTTGACGCGCTGGCTCGACGAACTCGACGAGACCGGCCGCTGGGCCCTGCTGAAGCTGGTCACCGGTGCGATGCGGATCGGCATTTCGGCGCGGCTCGCCAAGACCGCCGCCGCCGCGCTCGGCGAGAAGGATCCGCATGACATCGAGCTGATGTGGCCCGGGCTGACGCCCCCTTATCTCGACCTGTTCGCCTGGCTCGAGGGCCGCGCGGAGAAGCCGGTCAACCGCGATCCCGCGCCGTTCCGTCCGGTGATGCTGGCCCATGCCATCGAGGATACCGATTTTGCCGGGCTCGATGCCGCCGATTTCGCGGCGGAATGGAAGTGGGACGGCATTCGGGTGCAGGCCGTCAGCGGCCGCGACGAGCGCGGCCATCTGCAAGCCCGGCTGTATTCGCGCAGCGGCGAGGACATCACCGGGAGCTTTCCCGATTTGCTGCCATCGCTGCACCTCGTGGGCGCCATCGACGG
Organism: Bradyrhizobium sp.; assembly: GCA_036273255.1. Taxonomy (GTDB): domain Bacteria; phylum Pseudomonadota; class Alphaproteobacteria; order Rhizobiales; family Xanthobacteraceae; genus Bradyrhizobium. The sequence goes on from DASUIA010000141.1 coordinate 10,161, forward strand.
CGAATTGCTGGTGCTTCGCGACGGCCGGGTGCAGACCTTCAACGTGCTGCAGCAGCGGCTGAACCGCAAGGTCGTCTCGCCCAAGTTGACGAACGACTATCCGATCCATCTGCGCGCCTATGATCTGCTCGGCGAGGCTGACGCCGACCTGCGCGAGCTGCCCTTCGTCGAGCGCCGCAGACGGCTCGAAGCATTTGTCACGGGGCTCGATGATGCGAGGATCGATCTGTCGCCGATGATCGCGTTCGATAGCTGGGAGGCGCTGAAGTCGGCGCGCGCCGACCCCGCAAGTGCCGGCGCCGGCGCGGACGCCGACGCGGTCGAAGGCGTGATGCTCAAGCGCCGCGACGCGCTCTATTTGCCCGGCCGCCCGAAGGGCCAGTGGTGGAAATGGAAGCGCGACCCGCACATCATCGATGCCGTGCTGATGTATGCCCAGCGCGGCCATGGCAAGCGATCCTCGTATTATTCCGACTACACGTTCGGGGTCTGGACCTCCGGCGAGGACGGCGAGCAGTTGGTGCCGGTCGGCAAGGCCTATTTCGGCTTCACCGATGAAGAGCTGCTGCAGATCGATCGCTTCGTGCGGCGCAACACCACGGAAAAATTCGGTCCGGTCCGCCATGTGGTGCACGAGCCCGACCAGGGACTGGTGCTGGAAGTCGCCTTCGAGGGGCTGGCGCGCTCGCCGCGCCACAAATCCGGCGTGGCGATGCGATTTCCGCGCATCAACCGGCTGCGCTGGGACAAGCCGCCGCGCGAGGCCGACCGGCTCGAGACCCTGGAGCGGATGCTGAAATTCGATGTCACACATCTCTCAGCGAGGGCGGGCAGCCATTGACGCGGGCGGGCGGGTTTCCCATCTGCCCCGTGCCAGAGTAGAATGCGGACACCCCGCGCAGGAGATCACCGATGCCCAATGATACCAGGGAATTGCCGGCGACCAGCGACGGCATGTACCGCTTTCTCGGCGGCTCGCCGCTGGCGGTGGCATTCCGGCTGATCCTGCTGTCGATCCTGGTCGGCGTGGTGCTGGCCGCCATCGGCTTCGATCCCTGGAATATCGTCAACAGCATCCGGCTGCTGTTCCGGCGGATCTGGGATCTCGGGTTTGACGCCATCAACGGGCTGTGGCGCTATTTCCTGCTCGGCGCCGTGATCGTCATACCGGTCTGGTTTCTGTCGCGCCTGCTCGGCGCTCCGCGCGGGCGATAGATCGCGCGCCGGCCAGCTTCGTTGACTGCCATACCCAGGGTCACCTCGGCGCAGGTCTTTGCCATCGCGGGGCCGGCGATGGTGGCCAACCTGACGACGCCGCTGATCGGGATCGTCTCGACCACGGCGATCGGGCGGCTCGGCGACGCGACCCTGCTCGGCGGGGTGGCGATGGCCTCGGTGATCTTCGACTGCCTGTTCTGGTTGTTTGCCTTCCTGCGCATGAGCACGGTGGCGTTCACGGCGCAGGCGCTCGGCAAAAACGAGACGCAGGAATTGCGTGCACTGCTGGTCCGCGGCCTGATCGTGGCGGCCCTGATCGGTGGCGGCCTGATCCTGCTGCGGATTCCGCTTGCCACGGCGCTACTGCGAGCAATGGGCGGCAGCGCCGGCGCGACGCGCGCCGCGAAAATCTATTTCACCATCCGGATCTGGTCCGCGCCATTCGCGCTCGCCAACTATGTCGTGCTCGGATGGCTGATCGGGCAGGCCCGGGCAAGGCTCGCCCTCGGCGTGCAAATGACGATCAACCTCGTCAACATGGCGGCCACCGCGCTGCTGGTGCTGGTGCTCGACGCCGGCATCGCCGGGGCGGCGATCGCCGCGGTCATCGCCGAGGCGACCGGGCTGCTGCTCGGCATGGTCATCGCCCGACGGCTCGCCGCCGGGCCCCTGGCCGTTCCCCGCGCGACGCTGTTCGATCGTGCCAAGCTGATGCGCATGCTGGCGGTCAATCGCGACATCATGATCCGCACCGCGGCGCTGATCACCGCCTTCCTGTTCTTCACCGCGCAGGGCGCACGCGCCGGCGACGTCACGCTTGCCGCCAATGCGGTGCTGAACAACTTCCTGTTGATCAGCGCCTTCTTCCTCGACGGCCTCGCCAACGCCGCCGAGCAACTCTGCGGCCGCGCCTATGGCGCCCGCGACCGCGAGGCGTTCTCCGCCGCGACAATACGCGTCGTGCTCTGGGGTCTCGGCTTTGCGCTGGCGGTCACGGCGGCCTTCGCGCTGTTCGGACCCGCCCTGATCGATTTCATGACCGCGAGCGAGGAAGTCCGGAGCGATGCGCGGCTCTATCTGGCGTTCGTCAGCCTCGCCCCGGTGCTCGGGGTCTTCGCCTTCGTCTTCGACGGGGTCTATGTCGGCGCCACCTGGGCGCGCGACATGCGCAACCTGATGTTGCTGTCGCTGCTGATTTTCTTGTCCGCGTGGCTATTGCTGCGCGGGCTCGGCAATGCCGGGCTGTGGGGCGCGCTGCTGGTGCTGTATGCGGCGCGCGGCGGCCTCGAGGCGCTGCGCTATCCGTCGCTGTTCAAGGCGTCGTTCGGGGAAAAGCCGCTTACACCGGCCAGTCTTCGGCGGTGATCGTCGCCGCATCGGCGCCGACGATCTCCGAGAGCGCGTCGCGCCCGGTGCGCAGCAGCGTCGAGGCGAGATCGTTCTTGATGGTGTCGACCAGCCCGAGGCCCTTGTAGATCAGCGAGGAATAAAGCTGGATCAGGCTGGCGCCGGCGCGGATCTTGGTCAGCGCGGCGCCGCCGGAATCGATGCCGCCGACACCGATCAGCGGGAACGCGCCCTCGGCGCGCACATAGGTCTCCGCGATCATGCGCGTCGACAGCCGGAACAGCGGCCTTCCCGACAAGCCGCCCTGCTCGCGGGCGCGCGCCTGCTCGCGCAGCGTCGAGGGCCGCGCCACCGTGGTGTTGGCCACGATCATGCCGTCGACGCCGCGCGAGCGCGCGACGTGAACGACATCGTCGAGCTCGGTGAGACTGAGGTCGGGCGCGATCTTGAGCAGCACCGGCGTTTCGCCGGCGTTCCGCCGCACCCGCTCGCGCGTCTCGATCACCCTGGCGAGCAGATCGTCGAGCGCCGCCGCCTGCTGCAGGTTGCGCAGGCCCGGCGTGTTCGGCGACGAGACGTTGATGGTGAAATAGCTCGCCACCGGCGCCAGCGCCTCGATCAGCCTGACATAATCGGCGATCCGATCGGCGGAATCCTTGTTGGCACCGACATTGACGCCGACAATGCCGCCGAGACGGGCACGCCCGGCAAGCCGCCGGAGCACGACATCCGCCCCGTCATTGTTGAAGCCCATGCGGTTGATGACCGCCTCGTCGCGCTCGAGCCTGAACAGCCGCGGCCGCGGATTGCCGGCCTGCGGGTTCGGCGTCACCGAGCCGATCTCGACAAAGCCGAAGCCGAGCCGCAGCAGTGCATCCGGCGCTTCGGCGCTCTTGTCGAAGCCGGCGGCCATGCCGATCGGATTGGGGAAATTCAGGCCGAAGGCCCGTATCGCGAGTTTCGGATCGTCGGGGCGCAGCCGCACCGGCGGCAGCAGGCGCAGGCCCTGGATCGCCATGCGATGGGCGTCTTCTGGATCGAACCAGCGCAGCAGCGGCAGCGAGAAAGCGTCGAAGGCGCGGATCACGGATTGAGCTCCGGAATGTCGTGGCTGCCATCCGAGCGCGTGTGCAGGCCGCGCACGCCGATGACCGCGCCGAGATCGAGTTCACCATAGAGATGCGGGAACAGCTCGTCCTGGCGCGACGGCTCCCAGCGCAGCCGGTCGCCCAGCGTGTCGGCGTCGACTTCGATCAGGAACAGGCCGCTCTGGCCGAAGAAGTGCTTGCGGGCGGTCGCCGCGACCTGCGAGGCGGCCGAGAAGTGAATATAGCCGTCCCTGAAATCGTCGGCGCTGCCGCGGTACACCCCTTGCCGCTCGGCTTCGCGCCAGGCCGAGGCGGGGCAAATTTTGTAGATCCTGCGCACGCCTTCGGGGATCCTGCTTGTGGCTTGAGTCTCTTGGATTTTCCCGGATTTTCCGGACCGCGCCCCGACCGTATCGACGCCATCGGCGCACTTCAAGGGGCGGCTTCGGCTCTGGCGCGGCATGGCGGAAGGCGGTGGATTGAGGTAACAATAATTCCCGGTCTCCCGACACAACCGGGGGATGGCCAGGCAGCCCAACGGATGCTGACCCACGACCAGATCTGGACCGCGCTCGACCGGCTGGCACAGCGCGCCGGACTATCCGCCTCGGGCCTTGCCAGGCGATCAGGCCTCGATCCCACCACCTTCAACAAATCGAAGCGGATCACGCCGGACGGGCGCGCGCGCTGGCCGTCGACCGAATCGATTGCCAAGGCGCTCGCCGCCACCAACAGTTCGATCGACGGCTTTGTGCAACTGATCGGCGACAGCAAGCGACGTCTGGAGTCGGTGCCGTTGCTCGGCCTCGCGCAGGCCTGCGCCGGCGACCATTTCGACGACAGCGGGTTTCCGGCCGGCCGGGGATGGAGCGAGGCAGCCCTGCCCGCTGCGGCCGACGAGCATGCCTACGCGCTGGAGATCACCGGCGATGCGCTGAGGCCGGCCTATCGCGACGGCGACGTCATCGTGGTGTCGCCGGCGACCCCGATCCGGCGCGGCGACCGGGTGGTGCTGAAGACGGCCGGTGGCGAGATCATGGTCGGTGAGCTGAAACGCCGCACCGCCAAGACACTGGAATTGCAGCCGCTCCATGCCACCGCCACCGACCGCACGCTGGCCGCCACCGAGGTGGCCTGGATCGCGCGGATCGTGTGGGCGAGGCAGTAGGCCTGGAGATTACTGCGCCGACCTCGCCAGCGCGCCGTCGATCATTGCCACCGAATTCTGCAGGCCATAGACCGCCACAAAGGACCCGAATCGCGGGCCCTTTTCCTGGCCGAGCAGCACCTGGTAGAGCATGTTGAACCAATCGAGCGAGACACCCGGCCGGCCATCCTTGCCCTTCTTCACCGGATCGAGGAAAGGTTCGCGTCGGCCGATCTCGTAGACCACGTTCTGGATCTCTTCAGCCGAAGCCGTCGGCGGCAATTGCGACAGCGCATCGCGCAGATCCTGCAGCGCGACACGCTCGGTGTCGGTCGGCTCGCGGAACTGCTTGGTCGGCGCCACGAAGTCGCGATAGTAGTTGATGGCATAGCCGACCATGGCATCGAGCTTCGGATGGCTCTGCGGCGTGACGCCGAGGCGATAGCGGCCGATGAAGCCCCACAGGGTGTCGGCATTCTCCGCGTTCGACGACGACACCAGTGTCAGCAGGAGCTGGAACGTGACGGGCATGTCGGCTTTGGGCGGATGGCCGGCGTGGATGTGCCAGACCGGATTGGCGAGTTGCTGGCGGCCGTCCTGGCGCGGAAATCCCTCGAGGAACTGCTGGTAATCGTCGACATTGCGCGGGATAACGTCGAAATACAGCCGCTTGGCGGCCTTCGGTTCGCGATACATGAACAGCGAGAGCGATTCCGGCGACGCATAGCGCAGCCATTCGTCGATGGTGAGCCCGTTGCCCTTCGACTTGGAAATCTTCTGGCCCTTGTCGTCGAGGAACAATTCGTAATTGAAGCCTTCCGGCGCGATGCCGCCGAGCGCCGCGCAGATCTTGCCCGACAGCTTGACCGAATCGATCAGATCCTTGCCGGCCATTTCATAGTCGATGCCGAGCGCGAACCAGCGCATCGCCCAGTCCGGCTTCCATTGCAACTTGCAATGTCCTCCGGTGACCGGAAGCGTGACGTTCTGCCCGGTTTCGGGATCGTCATAGGAAATCGTCCCTGCCGCGACGTCGTGAGCCGTGACCGGCACATACAGCACGGCGCCGGTGCGCGGGCAGATCGGCAGGAACGGCGAGTAGCTCGCCGCGCGTTCCTCGCGCAGCGACGGCAGCATGATCGCCATCACCGCATCGAGCCGCTCCAGCACCCGCAGCAAGGCAGCGTCGAATTTTCCGGAGGTGTAATAGTCGGTCGAACTGGCGAACTCGTAGTCGAACCCGAAGGTGTCGAGAAAGGCGCGCAGCCGGGCATTGTTGTGCGCCCCGAAGCTCGGGTGGGTGCCGAACGGATCGGGCACGCGGGTCAGGGGTTGGCCGAGATGGGCTTCCAGCATCTCGCGGTTCGGCACGTTGTCCGGCACCTTGCGCAGGCCGTCCATGTCGTCGGAGAACGCGATCAGCCGGGTCGGGATCCGGTCCTCGGTCAGCACCCGAAACGCGTGACGCACCATGGTGGTGCGCGCGACCTCGCCGAAGGTACCGATATGCGGCAGCCCCGACGGGCCGTAGCCGGTCGCGAACAACACCTCGTCCTTGGATTTCTTCTCGAGCCGCGCGACGATCTGCCTCGCCTGCTCGAACGGCCAGGCGTTGGACTGTTCGGCGAGTGCACGCAGGTCGCCCGGGCTCATGGACATCAAACAAGGTCTCCGAAGCCAGAAAACCGGCCGGTTCGCAGTATAGTCGTCATTCCCGGGTAATGCGAAAACACCGAACCGGAAGGGCGCATTGCGGGCGTGTTCCTAGAACGGGCTGATCGAGAAATAGTGCAGCCACAGATCGGTGTAGCGACCCTTTTCCCAGACGCGAAACAGCGCCCAGTTCAGTGCCTGACGCAGCAGATCGTTGCCCTTTTTCACCGCGATGCCGATGCCTTCGCCGAAGTAACGGCTCTCGACAAACGGTCCGCCCGAGAAAGCACAGCAATTGCCGGAATCGGTGCCATTGATCCAGAACGCCAGCGAGATCGCATCGCCGAAAATGAAATCGACCTCGCCGCGCCGCAGCGCCGCCCGCAGCGCGTCGTCATTGGGATAGGAATGCAGTTCGGCATCGGTGAACATCGCCTTCAGGTAGGCCTCATGTGCCGAGCCGGCGACGACGCCGACCTTCTTGCCTTCGATGTATTCCGGCCGTACCTCGGCCAGCACGGCGTCGCGGCGCGAGACGAACCGCGCCGGATCTCGATAGTACGGATCGGTGAAATCGACGCGCGCCCGAAGCTGCGGCGTCACCGCCAGCGAGGCGATGATGGCATCGCCGCGATTGCTGGTGAGGGCATCGATCAAGGTCTCGAACCGCCGCATCTGGATCGTGCAGGAGACCTTGATCTCGTCGCACAGCGCCCTGGCCAGATCGACATTGAAGCCGGCCGGGTTGCCATCCGCCCCGGTGAAGTTGAAAGGCGGGTAGTCGGTCTCGGTCAGAAACCGGATCACCGTCAATTTCGACAGATCCGGTCGTTCCGGCCGCCGTCTCGGGTCCCAGAAACCGGGTACCGCCTGTGGCGCAGCGACGGCCCCGGGCTTGGGCACGGTTTGCGCCCGCGCCGCCCCCCCGCACCAGAGGGAGCCCAGCACAATTGCGGCCGAAAATCCGGCTGCCGCCAGCATGGTCCTGGCTGATCTCACCAATTTCTCGCGGCCGGCTGAAAGCATCGTTCCTGGTGGCATGCGGACGGGTCGTTGCGGAAGTCGCCGGCCTTATAGACCATCCGGCCGGCAACGCGAACGCGTTCGCCGTTTTAGAGGTAGTGTTCGAGGTCGGCGGCCGCTTCCTGGGGCGTCCGCTTGAGATTGAACGGCGCCACGAATTTGCCGTCGCGATCCATCAGGTAGACCAGCGCGGTGTGATCCATGGTGTAGTCGCCATCCTTGAGCGGGACCTTCTTGGCATACACCCGATATTCGGAAATCGCCTTCGCCACCGCGTCCGGATTGCCGGTCAAACCCTTCAGATGCGGATCGAAGCTCGAGAGATAGTCCTTCATCGCCGCCTGCGTGTCCCGCTCCGGGTCAACCGAGATGAAATAGGCGTTGACGCGATCGGCATCCTTGCCCATCGCCCGCAGCACCTCGGACATCTCGAACAGCGAGGTCGGGCAGACGTCGGGACAATGGGTATAGCCGAAGAAAATCAGCGTCGGTCGGCCCTGCAGGCTCTTTTCGGTCACGGTCTGTCCGGACTGGTCGGTCAGTTGAAACGGGCCGCCGATCGCGGCAGGGGCAGCAACATGCTGAAGGCCGCCCAGCGCCCACAGCATCAACAGCAGCCCGACCGCAAGACTGCCGGCAAAGGCTCCGACGATGACCAGCGGGCGGGTGGTGCGAACCATCATGAATTTCCCTGATCCCGATCAGAAGCAGGCGTTGAAGCCGGCCGCGACCATTTCGAAGAATACCGCAGTCCCGTAGTGGAACCAGAGCACCAGCGTGCCGAGGAGGATGGCGGCGCCAGCAATCAGCATACCCACCAGGATGACCTGCGGGGTCCGGCGTTCGGGCAATGCGCCTGGTATTGGCTGGGGCGTGAAGACGGGCATGCGACCACCGGCGTGAGCTGACATCGACGGCACGGCGTTTCCGCCGTTACCACAACGCATTGTTCAGATAGAGCCAGTCAGGTCGACGGGCAAGCGCCACGATGGCGGTGGCGATCACGTGATGCGGAGGCAGATCGCGGTCCCATAGCGTTTTCGAGCGAAGTGGATACCGGTTCGCGTGAAGAAAACGCGTCAAAACAAGAAACTAGAGCCCGGTTCTGATTCAATCAGAACCGAACAGGCTCTAGCGGGATGACGACGCCTGGGCGTCGAGGTAGCAGGGCCGATACATGCTCATCAACTGCTTGCCGTGGAGAAAAATCATGTGCGGCGTCAAGCCCCCGCGCTGGGCGATCCAGCGCCGCACCGCGGACGGATACATCGAATAGAGCATCTGCGTCGCTTCGGGGTTGGTGACGGCACGGCCGTTGGCGCCGAAGTCCCAGGCCGCGTGGAACCCGAGCGTGGCATGGGAAGTCACGCAGATCTTGTCGTGAGGAACCGCGCCGAGAACGATGGTACAGGCCGAGGCGCACAGACCGTCGATGATCACGCTTTGACCTGAACTGCGCAACTCCTGGTATTTGTCGACATAGGTACCGATCCGGCCGCCGCGATCTTCCCCGATTCGAACGACCGCCTGGCTGGCCCCCATTCCTGCCAGCAGGAGGACCATCGCGAGCAACCCCGTCAGCAGCCTCATTTCCAGCCCCGTCCAGCCCGTCCAAATCCGCCGAAACCGATTCTCCGGGTTGGCGTGATGCAACGGGAGCGTGTTGCGGAAGCCGGATTTTGTCCAGATGGGCGAGGTCGCTCAAAACAAATTCAAATCAAGTGTTGCCGGCCGGCTGCACCCGGCGCGTGCACGGTCCCAGTCCGGAACGAGCCAATGGCCGCGGGATACCGCGTTAACCGTTGACCGCCGAGAACATCGCGGGCTTCAATCGCCGCGGGAATCGGGGTGACGAATGGCTGACGATGCAGATGTAATCGTGGTCGGAGCCGGTCTCGCCGGCCTCGTCGCGGCGAAGGAAGTCGCCGACGCCGGCAAGCGGGTCATCGTCGTCGATCAGGAAGGCGAGCAAAGCCTCGGCGGCCAGGCGTTCTGGTCGCTCGGCGGATTGTTTCTGGTTGATACGCCCGAGCAGCGCCGACTCGGCATCAAGGACAGCCACGATCTCGCCCTGCAGGACTGGATGGGATCGGCCGGCTTCGACCGCGACGAGGATCTCTGGCCGAAGCGCTGGGCGGAAGCCTATGTCGGGTTCGCTGCCGGTGAAAAACGCGGATGGCTGCGCGCCATGGGCCACCGGATATTTCCGGTGGTCGGCTGGGCGGAACGCGGCGGCTATGACGCCATGAGCCACGGCAACTCGGTCCCGCGTTTCCATGTGAGCTGGGGCACCGGCCCCGGCGTCGTGGAGCCGTTCGAGCGCGGGGCGCGCGAGGCGGCCGCCGCGGGCCGCCTCATTTTCCGCTTTCGCCACCGTGTCGATGCGCTCACCATCACCAACGGCCATGTGAATGAGGTCGAAGGCTCGATCCTCGCGCCCGATCCGGTCGCGCGCGGCAACAGCAGCTCGCGTCGCGCTGTCGGCGAGTTCACCCTGCGCGCCCAGGCCGTGATCGTGGCCTCTGGCGGCATCGGCGGCAATCACGAGCTGGTGCGGCAGAACTGGCCGAAGCGGCTCGGCGACGCTCCTCGCAACATGATCTCCGGCGTGCCCGAACACGTCGATGGCCGCATGATCGGGATCACCGAGGCCGCCGGCGCCCGGCTGATCAACCGCGACCGGATGTGGCATTATGTCGAGGGCATCCGAAACTGGAATCCGATCTGGCCGCGCCATGGCATCCGCATCCTGCCCGGGCCTTCGTCGATGTGGTTCGATGCGGCGGGCACGCGGCTCCCCTCGCCGCTGTTTCCCGGCTCGGACACGCTCGGCCAACTGCAATACATCATGCGCAGCGGTCATGACTATTCGTGGTTCGTACTCACCCAGAGCATCATCAAGAAGGAATTCGCGCTGTCCGGCTCCGAGCAGAATCCCGATCTGACCGGCAGGAGCTGGCTGATGACCGCACGGCGCGCCACCAACAAGGGCGCGCCGGGACCGGTGGAAGCCTTCAAGACCCACGGCGCCGACTTCGTGGTGCGCGACAACCTCGCCGATCTCGTCGCCGGCATGAACGCGCTGGCCGGCGACGGTCTGCTGGAATTGCAGCACCTGCAGGCCCAGATCGAGGCGCGCGATCGCGAGATCGGCAATCCCTACGTCAAGGATACGCAGGTGATGAACATCCACAACGCACGACGATATATCGGCGACCGGCTGATCCGGACCGCGGCGCCGCACCGGATTCTCGATCCCGCCCACGGCCCCTTGATCGCCGTCAAGCTCAACATCCTGACCCGGAAAACGCTGGGTGGCTTCGAGACCGACCTCGACTCGCGTGTGTTCGGCCGCGACGGCAACATCATGCCGGGACTCTACGCCGCCGGCGAGGCCGCCGGCTTTGGCGGCGGTGGCATGCACGGCTATCGGTCGCTGGAAGGAACATTCCTGGGCGGTTGCCTGTTTTCAGGCCGCAATGCCGGGCGGGCGGCGCAAGGTCCGTCGCCTGACCGCCTCGACTGCGCTTTCACCGGGCCTGACGCCCCCCGGGAACCTATTTGCCGCAGGGCCATCCAATGGAGCAATGCTAGAGTTAACCCGGATACAGCGAGATCAGCATGCGCTACGCCCAGGCGTCACCAACCACTCCGGCCGCGCCAGCCGATACCGATGCCGAACTGGTTCGGCGTGCCGGCGCCCGCGAAGAAGCGGCGGTTCGTTCGATCATGCAGGCAAACAATCGCAGGTTGTATCGGATCGCCCGCGGCATTCTGCGCAACGATGCCGAGGCCGAGGACGTCGTCCAGGAAACCTATGTCCGGGCGTTTACGCACCTCGACGGCTTTCGCGGCGATTCGAGCCTCAGTACCTGGCTTGCCCGCATCGCGATGAACGAGGCGCTGGGCCGGTTGCGCCGGCAGCGGCCGAGTGTCGATCTGGACGGGCTGGCTCCGGGCGTCGTCGAAGCCCAGATCATCCAGTTTCCCCTCTCGGCCGCATCAGAAGACCCGGAAAAATCGATGGCACAACGTGAAATCCAGCAGGTCGTCGAACGCGCCATTGACGAGCTGCCCGACGCGTTTCGGATCGTCTTCATCACCCGCGTGATCGAGGGCATGAATGTCGAGGAAACCGCCGAGATTCTCGGACTGAAGCCGGAGACGGTGAAGACCAGGCTGCACCGCGCCCGCACCATGCTGCGCGACAATGTCGAGAGAAAAATCGGGCCGGTGGTGATGGAGGCCTTTCCGTTTGCCGGCAGGCGCTGCGAACGTCTGACCGCGGCGGTCCTGCAGCGCCTCGGTCTGACCCGATAAATTTTTCCGGAACCTTTACGTTCCCGCGCCATCCAACCTGTGCAACCAACCCTGCCGACGGCTTCGGGGTCGCGGCAACACAGGAGTATCAGACCATGTTCGTTCGATTGAGCGCGGCGATCGCCGCGGTTAGCCTTTTGGGCGGTGCCGCTTTCGCACAAGGCGCCAAACCGACCGATCCGCAGATTGCGCATATCGCCTACACCGCCGGCGTGATCGACATCACGGCGGCGAAGCAGGCTTTGAAGAAATCCCACAACAAGGAAGTCAAGACCTTCGCGGAAGACATGGTGCGCGACCATGAGGCCGTGAACAAGCAGGCGCTGGCGCTGGTGAAGAAGCTCAAGGTCACGCCCGAGGACAACGACACCAGCAAGACCCTGTCCAAGAACGCGGCCGACAAGCTCGCCGAACTGGCGAAGCTGAACGGCGCCGCGTTCGACAAGGCCTATGTCGCCAACGAGGTCGCCTATCACAAGGCGGTCGACAGCGCGCTGGAGACGACGCTCATTCCGTCCGCCAGCAACGCCGAACTCAAGAGCCTGCTGCAGACCGGCCTGAAGATTTTCGAAGGCCATGAACTGCACGCCGAACACGTCGCCGCCAGCCTGAAATAAGGAGCCGGACATGACGCCGGGACGGGTTCTCGCGATTGCAGCCGCGTTGTCGCTGGGAATTCCCGTCTCGGCGCAGGCGGCGACGATCGAGATTTCGATGGAAAATCTCGAGATTGCGCCCGCCCAGGCCAATGCCAGGGTCGGCGACACCATCGAATGGGTCAACAAGGATATTTTCGCCCACACCGCGACCGCGCGGAACGGCGATTTCGACGTGATGTTGCCGCCGAAGAAAACCGCCACGCTGGTTCTGAAGAAGGCCGGCACGATCGACTATTACTGCCGCTTCCATCCCAACATGAAGGCGACGCTCACGGTCACACCCTAGGCGTTTTTCGGTTCACTCGAACCATCGTTGCTTCTCCGGAGGCCTCGTGGTTCGAGATGCCGCGCAAGGCGCGGCTCCTCACCATGAGGGTCTGATATGATACCAACGGCCTGCGTAATTGACTCGTCATGCCCGCGCTTGTCGCGGGCATCCACGTCTTGAAAGCCGAACAGCATCAAAGACGTGGATGGCCGGAACAGGTCCGGCCATGACGAAGATAGAGGGTCATCATCCGGAACCGTTGGTATGAGTCCTCATCCTGAGGGCGTCGCGGAGCGATGCGTCTCGAAGGATGACGCCGTTGAGGTGGAAATTGCACCAGCGACGGTGCTTCGTGCGTTGCCTTGGCTGTTTCGAAAAATCCGATTTCATGACCTGCGAGGTAATCGATCGGGTCGCGCGAACCTTCGATAGTCGATCGGCCGGTGCATCCGGCACCATCGAAGGAGACAGACCATGACCGACGTCAATACCATTGCCAGCCGCTACATCGAGCTGTGGAACGAACGCGCGCCCAGCCGCCGCCGCGAATTGCTGGCGGCGAATTGGACGCATGATGCCAGATATGTCGATCCGCTGATGAGCGGCGACGGGCACGATGGCGTGGATGCGCTGATCGCCGGCGTGCAGCAGCGCTTCCCGGATTTCCGGTTTCGTCTGCTCGGCCAGCCCAACGGATATGGCGAGCACGTCCGCTTCTGCTGGGGCCTTGGCCCCGATGCCGCCGACAGCCCGATCAAGGGCACGGACTTCGCTGTCGTCGAGGACGGCCGGATCCATCGCGTCACCGGATTTCTCGATCAGGTGCCTGCCGGTTCCTGATCGAGCCGCACTGGATACAGGCGCTCGACAAATCGCGGCCGTCCCGGACGTTGCGGGCCGGCCGCAAGGCGGCTCAGTTCAGCCGCAGCTCGGAGATGTGTCGCGGATCCGGGCTCAGCTCATTGCGTTCCACGCGCTTGACGATGTCTGTCAGCACGGCATTGGCAACGCAGGAGAAACCGAGCTTCTCGCCTTCGCGCACCACCAGGCCATTGAGAAATTCGATCTCCGTGCGCCGCCCCTTCTGCATGTCCTGACCCATGGAGGGACGCTGCTCGGAAGAAGTGCGCTTGCCGTCCTTGAAGCGCTGCTCGTCGCAAGCGCGCATCGCCGCCTCGTCGCCCTCGCCGGCTCGCGCGATCGTCTCCGGCGGCAGATGCAGGATCTCCTCCAGATGATAGCCTTGCGCTTGCCCGACCCGGATCGCTTCGCTCCCGAGCCGGTTGGCGAAGCGGCGGATCGGCTCGCTCTGCAACATCTGTCCGCCGGTCATGCCGGTGCAGGCGGAGAGTCCGTTGCCCATGACATTGGCAACCAGTTTCGACCAGCGCTCGCCCCACAGATTGCCGGTGACCTTGGCGCTGTCGGCATAGGCGACCAGGCGGCAGATTTCTTCCGCGCGCGGTGTGACCCGGCCGTGCACTTCCCCGGCGCGAAACACCGTGTGCGCCGCCCCGCCCTTGCCGGCGCCGCGGTGGATATGGCCCGGCTCAGGCAGGTTGACCGTAATGCTGCTTGCAATGCAGCCAAGCGTCCTGCCCCAGCCGACGACGCCGGCGATGGTTTCCTCATTCATGCAATTCTGCAGCGACACGACGTAGCCGTCCGGTGCCAGATACTGCCGGATCAACGTAGTGGCCCAGGCCGTGTCGTAGGATTTCATGCACACGAACGCGATGTCGACCGCCGTTTCCCTGGCGAGCTGCTGCGCATCCGTGACATGCAGCGCGCGGACCGGAACCGAGAATTCCGCGACGTCCCTGGCGTGGGTGACGCGCAGGCCGTGCTTGCGCATGTATTCGACATGCTCGGGCCATGGATCGATGAACGTCACATTCTCGCCCGCCTGCACCATGTGAGCGCCGGCATACCCGCCGACGGCACCCGCTCCGACGATGACGATCTTCCGGCCCATGCTTTCCTCCCAAAAACGCTATAGCGTGGCGGCCGGCGCCATCACAATGGTCGAACCGGCTCACTCCAGCCGCCGGACTTGATCGTTGGCTGGTACCATGCTCCATAGATGATCTGGAGTGAGAAGGCGATCCGAGCTAATCCCTGGCGCTCTGGATTGACGTCAGGAGGGAGGCCCCCCTTGCCCGCCAAGATCGAAATCGGCAGCGCCACCATCCACCGCATCGTCGAGCAGGAGGGTCCCTTCTTCGGGGCCATGCAATTTTTCCCGACCCTTTCGAACGAACTTCTCGACGAGAACCGGGGCTGGCTGCAGCCCAGGTTCCTCGATGCCGAAGACAGGCTGATGCTCTGCGTCCAGAGCTACGTCGTGCAGACGCCGCATCACACGATCATGATCGATACCTGCGTCGGCAACCACAAGCCGCGACCGACGCGGAGCTTCTGGCACATGATGAATTCCGATCGCTACGAGAAGAACCTCGCGGCAAGCGGTTTCACGGTCAATGATATCGATTTTGTCATGTGCACGCACCTGCACACCGACCATGTCGGGTGGAACACGCGACTCGAGAGCGGGCGGTGGGTGCCAACCTTCCCGAAGGCGCGCTATGTATTCGCCGATCGCGAACTTGCCTTCTGGACCAAACGCCAGAACGATGATCCTGCGGCGTGCCCGTGGATCACCGATTCCGTCCTGCCGATCGTGGCCGCCAATCGCGCCGACATCGTCAAGAGCGCGCACGCGTTCAATGAACTCGTGACGCTGATCCCGACGCCCGGCCACACCATCGACCACTATTCAGTCCACGTCGGCAAGGCCGGCGCCGATGCCGTCATTACCGGCGACATGATCCACTCGCCGCTGCAAGCCCGGTATCCCGAGCTGGGCATGATGGCGGACTACGATTCGGCGCAGGCTGGAGAAACAAGACGGAAGCTGTTCGGCCGCTTCTGCGATACGTCCACGGTCATGTGCACGGCGCACCTTCCGTCGCCGTCCACCGCGCGCGTGGTGCGGTGGCGGGATGCATTCGACTTCGTTGACGTGTAGATCCGGCCAGAACCGGCACCCTCGAAGGAATCATAAATAAGCTGGAGCGGGCGAAGGGAATCGAACCCTCGTATGCAGCTTGGGAAGCTGCCGTTCTGCCATTGAACTACGCCCGCAATTTCAGAGACCTCTGACTTAAAAAAGCGAATTGGCATTTTGTGACATGAATTCCTGCCTTCGCCAACCGGAAAGTATTGAACGTCCGCACCACCGTGCCGGCAATTGCGTCACGCGCAACACGAATTGCCCTCTTGAATCGGCGGGCATCGGACCGAACCATAAGAGCAAAACACACAACAATCGCCCGGCTTTGGTTTCAGGCGGGCGCCGCAACCCTTGCAGTCATAGAAAAACTGACATGCATCTATTGGCATCGATTCCAGCGATCG
>DASUIA010000142.1:0-2823 GCA_036273255.1 Bradyrhizobium sp.
CAAGAACCTCAAAGGCGACCTGGCGATCCGGCCGATCTTTCACCAGCTCGAGGCCCGCGTTGAGGCGCACGTCTTCATCGCCTTCCTGGCCTATTGCCTGTCAAACGGCAAGCAATAGGGACCCCGGACCGGCATGGAAAAGGGACCCTCACCGGCGTTGGGGCAGGCTTGTCCCGGTAGCGAACAGGAGGGTCCCGCGCGCGTCGCGCAGTGCCCTCACGAGCGACGGAGCGGCGCGCGCGGGAGGTGCCTGTTTGCCCACCGGGGCAAGCCGGGGTGGTACTCAGGCGCGGTTTTTAAAGCGCCAGCTCTCGTTTCCGGTTTCGATGATTTCGCAATGATGGGTCAGCCGGTCGAGCAGCGCGGTTGTCATCTTGGCGTCGCCAAACACACTGGGCCAATCGCTAAAGGCTAGGTTGGTAGTGATAATGACCGAGGTACGCTCATATAATCGGCTGATCAGATGAAAGAGCAGCTGGCCGCCGGTCTGAGCGAAGGGCAGATAGCCGAGCTCGTCGAGAATGATGAAGTCCATGCGCGTGAGATATTCGGCGAGCCGCCCCTGCCGGCTGGCGCGGGCTTCGCTCTCCAGCCGATTGACGAGATCGACGACGGTATAGAAGCGGCCCCTGGCGCCGCCGCGGATGCAGGCTCGCGCAATAGCGATCGCGAGATGCGACTTGCCGGTGCCGGTTCCTCCGATCAGCACTGCATTGCGCTGTTCGGCCAGAAAGGCGCCGCTCGCCAGATCGCGGATCAGTGCCTCGTTGACCGGCGTGCCGGTGAAGTCGAAGTCCTCGATGTCCTTAGCCAGCGGCAGCTTGGCGATGGTCAGCTGATATTTGATCGAGCGCGCCTGCTTCTCGGCAATCTCGGCGCTGAGCAGATCGCCGACGATGCGCGGCGGCTCGTGCCGGCGTTTGATGCCGGTGGTCATCACTTCGTCGTAGGCCGCTCGCATACCGTAGAGCTTGAGCATCGACATGAGCTCGAGAATGTCGGTGCGCTCCATCAGGATGCTCTCCGCAGGCTGTCGTAGCGAGAGCAATCGGCGATTGGCAGGTGCCGCAGCTGCAGCGCATCGGGGGTCAGGATCGTCGCCGCCGGCCCGGGGTCACGGTGCCGCGACAGGATGTTGAGGACGACGTCGGCGGAGTGGACGCCGTCGGCGAGGGCTTCGGCGCAGGCCGCCTCGACCGGCGCCAAGCCGTCGGTCAGCACCGCCGACAGCACCTTGACCATCTGGCGGTCGCCATCGTCCGAGCCTTGCAGCTTACGCCGCAGGCGCTCCAGGCTGGCCGGCAAGAGCCAGTCCTTGAACGGGGCGCCGTTACGCAAGGCGCCGGGCTTCCGGGCGAGCACCGGCACATAATGCCAGGGATCGTAGATCGTCTCGCCGCGGCCGAAGCGGCGGCGATGCTCGCCGACGATTGCGCCCTCCTGGCGGATCACAATGCGATCGGCATAGGCCTGGATCTCGACCGGCCGTCCCACGGCGCGCGAGGCGACCGAGTACTTGTTATTGTCGAAGCGTACCAGGCAGGTCTTGGAGACCGACGCCTGAGTCGCGCGGAACCCGTCGAATGGCCCGGTAGTCTGCACCAGCTGTGGCCGCTCCGCCTCGAAAGCCTGCCAGATCGTGCGATCGGCCAGCTCGGGATGTTTGTGCGCTTTGGCGTAGGCGACACATCGATCGAGCAACCAGGCATTCAGCTCCTCGTAGCTCGCCACCCGCAGCCGCGGCGTGAAGAAACGCTCGCGCACCACCCCGACCTGGTTCTCCACCTGCCCTTTCTCCCAGCCCGCGGCCGGCGTGCAGGCGGTTGGCTCGACCAGGTAATGGCCACAGATCTGTAGAAAGCGGCGGTTGAACTGGCGGTCTTTGCCGATGAACACGGTTTCGACCGCCGTCTTCATGTTGTCATAGATGCCGCGCGTGCAGGTTCCTTTGAAGAACGCGAAGGCGCGGTTGTGGGCGTCGAACACCATCTCCTGTGTCTCGCGCGGAGAGGCGCGCACGAACAGCATGCGGCTGTGGCAAAGCCGGACATGCGCCACCTTGACCGTGACCGTCGTGCCGTTGATCAGCACAACCTCGTGGCTCCAGTCGAACTGGTACGCCTCGCCCGGCGCAAAGCTCAGCGGGACATAGGCTTCCGCCATCGCGGCGCCACGCTCGGCACGCCACCTCTTGGCGTATCGACGAACCGCGTCGTAGCTACCCTCGTAACCGAGGGCGCGTAGCTCCTCGAATATCCGAATCAGCGTGAGCCGCTCGCGCGTCGGCTTGCCCGCGTTCTCCAGCAGCAAACCGTCGAGCTGGTCGCGCCACGGATCAATCCGCGGCAGCGGTTGCCGGCCCCGCTCATAGCGAAACTCGGTTGCCTGCGATCGGATCACCTTGCGCACGACCTTCCGCGACACCCGAAACTCGCGGCAAATCGTCTTGATCGGCTTGTGCTGGGCGAAATACGCCCGACGGATCTTCGCGATCGTCTCCACTACCAGCATCCCCAACCTGGCCCCCGTATCCCCCACGGAAGCCACTGTGGACCCGCCGTCCCGGGGGTCCCGATTGGATGCCGATCACCCCGAAAACGGGGTCCTTATTCCATGCCGATTCACACCCTGCGTCTGCGGTTGGGAAAATTTGGCCTACTTTAGAGCCGACCAAGACCAAATGGTGGAGTTTGGTCGGTTCGCGCAGAAACACGCGGGCAAACGCGGCAGGAACCGCCCGGAAACTATCTGCTTCCTGGGCCACACCCTGTATTGCACGCGGAACCAAAAAGGGAAACTTCAAGGCTCGCCAGAGCCGGCAAC
>DASUIA010000143.1:0-11701 GCA_036273255.1 Bradyrhizobium sp.
TGGTCGAACGTGTGCTGCCCTACGCCATGGTGTTTGGCGTGGCGGCGTTTCTGCTCTCCCGGGCGCAACATTTCGAGTTCACGTCGCCGGTCGACCAGGTCGGCCCGGATAGCTGGCCCAAGCTGGTCCTCTACATGATCATGGCGACCTCGGCGTTCGAGGGCATCCGTCGCCTGCTCAGCGCGAGGAGCACCCGGTCCGGGTCTGCCGTTGTTCCGAGCGTCGAATCGCCGTTCGAACGCGAGCCCGCGGACATGCGGGTAGTGTTGATCTGCGTGGCGGCATCGCTGGTTTACCTCACGCTTTTCGAGATCGTCGGGTTTTTCATCGACACCGTGGTGTTCGTACTTTGCCTGATCTGGATCGGTGGCTTCCGCCGCTTCTGGGCCGCGCTCGCCATCAGCACCGTGGCGACCTTGCTGTTCATGCTGGTGTTCCTGCGGGTGATCTACGTGGCATTGCCAATCGGCACCGGTCCGTTTGAATGGCTGTCGACGAGTCTGATGCGCCTTCTCGGCGTTCACTGAGAGGGCTGAATGCACACCCTCCAATTGCTGCTGGCCGGGTTTGCCGAGGTCTTCAAGCCGCTGGATCTGCTGATGATGTTCATCGGCCTGCTGATCGGCATGGCCGTTTCGATCATGCCCGGTCTCGGCCTCGTGATGGGCGTGGTTCTCGCGCTTCCCTTCACCTATGGAATGGCGCTCGAGCCTTCGATCATCCTTTTGACGGCGATCTACATGTCGGGAACCTATGCCGGCTGCTTTACGGCCATCCTGTATCGGATTCCCGGCGAACCGATGGATGTGCCGCTGCTGTGGGACGGCCATGCCATGACCCAGCGCGGCGATGCGGCAAAGGCGCTGGGCTGGGCGCTGGTCGCAGCATTGACCGGCGGGCTGTTCTCGACCGCGGTCATGACCACCCTGGCGACGCCGCTCAGCAATTTCGCGCTCAAGTTTGGCGCGCCCGAATATTTCGCAGCGGTGTTCTTCGGCCTCACCACCGTCGTGGCGCTGGCCGGCACCTCGATCCCCAATGCGCTGATCAGCCTGTTCCTCGGGCTGCTGGTCGCGACCATCGGCACCGACAGCACTTACGGGACCGAGCGATTTACCTTCAACTCTCCGATCCTGTCGAACGGCGTGCCCTATGTGATGGTTCTGGTCGGCATGTACGGATTTGGCGAAATCCTGATCAAGCTCGGGCAAAGTCTGCACATCGAGGCGCCGGCGGAGCGGGCCGGCACCAAGACCCGTTTCCCGTCCCTGGGTGAATTGTGGGAATTGCGCGCAACCTTCGTTCGCAGCACCCTTCTCGGCACGGTACTGGGCGCCGTACCCGGCGCCGGCGCCACCATCACATCCTTCGTTTCCTATGCGATCGAGAAGCAGTATGGCCGCCGCGGCGACAAGATCGGCACCGGCATCCCCGAAGGAATCGTCGCGCCGCAGATTGCCTCGACCGCATCGGTCGCCGGACACATCGTCCCGCTGCTGACGCTCGGCATTCCCGGCAGCGGGGCAACCGCCGTCATTCTTGCGGCGTTCCTGTTGCACGGCGTGCAGCCAGGCCCGTTCATGTTCGGCAATCCGCAATCGACGCTGGTGGTCTATACCATCATGGCATCGATGTTCGTTGCCGTCGTCGGCATGTGTCTGATGGGCTTCGCCTGGATCCATGTCGTGGTGAAGGTGCTGACGATACCGCAGGGCGTGCTCGCCGCGATCGTGATCATGTTCTGCCTGGTCGGCGCGTTCGCCGACCGCAACACCGTCTCCGACATGTGGATGATCGTCATCTTCGGCACGCTGGCGGCAGTGTTCGAGCGTTATAAATTCCCGGTCTCGCCGATGGTGCTGGGCGCGATCCTCGGGCCGCTCGCCGAGGATTCCTACATGCGCACCATGATCACCTATCACCGCGACTGGAGCGTGTTCTTCACCCAGCCGATCGCCGGCAGCCTGATGGCGCTGTCGATCGTCTCGCTGTCCTATCCGGCGGTGAAGGGCCTGCTGGCGCGGCGCCGCGCGACCGCGGCCGCGGCCGAATATCCGGACCTCTAGAGCAAACGGAGAAAAATTCATGCGGTTACGCGATAGGGTCGCCATCGTCACCGGCGGCGCCAGCGGAATCGGAAAGGCGATCAGCCTTTCGTTTGCGCGGGAAGGCGCCCGCGTCGCGGTGGTGGATATCGACGAGCGCAAGGGCCGTGACGCCGCTGCCGAGATCGCGGCAGAGGGCGAAGCCATCTTCGTCCGCGCCGACGTCACCGATTCCGCCTCGGTCGACCAAATGGCACGCGAGGTCGACCGCCGTTTCGGCCGCATCGACATTCTCGTCAACAATGTCGGGGTTCGCATCACCAAGCCGTTTCTCGAACACACCGACGCAGACTGGAACGTGATGATCGCGACCAATCTCACCGGACCATTCTTCTGCGCCCGGGCCGTCGCCCCATTGATGATCCGCGGCGGCAGCGGGCGGATCCTCAACGTCGCCTCGATCGCGAGTTTCGTCGGGCGACCCGACCGCGTCGCGTATGTATCCGCCAAATCGGGCCTGCTTGGCATGACCCGGGCCCTGGCGATCGACCTTCGCGGCACCGGCGTCACCGTGAACGCGCTGGCACCAGGGTCGATCAATTCACCAATGAATGCCGGGCAGGCGGCCAACGCCGATCAGGACTGGGGCAATGAGACCCCGGTCGGGCGGTGGGGAACGCCCGCCGACGTCGCCAACGCTGCCGTCTTTCTCGCGCTCGACGAATCCAGCTATATCACCGGCGCGGAGTTGAAGGTGGACGGCGGCTGGGTCTCGACCAAGGCGCGCGCCGGCGAAATCGCCTGAGCCAGTCGATCGGCTGAGTTGACTGCCGATGCGCCGCAGGTCAGTTCGCCGGCTCGATAATAAATAGCGTCCGTCCATATTCCACCAGATCCCCGGTCTCCGCGCCGATCTGCACCACGCGCCCGGCGCATTCGGAATTGATGGTCGTGAACAGCTTCATGACTTCGATGATGCATAGCGGCTGGCCCGGCTGAACGAGCGTGCCGATCTCGACGAACGGCGGCGCATCGGGGCTCGGCGCGCGATAGAAGGTGCCGACCATCGGCGCCGTCACTTCGATCTGACCTGCCGCCGCCGTTTGCCCAGTCGTTGCCTGTCGCGCTGTCGTCGCATTGGGGCGCGGCGGAGCCGTAATTGCCGGCCCTGGTCCGGCGCGCTCGGCCGCCGGCGCGACGTAGCCGGGAGCGGTGTTTCGGCGCACGACCAGTTTGACATCGCCGGTTTCGACAATCACTTCGTCGCAGGAACTGCTGTCGATGATTTTCAGGATCTCGGCGACATCCTCGTAACTCAGGCTCACGTATTCTCCTCTTCGCTCGAACTTCCGTCCTGCTCGATCGTGGCAGCCAGGCTGTTGGCGGCGGACTGCAGCAGCGGAACGTGCGCCAGCCCCTGTTGCAACGACATCCGCGCCAACGGTGCCGAAACCGCCAGCGCCGCGATCGGTTTTCTCTTCGGGCCGTGAACCGGAACGGCGACGCACACCACCCCGGCCAGAAATTCCTGATCGTCGGTGGAAACTTCCATCGATCGAATCTTCTCCAGTTCCTCTTCGAGGCGGCCGACATCGGTGATGGTGTTTTCGGTGTAGCGGTAGAGCGGGATCGAGCGCAGCAACAGCGCGCGCCTGGGCGCGGGCAGCGTGCTTAGAAACAGCTTGCCCATCGATGTGCAGTGGAGCGGAACATGCGAGCCGCGTTCGAATCGCAGCCCGAACGGCCAGGCCGACTCGACGCGGTCGAGATAAACCACATGGCTGCCGGCCATGACGCCGAAATTGCAGGTCTCGCCGATTTGCTGTGAGAGCGATTCCAGAATCGCATGCCGCGGCGCCCGCGACATCGAGGCCGCAACGATATCAAGTCCAAGTCGCTCCAGTCGGACGCCCGGCACGTAGCGGCTGCTGCCGGGCTCCCGTTGCAACAGGCCTTCGCCTTCCAGCATGCGCACGATGCGATGAGCGGTAGGTTTGGGAAGACCCAGCAAGACACCAAACTCCGAAATCCCGAGCGGCCGCTTCGCCGTTGCCATCGCCTCGAGAATGGCGACGGCCTTCACCGTCGGAAACGCTTTTGCCGTGCCGTCAGAGGTCGATGCCCCGGAACGATCGCTGGGACGTCGCTTGAAGCGGCTTTTGAGAACCTGATCGGGATCCAGGGGAGGCTGCATGGCGGTATTAGAAACCGGAACAAAAAGTCTTGCAATATGAAACAAAACGAGTCTAACGTCAAAAGGAAACCTCGGTAATATAGTAGGGAGACGGCCTTGCTGACCTTCGACCCCGCCGAGAAGCGGAGCTAGGCGGTGCGGCGCGTTTTGGTCGCCAATCGCGGTGAAATCGCCCTGCGGGCGATCCGCGTCTGCCGTCGACTCGGCCTGGAAAGCGTTGCCGTCTACAGTTCGGCCGACGCCAATTCCTGCCATCGCTGGGCTGCCGATCACGCCATCTGCATCGGACCGCCGCCACCGAAATCGAGCTATCTGAACGCAGGCGCGCTGATCGAGATTGCGGGCGCGCTGAAATGCGACGCCATCTATCCGGGGTACGGCTTTCTCGCCGAAAACCACGCCTTCGCCGAGCGCAGCAAGCAAGCCGGTCTGACCTTCATCGGTCCCGACAGCGACTGCATCGCCCGCATGGGCGACAAAGTCGCGGCGCGTCAAGCTGCGGCTGCCGCCGGCATTCCCGTCGTCCCCGGCTCCGACCAGGGCTATACGACGGCGGCGCCCGCCAAGGCGGCCAGCGCGGCGATCGGTTTTCCGCTGCTGCTGAAGGCCAGCGGAGGTGGCGGCGGCCGCGGCATGCGGGTCGTCGAACGTGCCGAAGATTTCATCACCCAGTTCGAGCAGGCCTCCGCCGAGGCGCTGGCGGCGTTCGGCAATGCCGAAATATATCTCGAGAGATTCTTCCCACAGGTCCGACACATCGAGATCCAGGTATTCGGCGACCGCCATGGCAATTACGTTCACCTCGGCGAACGCGATTGCAGCGTGCAACGCCGCCACCAGAAGCTGGTCGAGGAAGCGCCCTCGCCTGCACTCGACGACGCCACCCGCCGCGAAATGGCGGAAGCGGCGGTCGCCCTGATCCGCGCGCTGAAATACGTCAACGCCGGCACCGTCGAATTCATCTTCGACCCGTCAAGCGGAAAATTCTTTTTCATCGAGATGAATGCCCGCATCCAGGTCGAGCACCCCGTAACCGAAATGGTCACCGGCACCGATCTGGTGGCGGAGCAATTTCGCATCGCCGCGGGCGAGCGGCTTTCGTTCGGCGCGAGCTTTGCCAGGGGACGTTCGGCGATCGAGTTCCGCATCAACGCCGAGGACGCCGCGCGGGATTTCCAGCCCTCGCCCGGAACATTGAAACGCTGGCGTCCACCGAACGGACCCGGGGTGCGCGTCGATAGCCACGCCTACGAGAATTACGCGGTGCCGCCTTTCTACGATTCGATGCTCGCCAAACTGATCGTCGGCGGACCCGATCGCGCATCCTGCCTCGAGACCGCGAAGTCGGCGCTGGCACGGTTTCAGGTTTCCGGCATCACCACCACCGTTCCATTTCACGGGCGCCTGCTGCAGCAAAGGGAATTTGAACGCGCGGAGATCGATACAAGCTGGGTCGAGCGAAATTTTCAGATGGCGGCCGGCTGATGGGAAACATCAGAACCATCCAACTGATCGACGTGACCTTGCGCGACGCGCCGCAATGCCTGTGGGCGACCCGCATGACCACGGCGATGATGGCCGACATCGCCCCGCGGCTCGATCGCGCCGGATTTGAGGCCCTCGATCTGGTCGGCGGCGCGGTGTTCGATGTCTGCGTACGCTACCTTCGCGAAGATCCGTGGGAACGCATGCGCATCCTCAGCGGGTGGGTCAAGCAAACCCCGCTGATCGTGATGACGCGCGGCCAGAGCCTGTTCACCTTCGAGTTCTTCCCCGACGACATCGTCGAACTGACCGCGGAGCGCATCTTCGCCAACGGCATCCGCTACCACACCCCGTACGACGCGCTCAACGACATGCGCAACATGCGGGCGCCGGTGCGCGCGGCCAGGAAGGTCGGCCTCTATACCGCGGGCGGCGTGGTCTACACCATCAGTCCGGTCCATACCGACGATTACTATGCCCGCAAGACGCGCGAACTGGTGACGCTTGGCGTCGACGCCGTCTATTTGAAAGATGCCAGCGGGCTGCTAACGCCGGAGCGCGCGAAAACCCTGGTGCCGGCGATCAAGGCCGCCTGCGGCGCGCTGCCGCTGCATCTGCATTCTCATTGCCTGACCGGGCTCGCCCCTTACACCGCCTGCCGCGCGGTCGAGCTCGGGGTCGATGTGGTGCACACCGCAACCTCGGCATTGGCCAACGGCGCGTCCCATCCCGCCACGGAATGGTTCACGCGCAATATCCGCCGTGGCGGATTCCAGGTTCCGGTCGATCTGGCGCCGGTCGAGGAAGTCGCCGACCGCCTGCGCTACATCGCAAGACGCGAGCGCAAGCCGCTCGGCGAAATCGTCGAATACGATGCGTTTCACTACGAGCACCAGATGCCCGGCGGCATGATTTCCAATCTGAAATCGCAATTGACACCACTCGGGATCGGCCATCGGCTGCCGGAGGTCCTCGAGGAGGCCGCGCGGGTACGCTGCGAGCTCGGCTATCCCATCATCGTGAGCCCGTTCGCACAATTCGTCATGACCCAGGCCGTATTGAACGTCATGGGCAAGGAGCGCTATGGCACCGTTCCGGACGAGGTCCGGAAATATGTGCTCGGCTACTATGGCGAAATCGCCGGACCGATCGACCCCAATCTGTTCGACCGCGTCGCCAACGGCGTCGAGCCGACCTCGGCGCGGCCCGGCGACCTGCTGGAGCCCGGTATCCGGAAGCTCCGGCGCGAGCGCGGCCGGTTTCTTTCCGATGATGATCTGCTGCTGGCGGCGTTCTATCCGCCCCGCGAATGCGACGCACTCAAGGCCGCCGGCCCGATCGCGACCGACTATCCGCTCGCTTCCACGCCGCTCGCGACCCTGCTCAAGGAAGTCGCGCAGCGACGTGGCATTCGCTCGTTCCACTTCATTCAGCAGCCCCGGGTCCCGGCATGACGACACCCGCCATCATCACCGTCGCCATCACCGGCGCGGTTCCGCGCAAGGCCGATACCCCCGCCGTGCCAGTCACGCCGGCCGAACAGATCGAGTCGACCCACGAGGCGTTCGAAGCCGGCGCTACGGTCGCCCATATCCATGTGCGCAATCCGGATGAGAGCCCGAGTTCGGACCCGGAGCTGTTCGCGAAGGTGCAGGCGGGCGTGGTCAAGCACTGCCCCGGCATGATCGTGCAGTTTTCGACCGGCGGCCGCGGCCGCTCGCAAAACGAACGCGGCCGGATGCTGTATCTCAAGCCGGAGATGGCCTCGCTCGCCACCGGGTCGGTGAATTTCGCCACCCAGATCTATGAGAATCCGCCGCAACTCGTCGAGGAACTCGCGAGCTCGATGCTCGAATACGACGTCAAGCCGGAGATCGAGGTGTTCGACGTCGCGATGCTCTACAATGCGCGCAATCTCGCGGATCGCGGCCTGCTGAAGCGGCCGTGCCAGGTGCAGTTCGTGATGGGCATACCGAACGCGCTGCCCCCTCGCCGCAAGCTGCTGGAATTCCTGATCTCCGAACTGAACCATCTGATGCCGGACGCGACCTGGTCGGCGGCAGGTATCGGACGGCAGCAGCTCGAGGTCAATCACTGGTGTCTCGAACTCGGCGGTCACGTCCGCACCGGCCTCGAAGACAACATCAAGTTCGACAAGGACCGTCTGGCGCGCAGTAACGCGGAGCTGGTTTCACGCGTTGCGGAACTGTGCGGGAAATATCGACGGCACGCCGCCAGCACGGCGGAGGCGCGACGGATTTTGAAGCTGCCCGACTAGGGCAAAACAGGGGGAGTGAGGATAGTGGGACCAGCAGACCAGGGAGCCGCGGGGCCGGCGATTTCGACCAGCACGGTCGCCTTTGCAAGCGCGATCGGCACGACCATCGAGTGGTATGATTTCTTTCTGTATGGCGTCGTGACGCCACTGGTATTGAACAAGCTGTTTTTCCCGAACTTCGATCCCGTCGCCGGCACCTTGCTGGCATACACCACATTCTTCGTCGGTTTCATCTCTCGCCCGATTGGCGGGATCATCTTCGGTCACTATGGAGACCGCATCGGCAGAAAGACCGTCCTCATCCTCACTCTGCTCATCATGGGTCTCGCCACATTCCTGATCGGCGTCCTTCCAACCTACGCTTCGGTCGGAATCTGGGCGCCGATCCTGCTTCTGGTGCTCCGCGTTTTCCAGGGGATCGGCATCGGCGGCGAATGGGGCGGCGCGGTGCTGATGGCGGTCGAGCATTCGCCGACCGGACGGCGCGGCTTCTACGGAAGCTGGCCGCAGATCGGCGTTCCCGCCGGCCTGCTGTTGAGCGCCGGCGCGGTGTATGTGCTGTCCTATCTGCCGGACGCTGAATTTCTCGCCTGGGGCTGGCGCATCGCATTTCTGATCAGTGCCGCGCTGGTGGCGCTCGGTCTCTACATCCGCCTCAAGATCATGGAAACCCCGGCCTTCAGCCGAATCCAGAAGGAAGACAAGATTGCGGCGGTGCCGGTCGTGGATCTGTTCAAGACTCACGGAAAGAATACGCTGCTGGGACTGGGAGCGCGCTACATCGAAGGCGTAACCTTCAACACCTTCGGCGTTTTCATCGTCGGCTATCTGACCGGTGCACTGCATCTGCCGCGCCAGACCGCGCTGGCCGGCGTGATGATATCCTCGGCAATCATGATCGTCATGCTGCCCGTCTATGGCAATCTGTCCGACCTGTATGGCCGGCGACGCCTCTACGCGCTCGGAGCACTCGCGATCGGGGTGCTGACGTTCCCGGCCTTCTGGCTGATGCAAACGGGATCACCGATCCTGATCTGGATCGCGATTGCGATTCCATTCGCGCTGGTCTATCCGGCCGTCTACGGCCCGCAGGCCGCGTTATTCTCCGAGTTGTTCGACACCCGGGTGCGCTACACCGGAACATCGTTCGTCTATCAATTCTCCGGTATCTTCGCCAGCGGACTGACGCCCATCATCGCCACCGCCCTGTTGCCGCTCGGCGACAACAAGCCGTGGCTGATTTGCCTGTACGTTCTGGTGGTGAGCCTGATCAGCGCAGTGTCGGTCTATGCCATGGCGGAGTCGAACAAGCGAGACATGGCGGTCGACAACAAGGCGGCCAAACCCGCTTGATTCGGCAACAATAGCGGATTGAACGAGGACGCGACGCGATCGACATGGATCTCAACCTCAAGGATCGCGTCGCGGTTGTCACCGGCGGCGGCTCGGGTATCGGCGAAGGCATTGCCACGACCCTCGCTGCTGAGGGCTGTACGCTCTGCATTCTGGATCGCGACGCGAGCGCGGCAGAAAAGGCGGCGTCGTCGCTCGCCGCCACGGGCATCGTCGCCCGCTCGGCCGCGGTCGACGTCAGCGATCCAACCGCCGTAGAACGGGCGTTCGCGGAAACCATTTCCAACCTGGGTCGTATCGACATTCTCGTCAACGCCGCCGGCGTGCTCTCGACCGGCCTCGTCGCCGACCTGCCCGTCACCGAATGGCAGCGAGTCGCGCAGGTCAATCTGGCCGGCGTCATCCACTGCGCCAAGGCCGTCATCCCGGCGATGCGACAAATGGAATTTGGCCGCATCATCAACATTGCATCGGTATCGGCCATGCGCGGCGGCGGCTCGGTCGGCAACACGCTCTATGGCGCCACCAAAGCCGGCGTCGTTGCCCTGACCATGGGGCTGGCACGCGAACTGGGGCCGTTCGGAATCACGGTCAATGCGCTTGCCCCCGCCGTCGTCGACACCCCGATGACGCGTGCTGCGCTCACGGAGGACGCAAGGCGCGGGATCCTGGCACGCATTCCCGTCGGCCGACTGGCTCAATTGTCCGATATCGCGGACGTCGCCGCATTTCTCGCATCCGAGCGGGCGGGATTCATCACCGGCGCGACGATACCGGTCGACGGCGGTATCCTCACCACCTAGCCGAACTCATGGCGACACGGCCTCTCCGACCGAGGCGAGCGCGCGTTTCGCCGCGATCAGATGCGGCATGTCGTACATCTTGCCGTCGATGCCAAGCGTGCCCGCATCGGGCTGCGCCGCGAAGGCCGCCACGACGCGGCGCGCATGCGCGAGATCGGCCTCCGACGGCGTGAAGCACTCGTTGATGGTTGCGATCTGGTCGGGGTGAATGGCGATCCGGCCGACAAAGCCGTCGCGCCGCGCGATCCGGCAGCTTTCAGCGAGCCCCTTCTGGTCCCTGAAATCCGCGTACAGGGTGTCGAGTGGTAGCACGCCCGCCGCTCCAGCGGCAAACAGGCATTGTGCCCGCGCCATTTGATAGGGAAAGGTCCAGTCTCCGTTGGCTTCCTTGTTCGAGAGCGCGCCGAGGGCCGCGCCGAGATCCTCGGCGCCCCAGGTCATGGCCACCAGCCGCGCGTTGGGTGTTGCATAACTGGCGAAGCCGATCATGGCGGCCGGCGTCTCGGTCGCCACCACCAGCAGCTTGACATGACCAGGCGTTACACCGGCAGCGACCTCCAGCGCGTCGAGGTAATTGGAAATCAGTTCGATATCCGCAATACCGCTGACCTTCGGGATCAGGATGCCATCGAGACCGGGGCGGACCACCGCCGCCAGATCGCCGAGGGTGAGGCCGCTTCCGAGCGGGTTGATCCGCACCAGAAACGCCCAGTTGCGCGGCGGTGCTCCCAGCAGATCCTTCACCATGCCGCGCGCGAGCGCCTTGCGCGGCGGCGCCACGGAATCCTCCAGATCGAGAATCAGCGCATCGGCACCAATACCGTTGGCCTTGCCGAACTTGCGCTCGCTGTCGGCCGGTACAAACAAAAGCGAACGTAGCTTCATGCCGGGCGCCTCATCATCAACCCAATCCGGCGGCAATAGGCAATTTCCTCGTTGCGCTGATTGAAGCCGCGATGCTCGAAGGTGACAATACCCTGGGTCGGACGGGATTTGCTGTCGCGCACCGCCAGAATCTTCGTCTCCGCCCGCAAGGTGTCTCCGGCAAAGACCGGGCGCGGAAACCTGGTCTCTTCCATGCCGAGATTCCCGACCGTCGTCCCAAGCGTGGTGTCCTGCACCGAAATCCCGATGATCAGACCGAGCGTAAAGATCGAGTTCATCAGCGGTTTGCCGAATTCGGTCGATTTGGCATATTCATGGTCGATGTGGACCGCCGCCGGATTATAGGTCAGCGACGAGAACAGGATGTTGTCCATGTCGGTGACCGTGCGCCTGATTTCATGGACAAAGGTCTGACCGACCGAGAATTGCTCGAAGTAGAGTCCCGCCATTTCCTGCCTTCCTTGCTTTCCGACCCAGGATATCAAATTACCGCTTCAGCGCCGAATGAACAGGGGTTGCCCGGCAAATCAATCATCCGAAGCGGCGTCTCCTCCGGTCCTTCCGGGATGCGCCGCACCACCCTCGTCATTCCGGGGCGCGTGCAGCGCGAACCCGGAATCCATTGGGCCGCAAGGATCGCGGTGGGATGGATTCCGGG
>DASUIA010000144.1:0-7577 GCA_036273255.1 Bradyrhizobium sp.
GCATCGGGCGCCGAGGCGCTGGTCTACATGAAATCCAGCGAAGGCGATCCCAACAAGGTGCTGATCGCCTATTCGCTGATCTACATGTTGCCGCTGTCGGCAAAAATTCCGTTCAACTGGCGTGAACTGACCCCGGTGTCGGTGGTCGCGCTCGACCAGTTCGTGCTGTGGGACAATGTCAACGGCCCCAAGAGCGTGAAGGAGTTCATTGAGGCGGCGAAGAAGGCAAGCTCGCCCTTCAAGATGGGCGGCACCGGCTCGAAGCGCGAGGACAACGTGCTGACCGTGTTCGTCGAACAGAAGACCGGCGCAAAATTCTCCTATCTGCCCTACAAGTCCGGCGGCGAGGCCGCGACCCAGCTGGTCGGCGGCCACATCGATTCCAACGTCAACAACCCCTCTGAAAACCTCGAGGTCTGGCGTGCCGGACAGGTCCGTCCGCTCTGCGTGTTCGACAAGGAGCGGATTTCCTACAAGGCCAAGGTGACGGCGACGCAATCCTGGAACGATATCCCGACCTGCAAGGAAGAGGGCCTCGACGTCCAGTATCTGATGCTGCGCGCCATGTTCCTGCCCGGCAAGGTGACGCCTGAACAGCAGGCGTTCTATGTCGACCTGTTCCAGAAGGTAACGCAGACTCCCGAATACAAGGACTACATGGAAAAGCAGGCCTTGAAGCCGATTTTCCTCACCGGCAAGGACATGCTGCAGTTTCTCGAGGAGGATGACGCGCTCAATACCTCGCTGATGACCAAGGCGGGGTTCGTCGCGAAATAGACCGGCCCGGCGCAGCCTCGCCCGGCAATCGGGCAATTCCGGTCTCGAGGCAGCCATGATATTGGCGTGTCAGCGTTCGGCCGTTCCGCCGCTGAGACCGACAGGAAGACCTCATGGCAAATGCCGTGCTCGGCATCATCGGCGGATCCGGCATCTACGACCTGCCGGGGCTGGAAAACGTCCGTGACGAGGCGATCGCCAGCCCGTGGGGCGAGCCTTCGGCACCGGTGCGTCACGGCACGATCGCCGGGTTGCCGATCGTGTTTTTGCCGCGGCATGACCGGGGACACCGGCTATCGCCCTCCGATATCAACTACCGTGCCAATATCGATGTGCTGAAACGTGCAGGCGTCACCGATCTGATCTCGCTCTCGGCATGCGGTTCGTTCAAGGAGGAGATGCCACCAGGCACCTTTGTGATCGTCGACCAGTTTGTCGATCGCACCCACCGGCGCGAGAGTTCGTTCTTCGGCAAGGGATGTGTCGCGCATGTCTCGATGGCCCATCCGGTGTCGCCGCGGTTGCGGATTCACCTGGCAGCGGCGGCCGAAGCCGAAGATATCGCGGTCGCGCGCAGGGGTACCTATGTCTGCATTGAAGGTCCGCAGTTTTCCAGCCTCGCCGAGAGCCTGACCTATAGAACCTTGGGCTATTCGGTGATCGGCATGACCAATATGCCGGAAGCAAAACTCGCGCGCGAGGCCGAAATCTGCTACGCCAGCGTGGCGATGGTCACCGATTTCGATTGTTGGCACCCCGATCATGATGCGGTCACGGTCCAGGACATCATTCGCGTGCTGAACTCGAATGCCGACAAGGCAAAGGCGCTGGTCGCTCGTCTCGCCGCCGATTTCCCGCGCGAGCATGAACCGTGCCCGATCGGTTCGGACCGCGCGCTCGACACCGCCTTGATCACCGCGCCGGAAGCGCGGGATCCCGCATTGTTGAAGAAGCTCGACGCGGTGGCGGGCCGCGTGTTGCGATCATGAAGGTCGATGGTCGACACTTTCGCAGCATCTGGCTGGCGCCTGACGGCTGGTCGATCGGCGCAGTCGATCAGCGACGGCTGCCGCACGAATTCGTGGTGGTGCGGATCGAGAGCGTCGATGCAGCGGCTGAAGCGATCGGCGGCATGCTGGTGCGCGGCGCCCCGCTGATCGGCGCCACGGCTGCCTATGGCGTTGCGCTGGCCATGCGGGCCGACCCGTCTGACTCGGCGCTCGATCACGCTTGCGCGATGCTGATGGAAACACGGCCGACCGCAGTCAATCTGAAATGGGCACTCGACGAGATGCAACGGGCCGTTCGGCCGCTGCCGTCTGCCGCCCGCGCCGGCGCCGCCTATGCTCGTGCCGGCGAAATCGTCGAACAGGATGTCGCCATCAACAGGGAAATCGGCCGGCACGGCCTGGGACTGATCGAGGCGATCAGCGCCAGCAGGCGCGGCGAACCCGTCAACATATTGACGCACTGCAACGCCGGCTGGCTGGCGACGGTCGATTTCGGGACCGCGACCGCGCCAATCTACCTGGCGCATGACAGCGGTATCGCCGTTCATGTCTGGGTCGACGAGACCCGCCCCCGCAACCAGGGTGCCTCGCTCACCGCCTGGGAACTCGGCCATCACGGTGTCCCGCATACGGTGATCCCGGACAATACCGGCGGCCATCTCATGCAGCACGGCAGGGTCGATCTGGCGATCGTCGGCACCGACCGCGTCGCCGCCAATGGCGATGTCTGCAACAAGATCGGCACCTATCTGAAGGCGCTCGCGGCGCATGACAATCGCGTGCCGTTCTATGTGGCGTTGCCGTCGCCGACCATCGACTTTGCCATTGACGACGGCGTGCGCCAGATTCCGATCGAGCAGCGGTCAGCGGATGAGGTCGCGACCATGACCGGACGCACCGCCGACGGACGGATCGAGACCGTGCGCGTGGTTCCCGAGGGCTCGCCAATTGCCAATTACGGCTTTGACGTCACGCCGGCGAGGCTGGTGACGGGCCTGATCACCGAGCGCGGCGTGTTGAAGCCGGAGCGCGCAGCACTCGCCGGCGCCTTTCCCGAACGGATTGCGGCGCACCACAGCGCTCCGGCGCGGATCGGTTGACGCGACCGACAACCGCGCTGTATCCAGCTTCATCAGTCCAATTTCCGATAACAAATCCGGGAATCCCGAGTCACGGTCGCCCGTCTCGGTTAGCCAGAAAATCCTCATCAATGTCCAGTTCCGAGCTTGAAATCGTTGTCGACGATCCGACCGCACCGGAAACCGATTCACCGGCAGTCACCGACACCCGTGTGGTGGAGATCGTGGTTTCACTGCTGCTGTTGGGCCTCGCGGTGCTGCTCGGCTATGACAATTGGCGCACGGGTATTGGCTGGGATTCGACCGGCCCGCAGGCGGGCTATTTTCCGTTTTATCTCTCGGTCATTCTCGGCGGCGCCAGCCTCTACGGTATTTTGGCAGCGGCGCTGACGCGCAAGCAGAAAGCGGAGACCTTTGTCACCCGCGCTCAGCTTCGCAGGGTGATGGCGGTGTTCGTGCCGACCCTGTTGTTCTGCCTCGCGACGCAGTTTCTCGGACTCTATGTGGCGAGTTTCCTGTTGATCGCAGGGTTCATGCGTCTGGTCGGACGGATCGCATGGTGGAAGTCACTGGCGACCGCCTTCATTTTCACGGCCGCCATGTTCGTGACCTTCGATATTGCGTTTGACGTCATCATGCCGAAGGGCCCGCTCGAAGCGGCGTTCGGCTACTAGCGCGCGAACCGGGATAGAAATTCGATGGAAGCGTTCGGTCTGTTGTTCCACGGCTTCGCCGTCCTGATGACGTGGAAGACCCTGCTCCTGATGATGGTCGGGCTGGTGCTCGGCATTTTCGTCGGCGTGCTGCCGGGCCTCGGCGGTCCGAACGGGGTCGCGATCCTGCTGCCGCTGACCTTCACCATGGATCCGACCTCGGCCATCGTGATGCTGTCGAGCATCTATTGGGGCGCACTATTCGGCGGCGCCATCACCTCGATCCTGTTCAACATTCCCGGCGAGGCATGGTCTGTCGCGACCACCTTCGACGGTTATCCGATGGCGCAGCAGGGCAGGGCGGCGGAAGCGCTGACGGCCGCGTTTACCTCGTCCTTCATCGGCTCGCTGGTCGCGGTGCTGTTGATCACGTTCCTGGCGCCACTGATCTCGTCCTTCGCGTTGAAGTTCGGGCCGCCGGAGTTTTTTGCGGTCTATCTCCTGACGTTCTGCTCGTTCGTCGGCCTCGGGCGCGAGGCCAAGCACAAGACCGTGATTTCGATGTCGTTCGGCCTGCTGCTCGCCGGCGTCGGCATGGATACCGTTTCGGGCCAGTTGCGCATGACCTTCGGCTCCGAGCAGTTGTTGCGCGGCATCAATTTCCTGGTCGCGGTGATCGGCCTGTTCGGCATCAGCGAAATCCTGCTGACCATGGAGGAACGCCTCGCCTTGCGCGGCCATGCCGCCAAGATCAGCCTGCGGGTCGTGCTCGGCGTCTGGAAGGACCTGCCGCACTATTGGGTGACGCTGTTGCGCTCCTCGTTCATCGGCTGCTGGCTCGGCATCACCCCCGGTGGCGCGATTGCCGCTTCCTTCATGGGCTACAATCTTGCCAAGCGGTTTTCGCGGGATCCCGAGAGTTTCGGCAAAGGTCGCATCGAAGGTGTGTTCGCGCCGGAAACCGCCGCACACGCGTCCGGAACGGCGGCATTGTTGCCGATGCTGGCGCTGGGCATTCCCGGTTCCGGCACGGCGGCGATCCTGCTCGGCGGCCTGATGGTGTGGGGACTCAATCCCGGTCCGCTGTTGTTCGTCGAGCACAAGGATTTCGTCTGGGGCCTGATCGCATCGATGTATCTCGGCAATGTCGTTGGCCTCGTGCTGGTGCTGACGACCGTGCCAATTTTTGCATCGATCCTGCGGGTGCCGTTCGCCGCCGTGGCGCCGATGATCGTGGTGTCGTGCGCGATCGGCGCTTACGCGATCCAGAACGCGATGTTCGACATCTGGCTGATGCTGGGGTTCGGCGTTGTGGGCTACGTGTTCAAGAAGATTGGCATTCCGCTCGCTCCGTTCACGCTGGCGCTCGTGCTGGGCAACCGCGCCGAGGACGCCTTCCGGCTATCGATGATCGGCGCTGGCGGCGACATGGCGGTGTTCTGGTCGAATGGTCTGGTCGGCTCAATCACGACGCTCGCCATTACGCTGCTGTTCTGGCCAGTCCTCGACAGGCTGGTCGGCCGAGTCGGGCGGTTGTGGCGGGTGGACAAGGCGCCGGGCTAGCATTCCAACCAGCCCCGATCGCCGATCGAAATCAATGATATAGCCCGATCAATTACCTCAACGGTTTATCGGGTCATCATGGACCCGTCATACCACCTTGGCTCGCCGCAGCTCCGCAATTTCACCGGCGTCGAAGCCGAATTCGGTCAGCACCTCTTCGGTCTGTTCGCCGAATTCGGGCGGCCGTGCCACCATTTTGCTCGGGGTGCGCGACAGCGTCACGGGCTGGCCGACCAGGCGGATGTGGCGGTTCTCGGCGTTCGGCACGTCCTGGGCAATGCCGAGATGCTTGACCTGAGCATCATCGAACATCTGGTCGATCGAATAGATCGGACCGCAGGGCACACCGGCGGCGTTCAGTTCCTTGACCCAAATGTCGGTTGGTCTCCTTTCCGTAAAGCGGTTGATCGCCGCATTCAGCGCGTTGCGGTTCTTCGAGCGCGCGGGCGCCGTGGCGTAATCCGGATCGTTGACGAGTTCGGGGGCGCCGATCGCCTGGGCGCAACGCTCCCAGATTCGTCCGCCAGTGGTGGCGATATTGATGTAACCGTCCGAAGTCTTGAACACGCCGGTGGGAATGCTGGTCGGGTGGTTGTTTCCGGCCTGCTTGGCGACATCCCCTTCCATCAGCCAACGCGCGGCCTGGAAATCCAGCATGAAGATCTGGGCCTGCAACAGCGAGGTCTGCACCCACTGCCCCTCGCCGGAAACGTCGCGCTCGAGCAATGCCGTGAGGATGCCGATGGCGCAGAATAGCCCCGCCGTGAGGTCGGCGACAGGGATGCCGACCCGCATCGGCCCTTCGCCTGGCGCGCCGGTGACTGACATCAGCCCGCCCATTCCTTGTGCGATCTGATCGAAGCCGGGGCGCTTGTGATACGGGCCATCCTGCCCGAAGCCCGAGATACTGCCATAGACGATGCCGGGATTGATCCTGCGGAGGCTCTCGTAGTCGATGCCGAGCTTCGCTTTGACGTCGGGGCGGAAATTCTCGACCACAACGTCGGCCTTCTCGGCCAGGCGCATGAAGGCCTGAAGTCCCCTTGAATCCTTCAGATTGAGCGTCATCGCCCGCTTGTTGCGGTGCAGGTTCTGGAAGTCCGAGCCATGGCGCGGCCCGCCCGGCTGTTCGCCGCCGGAATCCTCTATCAAGGCATCGATCTTGATGACGTTGGCGCCCCAATCGGCGAGTTGGCGCACGCAGGTCGGCCCGGAGCGGACGCGGGTAAGGTCGAGGACGGTAAAGCGGGACAAGGCCTGCGAGGCGCGCGGGAAGGGCATTCAGTGGCTCCGATGTGGATCAGGGCTGGGGAACAGTTTGTCTCACAATTGCCTAAAGTTGCGGCCATTGGAACCCCGCAGCGGAAGGACCCGGCAACGCCCGACCAACTGTCGTTGAATAATTTGTGGTACCCGAAACGCCAAGTTAACGTTCTCCCGAAACACTCTACCAGTACCGCCCGGGTTGCCGGGCGATATGGTGGTCAAATGTGCGGAAAATCTGGTTTGGAACCTTGGTCTAAGTGATGAAGCAAGGATCGGATCTGCTTGACCTGTTCGAACACCCCCTCGGCGTGCCTGAAAACTTCTTGAATCCGAATGCCGTGCCGGCCGTGCCTTTGCCGCCTCCGGCTCTCCCGGATGAATCGATCGAGGCCGAAAGTGCTCAAAATGGCCCGGGCGGCCTGGGCTCCGTGGTCGCGGAGACGTCCGGCGGCCTGGTCATCAACCTTCTGTTCGACGCGGCAGCGATGGCCGCGCCCCTGTCATTCCGACAGGGGATCGAGCAGGCCGCCGCCATCCTGAGCGGGGCGATTTCCGACAAGATCACGGTCAATCTGGACATTGACTATAGTGGTGCCGGCGGCGGCGCCGCTGCCGGCCCGGACGACGGCCAATTCGTCAGCTATTCAACCGTCCGGGCGGACCTGGTCAACAACGCCACGACGGGCGATACGACCTTCAACGCCCTGCCGAGCGGATCAACGATCCAGGGACAATCGAGTGTCGCGGTCTGGAATGCTCAGCTCAAGGTGCTCGGCTTGCTCGGCGCGAACGACACCACCACGGACGACGGAAGTGCAACCTTTGCAACCGACATCAATCCGAACTTGCTGGTCGGAGTTGCGCTGCACGAATTGACCCACGCGATGGGCCGGGTCCCTTACGGGCCGCAGTCGGACATTTTTGATTTCTTTCGCTTCACCAGCCCGGGCACACGCCTGTTTCTGAACGGTGCCACCGCTCCGGCGGCGTACTTCTCGCTGGACGGAGGCACGACGAAGCTGGCCAACTATGGCCAGACCTCTGACGCCAGCGATTTCCTCAATAGCGGCGTGCAGGGGTCAAACGACCCCTTCAACGAATTCTACAGCGGCAGTACCCTTCAACAGCTTACCGCGATCGACCTCAAACAGCTGGACGCGCTCGGCTTTCATCTAACTTCAAGCCAGCCCACCGTGATCGAGTCGTTCGGCTCGACCAGCTTGGTCATG
>DASUIA010000145.1:0-6612 GCA_036273255.1 Bradyrhizobium sp.
GCGCTTGCGCGAGCGGGGGCCTTGTGGCAAGGATCGGCCGCCTTGTCGGGCCGATTTGGCCGATTCCCGTGATCCGGGCACGCTGCCGTAGCTCAGTGGTAGAGCACTCCATTGGTAATGGAGAGGTCGACAGTTCAATCCTGTCTGGCAGCACCATCCCATAACATTGAAATACTTGATGTTTTATGGGTCGGCCGGGATGACACCCCGTGCCGCGAATTGGCAGGGAACCACGGTAACCACGACGCCCTTTATGGTTTGTCCGGTCCGTGTGCAGCGGCCATTGTCATCCATTGTTCGAGAAGCCCGCGAGGCTCAAAAGCAAAGGTCCGAGCCCGGAGCGGCAACAGGCCGCGCTGCGGGCCATTCGTCGAGAGTGCCGAGTTATTCGTTCGAAATTTTTTCCATGGAATCGATATGCCAATCAATTTGCCACCTGACCTCACCGCGACTCAGGCTGCCCTTTGGCTGGACCAGCAATTGTTCGTCGGCAAGCCCATCTACAATACGGGTCAGGTCCTCACTATCGGAGGCAGGCTCCGTGTCGACCTGTTCGAGATCGCGCTGCGCGAGACGATTGCGGAGAGCCCGGGCCTGCGGCTGCCGCCGCGGTCTGCCCCGGCATCCCTCGATCTGGCGTTGCTTGATTTCCGCGAGGAGGAGAACCCGCGCGCCACGGCGGAGGAATGGATGCGGGCCGAGATGGGCCGTGTCATCGCGCTGGACGATCCTGCGCTGTTTCGTTTCGCGCTGATCAGGATCGGCGAGGACCAAACGCTCTGGTTCCAGAAATATCATCACATCATCATCGATGCGACTGGCAGGCGGCTGCTCAGCGCCCGGACCGCGCGCCGCTATCGCGCGCTGCGGTTTGGCGAGGCGTTGCCGGCGATGGACGCCGCCACGCCCGAAGAATTGCTCGATGTCGAACGGCGGTACAGCGATTCAAGCCGCCATGAAGCCGATCGCGTCTATTGGCTGCAGCAATTCGCCCAATGGCCCGGGCCTCTTCACGAAGCCAACCGGCAAAACACCGAGCGCATCAAGTCCGGTCGTCATGCACGGACCATCTTCAGCCTGAAACGTGCCGATTTCATCCGACTGGATCAGGCAGCCAGCCGGACCGGATCATCTGCGTTCCGGGCCATCATCGCGCTGACCTTCGCCGCGTTCGCCCGCCTGTATGATCGCTATGACATCGTGTTGGGCCTCGAACTCGCCAACCGTGCCGACGAGAGAACGAAGCAGACGATCGGGTTTGTGGCGCGGCCGCTGCCGATGCTTTTGACGCTCGCTCCTGCCATGACCATCGCCGATGCACTGGGCGAAATCGAAAAAATACGGGCGGCAAACTATCCGCACCGGCATTTTCCGATTCAGGAACTCGCCAGGGACCTCGGGATCACCCGAAAAGGCCACCATGGCCTGTTCGACATCATCGTCAACTACATTCCGGCCACATACGATTTCGGATTTGAGGACTCTCCGGTCGAAATCACCAACCTCTCCTACGGCTTCAGTTCGCCGTGGACGGTGACGATCGCGGATACCGGTCCCGGGCGCGATCTCGACGTGAGCATTGATACGGATCCCGGCCTGATCCCTGCCGACGTGGCGCAGCGACTGGCCACTTCCCTCGAAATGTTACTGCTGAAGGGCCTGGAGGATCCCGCTTGCCCCCTCGCCTCGTTGCCGATCATGCCGCAGGCAATGCGGGAACAGGTTCTGGGGTTCGCCGCCGGGAAGACCGTCGCATGGCCGGAAGGAACCACGCTTGCCGGGCTCTGCGCCGCCCAGGCGGAAAAGACGCCGGATGCCATCGCGCTGATGTACGGCGAGCAGCAATTGAGTTTTGCCGCGATCCATGAGCAGGCCGCGCGCCTGGCACGCAGGCTTGCGTTTCATGGTGTCAGGCCCGGCGTGGTCGTTGGCATCGCGCTGCCTCGCACACCTGCCATGGTCATCGCAGTACTTGCGGTTCACAAGGCCGGCGGGGCCTATCTGGCTCTCGACCCCTCGTATCCGGCGGAACGAATACGTTTCATTGTCGCCGACGCCGCCGCGCCGGTCATTCTGACCCACACCACGCTTGCACCGCTGTTTGCGGAAAGTGGCGCCCGGTTGTTGCTCGAAACCGAGCTGGACAATATCGAAGCTGAAAGTGCCGATGCTGTCGCCGCGGGTCCTGACGACCTCGCATACGTGCTCTATACCTCCGGCTCGACAGGCCGTCCAAA
Source organism: Bradyrhizobium sp. (assembly GCA_036273255.1). Taxonomy (GTDB): domain Bacteria; phylum Pseudomonadota; class Alphaproteobacteria; order Rhizobiales; family Xanthobacteraceae; genus Bradyrhizobium. The sequence continues at coordinate 2,238 of DASUIA010000145.1, forward strand.
GGCGGTCGGCATCGAGCATCGCAATCTGATCAATCTGATCAGTTGGGGCCGCTCCATCGTCTCGGACGCGGAGCTGCGCTCAAGCGGAGGAAAATGTGCGTGCTGCGCTGGAGCGGCAGTTGCCGAGAAACATGGTGCCGACGTTCTACATCTGGCTCGACGCCTTGCCGATGACGCCCAACGGCAAGCTCGACCGCAAGGCGTTGCCGGCGCCGCCGCCCGATGAATCCCGGTCTCGCAACACGCTGCTGCCAGAGACCGGAATGGAGCGCGAGATCGCGGCAATCTTGCAGGATTTGCTGCCGGTTTCATCGGCTGACGTCGAATCCGACTTTTTCGACCTTGGCGGCGATTCGCTCGCGCTGCTCAGCTTGTTCGCAACCATCGAAGCCCGGTTCGGCCGACGACTCACCATTGACGTGCTTGCCGGTGGCCTGACCGTCTCGCGGCTTGCGCAATTGCTCGGGGATGACCAGCCGTTGCAGGCGACAGACGATCCGGTCGTGGCGCTTCAGCCGGACGGCCGTCGTCCGCCTTTCTTCTGTGTTCACGGGATCGGCGGCGACGTGGTGCACCTGCATCGCCTCGCCATGCATATGGGCACCGATCGGCCCTTTTTCGGGATTCGCCGGGGGCCCGAAGCGCGCCTGACCGACTCCATCGGCCAGATCGCCGCGCGCTACATCTCGGCAATGCGGACTCACCAACCCGCGGGACCATTCTACCTTGGGGGCTACTCCTTTGGCGCGATCGTCGCCTACGAGATGGCACTTCAACTTGCGCGGCAAGGACACGAGGTCGGTCTCCTCGCGATCATAGATCAGCGAAAGCCCGGCTGGCGTCTTACAGCCCTCAACGCCCTGCCCGCCCTGCACCGGCTCATCGTCCGAGTACCAGGACGCATACGTGACGAATGGAGCAAGGCTTCCTCGACCGATCGGATTAAACGCATCGGGCAGTTGATATCGAGTTGGTCGAAAACAGCACTTGGATATCGACCCAACGCGGTGGCCCTGGTGGGCCACCGCAGCGAGACAGACTATGCCCAATTGGATGCCCATCTGCGAGCGATGCGAGACTACAAGCCGAAGCCCTTGCCCGTGCCGATAACCCTCATCCGGGCGAACGAGCAATTGCTGTCCCACCTGGCGCTGGATTCGACTTTGGGTTGGAGCGACCTGACCAGAGGCGAGGTGAGGGTCCGCATCATACCGGGAAACCACATCGCCATAACCACGGAGCCGCTGGTCCGACAGCTCGCGAAAGCCTTGTCGGACGAGCTCGATGCCGCGCAGAAAGCTGCCGAGACGCGCCGAATATCCTGAAAGGAGATGTCGGTATCAGCGGCGCGCCGCCTTAGTCCTTCGTTGCAAAAATCAAGGCTTCTTTCGGAGTTCATTAAGGCGGCATTAAGCACGCCATTCCGTTGTTCCCGTCGAAGGTTTGGTTCTCGCCCGGTGTGACCTCCTGGTGACAGCATTTTATGCAAAAGCTGGCTATCTCCGCGCCATGGATGGAGCCGCGATGCGGCCGATCTCGGATGATCCGTTGGAGACATAGAAGATGAAGAAGATTTTACTCGGTACTGTGGCGTTGGTCGTTTTCGGCGCGACCGTGCCTGCACTGGCGGCTGATCTTGCGCCGCGCACCTACACCAAGGCTCCGGCCTATATGGCGCCGATCTACAACTGGACCGGCTTCTACATCGGCGGTCACGTCGGCGGGGCGTTCGCCGGCAACGACAGCCTGACCGGCAGCGACGGCCGCTTCCTCGGCGGTATTCAGGGCGGTGCCGACTATCAGTTCGCCACCAACTGGGTGCTCGGTGTCGAGGCGCAGTATAGCTGGATGAGCAACGGCAATTCCGGCGTGCTGTTCCCGGGTGGCACGCTTGTCACCACCAACAGCAACGAGCTCGGGTCGGTGACGGGCCGGCTCGGCTACTCCTTTGGTCCGGCACTGCTGTATGCCAAGGGCGGTTATGCGTTCAAGGATGGCGACCATATCGGCGCAAGCGTTGGCGGCGTGCCGGTGGCCTTCACCACCGACGGCGGCCATCGCGACGGCTATACGGTCGGCGCCGGTATCGAATACATGTTCGCGCCGAACTGGTCCGCCAAGCTCGAATACCAGTATTACAATTTCGGCAGCGGTACCTTCCTGACCGGTCCCGCCGACATCGCCGGAACCCATTTCACCGACGACGAGCATACGGTGAAGGCCGGCCTGAACTATCGCTTCAACTGGGGTGGCCCGGTCGTCGCGCGGTATTGATCGCTACCGATGGAGATTTCGAAGGGCCGGCCTTGCGCCGGCCCTTTTGTTCTGGCCGCGCGGAATTAATCAGATCGCTCCAATTACTCCCGATTTTATTAACCGTGTCACGCGCATAATGCGATCCGACGTTGAGCCGGGATCAAGGCAGGGGTGGGCGGAAGCATGGCGGCGCGATCCATTGACGGGAAATCCTGGAGTGCTTCCCGCATCCTTGACCTTTTGAGCCCCCGTTGGGGCGTCAAAGGCAGCCTGTTTGCCGCCTTCGCCGTGATCGCCGGCATGGCGATCGTGATCAGCGCCGGCGCCGGCATGGTGCTCGGTCATCTCGGCGGGACCATGATCTACCTGAGCGGGCAGGACATTCCGCGCCTTGCCGCCAGCCTGCAGCTCGCCGCCGAGAGCGCGAGCCTCGCCAGTCAGGGGCCGGACCTGTTGGCCTCGCGGACCCAGGAGATGCTGGACGAGCGCTCCCGGAAGATGAAGGAAACCCAGCAGATCACGACGGAGAAGCTCGGCGAGATCATTGAACTCGGCGCCGACAAGGCCGTTATCGCGGCGCTCAGCGAGACCATGAAGAACATCGACGACAACATCACCAGCCTCGGCTCCGCCGCGCATGAGCGGCTCGGCCTGGCGGCCCAGCATGACCGGCAATACGGCGCGCTGCGCGCGGCGCAGACCGCCTTCGTCGCCGCCGCCAGCCCCGCCATGATGGACGTTCAGGCCCAGATCAACGCCATCCTCGGCTCCGCGGATCTGTCGCGGGACGACGCCGTGCAGGCGGCGCGGACGCTCGAGCAACTCGCCCAGGTGATCGCCAGCGGCAATCTCGCCGCGTCCAACATGACCGCCGCGTTCTCCGCCAACAGCGGCGAGGCGCTGGAAGCGATCGAGAAGGAGTTCCGGGGCGCCCGGCAGCAGATCAAGTCGACCCTCGACATGCTGCCCAAGAGTTCCAGTCTGGCCGCGCTGCGCGGTGCGACGCTCAACCTGCTGGCCCTGGGCGAGGGCAATGCCAGCGTCTTCAAACTTCGCCAGAAGCAGCTCGACGCCAGCGATTACGGCGAGCTCATCCTGCGGGAGACCGGCAAGCTCAATGTCGGTCTCGGGATGAGCGTGCAGCAACTGGTCAACGGCGTCCAGAACGAGACCGACAACTCGACCTGGCTGGCGCGCCGCGAGATTTCCCTGGCGACCACGATCATGCTCGGGCTCGGCGGCCTGACCCTGCTCGGATCCGCGCTGTTCGTCTGGCTCTATGTCGGCCGCAGTGTCCTGCGCAGGCTCGGCAGCCTGCAGCGCTCGATGCAGCTTTTGTCCGACGGCGACCTTGAATCGGAAATCTATCACAGCAGCCAGCGCGACGAGATCGCATCGATGGCCAACGCGCTGCAGATTTTCCGCGAGAGCATGATCGAGGCCCGCACCCTCGGTGCCGATCAGGACCGCGACCGCGCCGCCAAGGCGGAACGCGCCACGCGGATGGAGGCCCGGATCGTCGAATTCGAGACGACCGTCCGCACCACGCTGGACAGCCTGCAGAAATCCGCCAACTCGATGGAGACCACGGCACAGAGCATGTCGGCGACCGCCGACCAGTCAAACGCGCTGGTGGGCGCGGTGGCGGCGGCTGCCGAGGAAACCTCGGTCAACGTGCAGACGGTGTCGGCGGGGACCGAGCAATTGTCCTCATCGATTTCCGAGATCGGCCGCCAGGTGGTCGCTTCGGCGCAAATCGCGCGCAAGGCGGTCGACGACGCCGGCGCCACCGACGCCACCATGCAGGGTCTGGCCGACAATGCGAGCCGCATCAGCGTCGTGGTCGATCTGATTCAAACCATCGCTTCGCAGACCAACCTGCTTGCGCTCAATGCCACCATCGAGGCGGCGCGCGCCGGCGAGGCCGGCCGCGGTTTTGCGGTGGTCGCTTCCGAGGTGAAGAACCTCGCCAGCCAGACCGATGCAACCATGCAGGGGCTTGCCGAAAACGCAGATCGGATTAGCGTCGTCGTCGACCTGATCCAGACCATCGCCTCGCAAACCAACCTGCTCGCGCTCAACGCCACGATCGAGGCCGCGCGCGCCGGCGAAGCGGGCC
>DASUIA010000146.1:0-2917 GCA_036273255.1 Bradyrhizobium sp.
CATCTGTACCGTGGCCGGTACGCCGCTGCGGCGCGAAGGCCAGGCGATCGGGGTCTTCGTCGTTTACCGCGACCAACTGCAACCCTTCACCGCGGAGGAGCTGTCGCTGCAGCAGAGTTTTGCCGACCAGGCCGTGATCGCCATCGAAAACGCGCGGCTGTTCAACGAGACCGCACAAGCGTTGGAACGGCAGACCGCCACGGCCGACATCCTCAAGGTCATCGCCAGTTCGCCGTCGGATGTGCAACCGGTTTTCGAGGCCATCGCCGAGAGCGCCAAGCGTCTGCTCGGCGGGTTTTCCAGCACTGTCTTCCGATTGATCGATGGAATGGCTCACTTGAAGGCGTTCACGCCGACGACACCCGAAGCCGATGAAGTCCTGATGTCCAGCTTCCCGCGCCGTGCCGCCGATTTCGCGCCATTCCAAATGGCTCAGGCCGGCAAGGTGATGCAAATTCCCGACACCGAAGCTCCCACCTACGAGTTCAAGGAGATTGCGCGGGCACGCGGCTATCGCAGCATGCTGTACACGCCGCTAATGAATAAGGGGGTGTCAATCGGATTCATCGCGGTTACCCGAGTCCAGCCCGGCACTTTCGCCGACCATCACGTGCAACTGTTGCGCACCTTCGCTGACCAGGCGGTGATCGCGATCGAGAACGCCCGCCTGTTCGACGAGGTGAAGACGCGCACAAGGGAATTGTCGCAGTCGCTCGACGATCTGCGTACCGCGCAGGATCGCCTGGTGCAGACCGAGAAGCTCGCTTCGCTCGGTCAACTCACCGCTGGCATCGCCCATGAAATCAAGAACCCGCTCAATTTCGTCAACAATTTCTCGGCGCTTTCGGCGGAACTCACCGACGAGCTCAACGACGTGCTGAAATCGGCCCCGCTCGCCGACGAAGTCCGCGAGGAAGTCGATGAATTGACCGGCCTCTTGAAGAACAATCTGGAGAAAGTGGTGCAGCACGGCAAGCGCGCCGATTCGATCGTCAAGAACATGCTGCTGCACTCCCGTGAAGGCGCCGGCGAGCATCGGCCTGCCGACATCAACGCGCTGGTCGACGAAAGCCTCAACCTCGCCTATCACGGCGCGCGTGCCGAGAAACCGCAATTCAATGTCACGCTGCAGCGCCACTTCGATCCGGACGCCGGGATGATCGAGGCGTTCCCGCAGGAGATCACCCGCGTATTCCTGAACCTGATCGCGAACGGATTTTATGCGGTCACCAAACGCAAGACCGAGAACGGCGCTGGCTTTGAGCCGATTGTCAGCGCGACCACGAAAGGAAGCGGCGCCGAGGTCGAAATCCGGATCCGCGACAATGGCACCGGCATCCCGCCCGAGGTGAAGGAAAAGATGTTCAACCCCTTCTTCACGACCAAACCTGCCGGCGAGGGAACCGGACTGGGGTTGTCCATGAGCCATGACATCATCGTGAAGCAGCATGGTGGCAGGATTGACGTCGACACCGAGCCCGGCGCGTTCACGGAATTCCGGATCGTTTTGCCGCGCACGAGAAATTATTCAGATAAATAAAGAGGTTGGGCGTGAGTGTTCTTGTTCTTGTGGTGGATGACGAGGCCGACGTGGAGCCGCTGTTCCGTCAACAATTCCGGCGCGACCTGCGGGCGCAGCGTTTCGTCATGGATTTTGCCGTTTCCGCAGCCGATGCGCTGGCGCGCATCGCCGGCACCATTGAACAACCGCTGATCCTGATTCTCTCGGACATCAACATGCCCGGCATGAGCGGTCTTGAAATGCTGCCCAGGGTCAAGGAAATCCGGCCGGACGTCCCCGTCATCATGATCACCGCCTACGGCGATCCCGAGACCGTACGCCGGGCGATGGAAAGCGGCGCAACGGGGTTGCTGACCAAGCCGATCGACTTCGATCTGCTGCGGGAGGAAATCGACACCCGGCTGCAGCAGGCGGGATGAGATCGCCGCTTACGGCTTGAAGAACGCGGGATCGTTGAGCGCCTTGATCATGGTATCGACCATGTCGGCGGCGCCGTGGTCCTCGCGGTCCTCGAGGAGTTCCCACATCTTGCGCAAATTGGCGCGCATCGGCGCCTTCAGCGAGGGGTCGCGCTCGATCAATGTCCGCGCGATGCAGAACGCAATGCCCTCGGCACCCATCCGGGCCTGCTCGATGGTAGGCTTGCTCATGGCCGGCTCCTTGTCGGATTCGATGCCGCTGTTAGATCAAATGGCGGCTCAGGGATAGCCGGCGCCGGGCCGAAATCATCCGGAGGCGGCGGCTTATACCAACGGCCCTGCGTAATTGACTCGTCATGCCCGCGCTTGTCGCGGGCATCCACGTCTTGAAAGCCGAACAGCATCAAAGACGTGGATGGCCGGAACAGGTCCGGCCATGACGAAGATAGAGAGTCGTCATCCGGGACCGCTGGTCTTACTCGGCCATCTCCACCGGCTTGGCAGGCCCGGCCAGCGGTCTTTCTTCCATCGCGATCATGCACAGCGACGAGGTGGCCATCAGCGCGGTGGCGGCGGCAAACACATAGCGGAACGCGGCGACCAGATCGGCGGCGGAAATCGAGTTCACCAGGCCGCGATGTTCCCCGCTGAGCGAAATGTCGGCGCCGAGTGCCATCAGCAGGATGGTGCTGAATGCCGCCACCGTGAACGACGCCATCAGGGCGCGGAAGAAATTCATCGCACCGGTCACGGTGCCGACCTGGGCCCGCGACACCGAATTCTGCAGCGATACCACGCTGACCGGGAATGCCGTGCCGAGGCCGAGCGCAAACACCGATAGCAGCAGCAACAGCGCCCACAGCGGCAACACCGCGAATGTCAAAACCAATCCGGTGGCCGCCGAGCAGGTGGTCCCGATGATCGCGACCCGCTTGCAGTGCCTGGCCCGCGCCATGGTCCGGCCGGCGATCGCGGC
>DASUIA010000147.1:0-2809 GCA_036273255.1 Bradyrhizobium sp.
GGCATCGACGCCGAGCGCGCCGTGGCGTTTTGACAGCTTCGAGCCGTCCGGCCCGTGGATCAGGGGAATATGAGACATGTTGGGTACGCCCCAGCCGAGCGCGTCATAGATCTGCTTCTGGCGGGCGGCATTGATCAGATGGTCGTCGCCGCGAATGATGTGGGTGACGGCCATGTCGTGGTCGTCAACCACGACGGCGAGCATGTAGGTCGGGTTGCCGTCGCCGCGCAGCAGCACGAGGTCGTCGAGGTTCTCGTTCTGCCAGACCACACGGCCCTGCACCTGATCCTCGATCACGGTCTCGCCGGTCAATGGCGCCTTGAGCCGGATCGTGGGCCTCATGCCGATGGGAGCAGTGGCGGGATCGCGATCCCGCCACATGCCGTCATAGAGCCGGGTACGGCCTTCGGCGCGGGCCTTCTCGCGCATCGCAGCGAGTTCCTCGGGCGTCGCATAGCAGCGATAGGCGTTGCCGCTGGCCAGCAGGTGCTCGGCAATCTCGCGGTGGCGCGCAGCCCGGCTGAACTGGTAGACGACCTCGCCGTCCCAATCGAGCCCGAGCCATTTCAGCCCGTCCAGGATCGCCGCGATCGCAGGCTCGGTGGATCGCTCCCGGTCGGTATCCTCGATCCGCAGCAGCATCTTGCCGCCGCGCCCGCGGGCGTAAAGCCAGTTGAACAGCGCGGTGCGGGCGCCTCCGATATGGAGGAAGCCGGTCGGCGAGGGGGCAAATCGGGTGACGACGGAATCGGTCATTGCAACGGCGGATCGCGGAGAAGGAGGGCATGTGCAGGACGCGCTGGTGTATAGCAGGAACTGCACATAACTAAAGCCTCGCCTCGACAGAGCGGGCTTGGCTCGGCCGGACTAATTTGGCAGAAGGTCGGCTGACCCCGAACAGGAAACAGGAATGACGGCAGAACCGGCAGCAGCAGAGACAGGCCGCGATTTCATCCGCGATATCGTCCAGGCCGATCTCGATTCGAAAAAGCACAGCCGGATCGTGACGCGCTTTCCACCGGAGCCGAACGGCTATTTGCATATCGGCCACGCCAAGTCGATCGCGCTCAATTTCGGCATCGCCGAGGAATTTTCCGGGCGCTGCCATTTGCGGTTCGACGACACCAATCCGACCCGGGAAGAGCAGGAGTATATCGATTCGATCCAGGCCGATGTTCGCTGGCTCGGCTATGACTGGGGCGCCGACCTGTTCTATGCCTCGGATTATTTCGATCGTCTCTATGAGTGGGCCGAGAGCCTGATCGTCGCCGGCCATGCCTATGTCGACGACCAGTCGCAGGCGGACATCCGCAGCCGGCGCGGCACCCTGACCGAACCCGGCCAGAACAGCCCGTTTCGCGAACGCCCGGTCGAGGAGAATCTCGATCTGTTTCGCCGCATGAAGGCGGGCGAGTTCCCCAACGGCGCCCGCGTGCTGCGGGCCAAGATCGACATGGCCTCCGGCAACATCAACCTGCGCGATCCCGTTCTGTATCGCATCCTGCACGCCGCCCATCCGCGCACCGGCAATCGATGGTCGATCTATCCAAGCTACGACTATGCCCATGGTCAGTCGGATGCGATCGAGGGCATCACCCATTCCATCTGCACACTGGAATTCGAGGATCACCGGCCTTTGTATGAATGGCTGCTCGACAAGCTGCCGGTACCGTCGAAACCGCACCAGTACGAATTCGCACGGCTCAATTTGACTTACACGCTGCTCTCGAAGCGGGTGCTGACCCAGCTCGTGCGCGACGGCCATGTTGCAGGCTGGGACGATCCGCGCATGCCGACGATCGCTGGACTGAAGCGGCGCGGGGTGCCGCCGGCGGCGATCCGCGAATTCATCAGGCGCATCGGGGTTGCCAAGGCCAACAGCGTGGTCGACGTCGGCATGTTGGAATTCGCGATCCGCGAGACGCTCAACAGGACGGCGCCGCGGCGCATGGCGGTGCTGCGGCCGCTCAAGGTGGTGATCGAGAACTATCCGGACGGCAAGAGCGAGGAGATCGAGGCCGTCAATCATCCGGATGATCCTGCGGCTGGAACCCGCCGCATCGCTTTCGGCCGCGAACTCTATATCGAACGCGACGACTTCATGGAGAATCCGCCGAAGAAATTCTTTCGGCTCTCGCCTGGAAACGAAGTGCGGCTGCGTTACGCCTATTTCATCACCTGCCGCGAGGTCATCAAGAACGCGGCAGGCGAGGTGATCGAATTGCGCTGTACCTATGATCCCGCAACCAGGGGCGGCAACGCGCCGGATGGACGCAAGGTCAAAGCCACCATGCATTGGTTGCCGGCGGCGCAGTCGCTGCCGGCTGAAATCCGCATCTACGACCAGTTGTTCGTCAACCCGACGCCGGACCCGGCCAATTTCGTCGCCGATCTCAAGCCGCAATCGCTGGAAGTCCTCACCGACGCCCGGATCGAACCCGCGATCGCGCAAGGAAACGGGTCCGAGCCGATGCAGTTCGAGCGGCTGGGCTATTTCGTGCGCGACAAGGACTCCAGACCGGACCGCCCCGTGTTCAATCGGACCATCGGCCTGCGTGACACCTTCGCCAAGGAAATCGGCAAGGGCTGAGGCAATTTGCGACCGTGCTGCTTCGCACCGCGCGGTCAGTCGAGGCGTCCGCGAATCTCGTCGCGCATCTTCTCGCGAAACTCCTGCCTCCGCGCCGGGCGCTCCTTTTCGGGGATATTGAAGCGGTCGAAGACGTTGAAATTGTCGAGGATCGGATAGCGGTCGCTGGCCATTGCCAGAATGCGAAGCAGTTCGCCCGCAGGCCCGGTGGGACCGGAG
>DASUIA010000148.1:0-16474 GCA_036273255.1 Bradyrhizobium sp.
ACGACCAAATTCTTTCGCAGGATGGCGACCGACTGCGCATCGGCGGGCATGTCGAGGTCCGCTCGTGTCACCGCGAGATCGGTCCTGGAGGCTCGCAGCAACGCGAGGCTCTGCGTCGCGCCATCGGTCGGGATTGGCGCCAGCCGGACCGCACTTTTCTGCCGGGCAAACGTCTGCGCCAGTGCCTGAATCAGTTTCTGGTCGTCGCTGCCGGACGGGCCGACCGCGACCCGCAACGTCTCGGGTCGGAGCGCGAAATAAAGCGCGGACGCCGCCGCTACGAAGATCAAGATGCCGGCGAACAGCGTGAAGAGGAAGAAGCGTCGGCGCTGGTTCCGCCGCAGCGGCGCCCTGCGGCTCTCTCCGGCCGGAGCGCCGTCGTACGAGGGCGTGTCGGATGAAGACATGGATCCTTTCGGCCACTGGGCCAGCTTCGCTGGCAATCGTTTCCAGGCTTGATTTCCCGGCCCGGCTAGCAGTCGATGCTGCTCCGCTTGCCGACCGTACAGTAATCGCGCACGGTTTTCCTGATGATTTTGGTCAGGCCGTCCGTAAAGTCCTCGTCATCGAGCAGTTTGCCGGCGCCGCCGCGCGCGCTCGCCGGTGTTGCGATCTGGCCGGCGAGGATCGCCAGATTGAGCAGCGTTGTCGCCAGACCGAGTATCACGAGCAGAGCCATCCATTGTTTCGGCATTGCGGCCTCCCGACCAATTGCCCGGTTCCGACCGGAGCCAAGGCGGGAAAATACGACAAGGACGACGGCGCGAAAAGGTGGTAACCTTCGATCTCAATCGGAGAATGGCGACATGATTGAACCAAAGCTCGAAGTCCCCGCCGAGTTGCGCGATTTGGCGGAAAAGACCATCGACCAGGCGGAAAAGGCATTCGGAATGTTCTTCGATGCTGCGAACAAGTCGGTGTCGTCGATGCCGAGCCCCGGTACGGAGATTTCCCGGCAGGCGCTCACTTTTACCGAACAGAACATGAAGGCCGCGTTCGAACACGCGCGCAAGCTGGTTCACGCCACCGATCTTCAGCAGGCAATGCAAATCCAATCCGAGTTCTTGCGAAGCCAGTTCACCAACGCCGGCGAACATATGAGACAAATCACCGGCGGCATCATGTCCGCGGCAAAGGACGCCACCAAAGGCCGGCCTTGATCGGCCTGTTCGTTAGAATTTAATTCGAGATCGACGGCGTTGCGTTGCTAAATATCTTTGATGTGATAAAAGCCCGGCTCTCAAAATAAGGAGCCGAGATGGCCAAGAAGAGAAAATCAGCAACGAGACAGCCCGGCAATGGAAAGCCGGCCAAGAAGAAATCGGTGAGGCGCGCCTGGACTTCGGCAGACGTGCGCGAACTCAAATCGCTGGCGAGGAAGAAGGTCGGCGTCGCCGGAATCTCCAAGGCATTGAAGCGGACGGTGGGGGCGACCGCCGTCAAGGCCCATCAGCTCGGCGTATCGCTGGATACACGCGGATGAGCGCGACCGCCGCACGGCTCAAGGCGTCACCGGCGCGGCAGTCGGCAGCGCAATGCCCTTTTCGCCGGCGACGCTGCGCAACAGGTCGGGATGATCGGAAATGATTCCGTCCACGCCCATGTCGATCATCCGCATCATGTCGGCCGGCTTGTTCACCGTCCAGACCACCACCGCTATCCCGAGCCGGTGGGATTCGGCGATCAGGCCGGGATCGACATCACCGAAATAAGGCGACCAGATCGCGCCCCCGGCGGCTTTGATCGCAGCCGGCACCGAATTGCCGTGCTCGGCCGGATCGAAACCGGCGGTCCAGTCCGAAGCCTTATCCAGGAAGATCGTCGCCCCCGCACCCTTCTGCAGTGTCAAATACACCGTCGGAATGGCGGGGGCCAGCTTCTGGACCAGTTGCAGCGTTCGCCAGTCAAAAGATTGAATCATGGCGCGATCGGTAAATTTCTGTGCCTTGAGGAAATCGAGCAGCAGCGTCACGAAGCGTTCGGGATCGGGCGACTCGTCGGGATGATGGGGATCGATCTTGGTTTCGATATTGAAGCGTACGTTGCGGTCGCCGGATTTTCGCACGAGATCGAAGACCTCGCGCAGCGTCGGGATCCGCGTTCCCGGCACGGCGTGCTGGTCCGGAAACTGTGCCGCATAGCGGCTGCCCGGCCGGATCTGACCGACGTCGTATTTCTTGACGTCTTCGAGTCGCAATCGGACGAACGGGGTGCCGGGCGGTGCCACGTAGACACCATCGGGATTGCGGGCGAGATCGGGGTTGAGCCCGCGTTCATGCGACACGACGATTGTCCCATCCGAGGTAACCCCGATATCGAGCTCCAGCGTGTTGACCCCCATGGAGAGCGCGTTGGCAAAGGACGGCAGGGTATTTTCGGGAAACAGTGCCCGTCCGCCGCGATGGGCTTCGATGTCGAACGCCATGACTTCACCATTGATCAGAAGGCAAAAGCCTGCCGCAAGGGCCAGGGATCGACGGCTGACAGGCATGGCTGGTTTCCCTCGACCTCGAAATCGCACCGCATGCTATCAGGTTGAGGCCATGAGATGGAACCAACCTCGAGGCCCGGCCCAACTATAAATGCACTCGAGGCGCCAAACGGCGGCTCACGCCGATCCCGAACTCAGGTGCGGGCTTCCGATCGGTCCTGAACCACCGTTGTTTGGCCTCGGCGTTCGTGGCGCAGCGCTCGAGCCAGCGAGCCACGAGAAGATCAACCCGCGCGGCAAATCGCAGTTGAGCCGCTGCCAGCACAAGCCTCGCGTCCAAGCTCTGATCGGATGGTCTCTTGACGTCGTTGTGGGCGTTCATCTTGCCCTCCTGCCGGTTCGGCGGAGGGAGCGTCCTGCGCCGAGAGTTACACTCTTGCTTTGCGGATCAGCCCCGCTTCGGGCTGGAAATTCGGACCCCGTGTCGTCACGGACATGCACGACCAATCGGCCAGCCGAATAAGCGGCCGGACGCGGACGGCAGTCTCTGCGATGGTTGTGCGTGCGTTGCGCATGACGGTCCTCAAGAGTGCAGGCAATTTCACCTGCGACGAACGTCCCGATCTAAACGCAGAGAAAATTTAGTCAGTCAAATGTTTTGTGCCGACGACGTGCGGAATTTGTTGCGTCCGGCAATTTTCGAACGCCGGCGCGGCCGGCTGGGTTCGAAAATTTCCGCTATGGTCAATTGGCGCAAGTGGCAGTCCATCTCGCCATGTCCGCTACATGGCGGTGACACCGGGCGGGGGCCAAAATCGTTCACAGCCCGACGGAACAGGTGCTAAGGCAAAATGATGCCCCAGACGATGCCCCCGCCCATTTCCGGTTCGGCCCCGAGAAGTGAGAAACCTGCATTCAGCAATCGCTTGGGCATTTTGGCCGTCACCATCGGCAATATGCTCGAGTTCTATGATTTCATCACCTACAGCTTCTTCGCCATCCAGATCGGCCACACCTTCTTTCCCACCCAAAGCCAGTTTGGCAGCCTGATGCTGTCGCTCGCGACTTTCGGGGCCGGCTTTATCACCCGGCCGATCGGCGGCCTGGTGATCGGATCCTATTCCGACCGGGCAGGGCGGCGCCCGGCGATGATCCTCAGCTTTGCCATGATGGGATGCGCCATCATCGCGCTGGCACTCACACCTTCCTATCAGGCGATCGGTATCGCTGCGCCGATCATCGCCATTGTCGCGCGCATGGTGCAGGGCTTCTCGCTCGGCGGCGAGGTCGGGCCCACCACGGCCTATCTGATGGAAGCAGCGCCGCCGGGCCGCCGTGGGTTGGCCGTCTCATGGCAGCCCGCCAGCCAGGAGATCGCCGCAACCGCCGGCGCGCTGGTCGGAGTGATGCTGTCGAGGTCGATGACCGATGCCGCGCTCGAATCCTATGGCTGGCGCATTGCATTTCTGCTTGGCGCGGCCTGCCTGCCATTTGGCTTGTGGCTGCGCTCCGGGCTGCCCGAGACGATCCATCTAAGCGAAATCGAAACCAGCGCAAACACGTCGGCCGGCGTGATACGCGCCAACGCCCGGACCATTGTCCTTGGTCTGCTCATCCTGGCGAGCGGTACCATCGCCACCTACGTCACCCAATACATGACGACCTATGCCGAGAACACCCTGCATGTCGCGACTGAACTTGCGTTCGCTACCTCCGTTGTCAGCAACGGCCTCGGTATTGCCGGCGCGCTGTATGGCGGCTGGCTGGCCGACCGTTGGGGGCGATGGCCGGTCATGGTTTGGCCGCAGCTTGTGGCGCTGCTGCTGACCTATCCGATCTTTCTCTGGATCGTGGAAACGCGCAGTGCCTGGGCGCTGCTGGGAGGCTTCGGTCTGCTGTCGCTGATCGGCAGCGTTCCCTACAGTGCCTTCTACGTGGCGTTTGCCGAGGGGCTGCCGAAGAACATTCGCGGTGGCGCCTTTGCGACCATCTATGCGGTCGCGATCGCGAGTTTCGGCGGCACCGCGCAGCTCGTCGTTGCCTGGCTCATTCATGTCACCGGCAACGCATTGGCACCGGCCTGGTACATGCTGTTTGCCGCCACCGTCGGGCTCGCCGCCATGGCGATGATGCGCGAGACCGCGCCGGAAAAACGGCCAGCGGCCATCGGCGAGGTTCGCTAGCCAGGCGCGACCTGGTTGCCGGCACCCTGCATGCTATGGACTTCGATCATCGAAATCGCCTTAGATGAGGTCGATCGCTTGTATGGTTCGGAGCACACGAGATGCGCGCATGGATGATCCGTTTGGCGGCCGTCTGGTGTGCTCTGGCGCTATTTTCGCTGCCGACCGAACGCGCAACGGGAGGCGAACCCGGCCCTGACTGCGGCAGTCCGTCCAACATTCACGACGGCTGGGTCACCGGTTTGCCCGAACAACAGGGCTTCGACCCGGCGCGGCTCTGCGCGATGGGTAAAGGCGTGGCGGACGGCAAGCTCGCCAACGTCGATTCCATCGTTGTGGCTCGCCACGGCGTGCTTGTCTACGAGCGCTACTTCGGTCTGCCCGGACCGACCGGCTCGTTCGAGCCGGCGACGGTCAAGCACCGCGGTTACTCGCTGACCAAGAGTGTCGTATCGCTTCTGGTCGGCATTGCCGTCGATCGTGGATTGATCAAGGATCTGGATGCGTCGATCTTTTCCTATCTCCCGGAGTATGCCGATCTTCGCACGCCCGAAAAGGACCGCATAACACTTCGCAGTCTCCTGACGATGTCTGACGGGCTGGATTCGGCCGGCTTGTTCGAGCCGGTAGAACACGGCCTCGATCCGAATCCGTATCGCTCCATACTCGCGACCAGGCTCACCAGCGAGCCCGGCGTTTCCTTCGAATACAACAATTCCACGACCGAACTGATCGGGGCGGTGCTGCAAAAGGTCACCGGGAAAACCGTGGACGTGCTGGCGCGGGAAGAGATTCTCACGCCGCTCGGAATCCACGACATCGAATGGGATCGTCACCTCGGCAATGGATATGCGAGAGCAAGCACGGGACTCGGTTTGCGCTCACGCGATTGGGCGAAAATTGGCCAGCTCGTGTTGGACCGCGGGGTTTGGCAGGGCAAGCGGATCGTTTCCGCATCCTGGATCGCGCAGTCGACCGCCCTGCAGATCACGGCGGAACCCTCGATTCGATATGGCTTTCAATGGTGGCTCGGCCGCTCTCCGCTCGACGGTCATGTCGTCGACTGGGTTGCCGCGCTGGGCTTCAACGCGCAGAAGATCATTGTCGTTGCGGAGGATGATCTGATCGTTGTCTTCAATGCCTCCCGTGAATCGGAAGCCATGGTGGCCCCCGAAATCGAGCTGCTGGATGGATACATTCTGCCTGCGATCTCGCGGCGCTAATGGATGCGATCGGACCTCCGGCGAAGGCTTCATGTCGCGCGGACGAGGCTGGCCGCTCTCGCCTCGAGCGAAGCCTCGGCATCGACGACAATCTCGTGCAGCAAGTCCGCCGCCGGGCGGACGTCGTGGATCAACCCGGCCGCTTCGCCGACCCAGACGCCGGTATTTTCCGAATCGCCATCCTTCATCGCCGTCAGGTAACGGGCCATCTCGCGCTCCAGCAATGCGGGGTCCGCGAATTCTGTTTCGCGCTCGTGCCATTCATCGACAAAACGATTCTTCATGACCCGGGCGGTAAACGGCTTGGGCCAGTCGATCTTGCGGACGAGGTCGACCACCGTCGTGCGGATGGTTGCATCGCCATCGGCACGGACTGCCGCGCGCTGGTGGGCCGAATGGACCTGCGCCTCCGAACTCGCATAGAACCTTGAACCGACCAGTGCCCCGTCGGCTCCAAGCATCAGCGCCGCAGCGAGCCCGCGCCCGTCGGCAATTCCGCCCGCTGCGACGAGCACCGTGGCGGGCGCTGCCCTTGTCAGGTAATCGGCGACTTCCGGTACCAGGGTGAATGTCGAGCGGATGAGACCGTGCCCGCCTGCCTCGGCTCCCTGCGCCACGATGATGTCGGCACCGGCGTCGACGGCCGTCCTGGCATGCTCCATGTTCTGCACCTGGCAAATCAGCTTGCAACCTGCCGCCTTGACGGCGGGCGCGAACGGTGCGGGCGTTCCAAACGACAACATCATGGCAGCAGGCGAATGCGCCAACGCGATCTGCAGTAATTCCGGATGTCTTGCCAGCGACCAGGTTATGAATCCGCAGCCAACGCGCGCATTGCCTGCTGCAGTAAATTCGCGTTGCAGCCACGCGCCGTCGCCGTAGCCACCACCAATCAGGCCGAGCCCGCCGGCCGCGGTGACTGCCGCTGCAAGGCCGCCGCCAGCGGCGAATGCCATCGGCGCCGAGATGATCGGGTGCTCGATGCCGAGCATGTCGGTTAGCCGCGTCTGCAAAGCCATCGAGGTCAACTCCGGGTTGGAACCAAAACTCCGCCTGGCACGCATTCGATCGGCAACGACTGTTCCGGGCGCGAGGATGGCGGTGGGTCCGCGATGGCGCAACCGGTAGGCCGAAAATACGCATCGCGCAAATTCGATTCACATCATGGCCGGGCTTGTCCCGTGGATGCCCGGGACAAGCCGGACAAGCCCGGGCACTACAGGCTTTTCGCCATGAAGCTACTTCCCTTGGTGTCGACCTTCTGCTGCTCGTGAATGCTATCAGAAGGCTGCCGCAAATCGGCTACCTTGCTTCGCAGTGGTACTTGGCCGAAGCTGGACCATCCGGCAAAGATGTTTGCCTTCAATCAGGGACCCTTACACAATGTTCCGGACCAGGGGGAAGGGATGGAGCTGAGCGTGGTGGGTCGTGCCAGCGCAACGAGAGGTCCGTGGCAAGCCACTTTTAACTGTGCTGATTAACCCCTGGGCCGTCGGCCCCGGCTATAGCTTGGCGGGAAACAACGAGAATTCGACAATGAACGCAGGCGTAAATCCGGCAGACGGCAGGCCGCGGAAACCTTCCGCCGCCAAGAGCTGGCTGAAGGCCATCGAGCTTACATCCCATATCGAGGACCAGCCGCATCGATTGTTCGCCGACCTCGTCGAGGATTGGGCGCAGCGGCAACCGGACCACCCGGCCCTGATGTCGGAAGTGGAGGCGTTCAGTTACCGGACGCTCTCCGAACGGATCAATCGCTACGCCCGCTGGGCGCTGGGAGCGGGGATCAAGGCCGGCGACACCGTCTGCCTGTTGATGCCCAGCCGTCCGGACTATGTCGCGGCCTGGCTCGGCATCACCGTGGTCGGCGGCGTGGTCGCGCTGATCAACACCAAGCTGGTCGGGCCATCGCTGTCGCACTGCATCGGCGTGGCGGAAGCCGACCATCTCGTCCTCGCCGAAGAACTGGCGTCGGCATTTGAGACGGCGGTGCCGCATCTTGCCCGCGTGCCTAAAATATGGATCCACGGCGGCCCTGCCGATCAAGGCAATCTCGACGCGGCCCTCGCCGGACTCGACGGAAGTCCGCTGACGCCGGCCGAGCGGCGTAAGGTCACGATCGATGACCGCGCACTCCTGATCTATACCTCGGGCACCACCGGCCTGCCGAAGGCCGCGAGCATCAGTCACCGGCGCATCCTGAACTGGGGCGGCTGGTTCACAGGCCTGACCGACGCCACGCCACAGGACCGCCTGTATGATTGTCTGCCGGTCTATCACAGCGTCGGCGGCATCGTCGCGCCGTGCAGCATGCTCAACGCCGGCGCCTCCGTGGTGTTGGCCGAGAAATTCTCGGCCAGCCAGTTCTGGCATGACATCGTGCGCCGGGAGTGCACGATCTTTCAATATATCGGCGAACTCTGCCGCTATCTGCTCAACGCGCCGCGATCCGAGTTCGAGACCGCGCACCGGCTCCGGCTCGCCTGCGGCAACGGGCTGCGCGGCGACGTCTGGGAGCCGTTCCAGGCGCGCTTCGCCATCCCGCGGATCCTCGAATTCTATGCGGCGACCGAAGGCAATTTTTCGCTCTACAATGTCGAGGGCAAACCGGGCGCGATCGGGCGCGTTCCCCCGATGCTCGCGCATCGCTTTCCCGCCGCGATCGTGCGCGTCGATCCGGATGTCGGCACCCCCGATCGGACGGCAGACGGTCTATGCATTCCCTGCGCGCGTGGCGAGGTCGGCGAAGCCATCGGCCGGATCGGAACCGCGGACGAGGGCGGTGGCCGTTTCGAGGGCTATACCGACGCAACCCAGACCGAAAAGAAAATCCTGCGCGACGTGATGGCCAGAGGCGATGCCTGGTTTCGTACCGGCGACCTGATGAAACTCGACGAGCAGGGTTACTTCCACTTTGTCGATCGGGTCGGCGATACCTTCCGCTGGAAGGGCGAGAACGTCTCGACATCCGAGGTGAACCAGGCCGTGCTGGATTGTCCGGGCGTGCTCGACGCGACGACCTATGGCGTGGAAATCCCGGGCGCCGATGGCCGCGCCGGAATGGTTGCGGCCGTCGTCGACCGCCAGTTCGATCTCGACACCCTCCGCGATCACCTGACACGCCGGCTGCCCGCCTACGCCTGTCCGGTCGCGGTGCGGATTTGTGCCGCGCTGGATACCACCGAGACGTTCAAGCAAAAGAAGCAGGAACTGGCCCGCGACGGCTTTGATCCGCGTCGCCTGACGGATCCGCTGTTCTTCAGGGAGCCGAAGTCGGGGGCCTATCGCCCGATCGACGCGGATGCCTATGCGCGCATCCTCGACGGCTCGATCCGGCTCTGAACTGCGAGGTGGACGCCGGTTTACCAACCAGCCTAAAAGATCGCGTGCAGCGCTCAGTCACTCGACATTTGCACGCTATGATCGCGGCGCATAAAGAGAAGGGCGGGACCATTGATTTCGGTAGGGTTAAGGATGATTTCGGCGATGCGGCAGGGCACGATGGGCGATGTTGTCGGGGGGTGTGAAAATGTCCCCGCGTGAACTCTTTTCACTGCGCGACTTCCTCGGGCCTGACATTGCCGGGCGGACGATTTCGGATGCGCGACAGATGGTCTCGCTGACCAATGGCGTGGGCCGGACCTGTCTTGGCAGTCGTCTTGCCGAACTCTCCGGACGTTCGGTGTTGCTTGCGGTGTCGGACCAATTGATATCCGCGGTCGCGATGACGGAGATCGACGGCGTTGCGAGCCGAATGCTGTTGTGCCCGCCTGATCTCAATGTCGATCACATCCAGGTGCTGATGGAGGATGCCGCGATCGATGCCGTGGTGACCGACCGTCCGGCGCAGTTCGCCGACACCGGCGTTGCGCTGGTGGTTGCAGCGCAGTCGCCGGTCGGCGCCGGTGCGCCGGTGCGGACCGAGCGCGCGACCGACTGGTTGATGCTGACATCGGGGACCTCGGGTGTGCCGAAGATCGTCGGCCATACCCTGGAGGGACTGGCCGGCGCGATCGTCGCCGATGGCCAGGTCCACGGAAGCTCGGCAGTATGGGCGACGTTCTATGACATTCGCCGCTACGGCGGTTTGCAGATCCTGCTGCGCGCCGTCATCGGCGGCGGCTCGATGGTGCTGTCCAGCCCCGGTGAGCCGATCGCCGCTCATGTCGCGCGTCTCCATGCCCGCGGCGTGACGCATATCTCGGGAACGCCGTCGCACTGGCGCAAGCTGTTGATGAGCGGAGCGGCTTCGGGTTTTTCACCGCGCTATGTGCGCCTGTCGGGCGAAATTGCCGACCAGGCCGTGCTTGATGGCCTGAAGCAGGCCTTTCCGGAGGCTTCGGTCGGCCACGCCTATGCATCGACGGAGGCCGGCGTCGGCTTTGCCGTGAACGACGGTCTCGAAGGCTTTCCGGCGCGGATCATTGCCGACAAGCGCGATGGCGTCGAAATGAAGGTCGAGGACGGATCGCTCCGGATTCGCTCGACGCGGACGGCGCATGCCTATGTCGGTCGTCAAGCGGCGGCGCTGGCCGACCCCGATGGATTCATCGACACCGGCGACATGGTTGAACTGCGGGGAGATCGCTACCACTTCGTCGGCCGGCGTGGCGGCATCATCAATATCGGCGGCCTCAAGGTACATCCGGAAGAGATCGAGGCGGTCATCAATCGGCAGGCGGAGGTGCGGATGTCCCGCGCCAAATCGCGCCGCAGTCCGATCACCGGCGCCATCGTGGTCGCCGACGTCGTTCTCGCCGACGCCAGCGATACCAGCCGAAACGAGGAAATCCGCGCCAGGATTCTCGCCGATTGCAAGGCTTCGCTGGCGCCTCACAAGGTGCCCACCGTCATCAAGTTCGTCCAGTCGCTCGATATCACCGCGGCAGGGAAGCTGGCCCGGCGCGACGCTTGAGGTGCCGACCGCCATCATTGTTCTACGCTTGGTCTACAAAATGCACCAAGCTCTGACACTTTTGGCCACAATCTGAATCGACGGTCGGGTTATGCAAACCTTGGCCGTTATCGCATTGCTGGCGCTGCTCACGATTACCGGGGCGGTTTACACCGACCAGCTCATGACCAGCGATCAGCAGACGGCGCAAAGGGTGAACTAGGGCCGGCTTGGGGAAGTCGGCTCGGGTGTGTTGAGGGACTTTGGGGGGACTGAAGCGATGCTGTCGGTAGACCAGTTTCTGCGTTTGATTACCCTGCCAGCCGTGGTCGTGGCATTCCTGATTGCATCACAGGTTTCGGGCGCGGGAATTCTCCACACCGCATCCCTGCATAACTCCCGCATGCAAGCCGCAAATCAGTAGCATCGCGCCGACCCGGTCTCGTCCGCAACTGGGGACGCTCTACATCGGCCGCAGGAAGCTTTCCGCACAACCGCATCTGACGCACTGATAGGTCAGCAAATTGAACTGCTGATTGCGCGGCTCGATGAGGTGTAGCCTCATCGGATCCCCGCATTTGATGCAGGGCATTTCGGCGGTCGCCTGGAGGCGCGTGCATGTCGGCGTCGGCCTCAATGATTGCAGCATTGTGTCCTCGGATTCGATGGGGGAGACGCAACGCCACGCATTCAAGGCCGAATCACTATGCCCGATTCCTGCCTCAATTGAAAGGCGACCGGCTGCGGGTCGCTTGCGGGCCGATGGTGATTCGGACGCTTCTGTCCATCGGGTCCGGTCGCGCGGCGAGAATGGCCGAAGTTCAACGGAACGAAGCCGTGGCGATAGTGTTGATTTGCCAGCGAAGGAAGTGAAGGGCATGCAACGCGTCAAACATCCACCGGTGCGCAACAAGATCAACCTGAAGGATCCGGCTCAGGTGCGGGTCTGGAACCGACGGCTCGGCGTCACCGCAGACGAGTTGAAGGCCACCGTCGACAAGGTCGGCAATTCCATCGCGACCGTGACCAAGGAAGTCGAGTTGCAACAGCGCGAGACCGTGCCGCCAGTCGCGGACCCAGGTCCGGCCGACGACGTTGAATTAAGGGCCCCGGCCTAGCCGGGCTCACCTCACCTGGGGATACCTTCCCGTTGCGCCGTCGCGGTTCAACCGATCCGCGGTCTTGGCGACGTAGCCGACCGGGCTTTACGGATAGGGGCCCGTTCCATATTCGGCAATGAGCGGCTTGTCGGTCTGCGTCGGCGAGAGTTCGCTGCTGGCGCCCCCGCCACCCAGAAACTGATCAAGCGTCGCCTGGATCTTCTCCTTGACCGAGTCCGGTCCGCGGTCGCTCATCTCGGTGTGCTGGAACTTGGTATGGACGATATCGATGCCGTCCTTCTTGGCGAGCCTGGGGTCCGGCAGCACGCCGGGATCGGTCTTGAAATTCGGGTCGCTCGATCGGAACGACAGGATCTTCATCTTGTCGCTGAGCACGAATGGAACGCGCAGATTGTCGAGTGTGACGACCTTCGATACCAGGTCAGGATGCTCCTTGGCGAAGTACATCGAGATGTCGCCGCCATTGGAATGTCCGACCAAAGTGAGGTGCTGGTAGTCGGCATTCGGCTGTCGCTGCTTCAATTGCCCGATCACGAACAGGATATTGGCCTCGCCTTTCTCATACACGCCGGTTCGGCCTACATAAGGCTGGCCGATCTTGGTCATCAGCGGCGGGTCGCTCGGAATATCCTGTTGAATGCTGGCGACCATGTATCCGCGCGCCGCGAGCACGTTCGCCAGAAACGAATATTCGGTGTTCTTGACGGTATTGCCGTTGCTGATGACGGCAACCGGCAGTTTCCAGAATCCGTCGTCCGCTTTCAACTCGTAGTCGCGCCGCACGGCAACATCGACCGCCACCGGCCGCTGCCGCGAGGCATCGAACAAATTGAGCGTCTCGTGCCGGATGCCCCACTTGCTGATGGTGAGATAGACAGCCGCCGTGAGCAGGCAAACGCAGGCTAGAACGGCAAATCCCCGCTTCATCGTTTCCTCGATCACATCTGATTCAACAGATGGTGTTGACCGCCCGTCGGTTCGAGACTGGAATGAACCCCAGCAGATTAATTTTAGGCAAGCTTGCTGCCCCGCAACAAGCCGCGGGCTGGGCGTTACCGGTCGGTCAGCGCCACGGGTGCCGGCGATTACCTGGAATTAGCCCACGATTACCTAGACTAATTGTCTATCCGACATCACCGACTCGTAATTGGATCGCCGCAAATTTTCCAAAGCGGCCTCGCTTAGTCCTAACACTTCACGTCGCCGTCGCAGTTTCGGTCGGGCAGGCCGGAACGGCGACATGTTTCCCTATGCCATTGCAGGAGTGCCGCGATGCGAGCGCTTTACCTCGCCCCCCTTGCTTTCGCCGTCGGACTGGTTGTCTCCAGTGTTCAAGCCGCGGAGACGCCCCGGGACATCAAGGGTCTTTACCTGATGACCGACTATCCGGCCGTCACGGTAAGGCCGGGTACCACGTCGAACATTCCGCTGCGCCTTCAGAACTACGGGCTCGACCCGCAGCGATATCAGCTCTCGGTGACGGGAGTGCCGAGCGGGTGGACCGCAACGCTGCTGGGCGGCGGACAGCCGGTTGCAGCGGCGATGCCGGCGCCGGACGCCAGTGTCGCGCTTCAGCTTCGTCTCGACGTGCCGGCCAACACGGCGCTGAGCGGGCAGACGCTGACCGTCAAGGCGGAAGGGCAGGGCGTCGATGCGACGCTCCCGCTCAACGTCGCGCTCGCCAAGGAGTTGCCGGCCAAGTTGAGCGTGACTTCGAAGCTGCCGTCGCTCCGCGGCAGTCCGAAGTCGAACTTCGAATATACCCTGACCATCAAGAACGACTCCGGGCGCAACGTGGTCGCGAGCTTCGCGGCCGACGCACCGACCAATTTCGAGACCTCGTTCACCGAGGCCTATGGCACCCAGGAACTCTCCTCGATCCCGATCGAGGCCGGTCAGTCCAAGGACATCAAGCTCAAGGTCCGCCCGCCCAGCACCATCGACGCCGGGCATTTTCCGGTAAAGGTGACGGTCAATGCGGAAGATGCCTCAGCGAAGGTCGAGCTTGCGCTCGATGTCGTCGGACAGCCGCAACTGACGGTGTCGGGGCGTGACGGGTTGCTGAGCGCGCGTGCGGTCGCCGCCCAGCAAAGCTCGATCCCGGTCGTCGTCACCAACACCGGCAGCGCGCCGGCCGAGAACATCGAGCTCGCATCCACGGCGCCGACGGGATGGAAAGTGACGTTCTCGCCCGCCACCATCGACCGGCTGGTCCCGGGCAAGGATGCCGAGGTGCAGGCGCTGGTGACGCCGGGCGACAAATCGCTGGCCGGCGACTACATGACGACGATTCGCGCGACGTCGCGCGGCGAGAGCGCATCCGGCCAGTTCAGGATTACGGTTGCGACCTCGACGGTGTGGGGGATGGTGGGCGCCGGCGTCATCGGCGTTGCGCTGCTGTTGATGCTGGGTGCGGTGGCGAGGTTCGGACGCCGATGAGCGATCAGCAACAGGCCGTCACGACGGCAAACGAGATCGTGATCGCGGCGCGGGGGCTTACCAAGCGTTACAACGACGTGAACGCGGTCGACGCCATCAACTTCGATATCGTCAAGGGCGAGGTGTTTGGATTGCTCGGGCCGAACGGCGCCGGCAAGACCACGACGATCCTGATGATGCTCGGCCTGACCGAGATTTCCGCCGGCGTCGTCAGCGTGCTCGGCTGTGATCCGGCGCGCGCGCCGCTGCAAGTCAAGCGCCGGGTCGGCTACCTGCCGGACTCCGTCGGTTTCTATGATCACCTCACCGCCGTCGAGAATCTGGCTTATACCGCCAAACTGATGGGCCTTTCGGCGGCGGAGCGGACGCGGCGGATCGTGGCGGCACTGCAGCGAGTCCGCCTGGCCGAAGTCGCCGACAAGCGCGTGGCAACATTCTCGCGCGGCATGCGGCAGCGGCTTGGGCTTGCAGAAATCGTGGTCAAGCAGGCCGATATCGCCATTCTCGACGAACCGACCTCCGGGCTCGATCCGCAGGCCACGCTCGAATTCCTCGAGCTCATCGGTCAACTCAAGGCCGATGGCGTCACAGTGCTGCTCTCCTCCCACCTGCTCGATCAGGTACAGCGGGTATGCAATCGTGTCGCGCTGTTTCAAGCCGGGCGTATCGTCTTGATGGGCGCGGTTGCCGATCTCGCCCGGCAAGTGTTGGGTGCGGGATTTGTGGTCGAGGTCGAGGCCGATGGTGCCGGTCTTGCCCGGCGGCTGGCGACGGTCGCCGGCGTCACCAATGTCGAGACGCTGGCGGCGGATCGCTTCCGCATGACGGCCGATCGCGACGTGCGCGCGGATGCGGCGCGGGCCGTGGTCGCCGCCAAGGGCTCGTTGCGCCGGCTTTCGGTGGACGAACCAAGCCTCGAGGCGATTTATGCCCGGTTCTTCCGGGACCAGACCGAATCCACCGGAGGGACGCGTCATGCGGCGTGAGGGCTCGCCGTTCCAGGGCCTCGGCACCGTGGCGGTGAAGGAATTGGCCGACAATCTCTCGAGCGCACGGGTGCTGGTGCTCGAACTGCTGATCGTGCTGACGGCGCTGGCCGCACTCTATGGCGCGATCGACGATCTCCGGCAGAACACGGCGGAAGATCCCTTCCTGCTGCTGCGGCTGTTCACCGTCGACCATGCGCCGCTGCCGTCCTTTGTCGCCATCCTCGGATTTCTCATTCCGCTGATGGCGATCGGACTGGGCTTCGATGCCATCAACAGCGAGCATAACCGGCGGACGCTTTCGCGTATCCTGGCGCAGCCGATCTATCGCGACGCGCTGCTGATGGGAAAATTCCTCGCCGGGCTGATGACGCTCGGTTTCAGCCTGGCGGCGTTGTGGCTGCTGGTGATCGGCCTCGGCCTGATCTTCCTCGGCGTCCCGCCGGGCGGGGAGGAAATCGCGCGCTCTCTGGCGTTCCTGGTGATCGCGATTTTCTACGCCGGGGTCTGGCTTTCGCTCGCGATGCTGCTGTCGATCGTGTTCCGCTCGCCAGCGACCGCGGCACTGGTTGCGCTCGGCATCTGGCTGTTCCTGACCGTACTGTGGCCAATGCTGGCGCCGGCGCTCGCGCAGGCGATCTCGCCGCCGGACCCGCGCTATGCGCTGCTCGGGCTCGATTCGCCGGATACCGCCATCTGGACGCAGACGCTGGCGCGGCTGTCGCCGAACCATCTGTTCGGCGAGGCGATGTTGGCGGTGCTGTCGCCGACCACGCGGTCGCTCGGTCCGGTGTTTCTGGATCAATTGCGGGGCGCGGTGATGGGAGCGCCGCTGCCGCTCGGGCAGAGCCTCTTGATCGCGTGGCCGCAAACGGTTTGCCTGATCGCCAGCACCATCGTGCTGTTTGTCGCCGGCTATGTCGTGTTCCAGCGCCAGGAGGTCAGGGCTTAAGGCCGATGCCAGCGCGCGATCTCGCCGGTTCGGGCTCGCGCAGCCCGAGCGCCTCGCATAGGTCAAGCAATGAAGGGGCGTGCCGCCGCATGTCATCAGATGTCATTGTGCCCCCTATTGGGCGAGCATGCCGCGTTGCTCCCATGGTCCCGGGTTAAGAGCCGCACCGTTGACTTTGCCAACCGCGTCGCGAGTAAAGGCAATCCGCGTATGATCGCCGCCCTCGACTTGGAATTCATCCTTCG
>DASUIA010000149.1:0-7155 GCA_036273255.1 Bradyrhizobium sp.
ATGTCGGACGTCGCGCCGCAACCGCCGAGGCCCGCATCACCGACGCCAACGGCCGGCTGCTCGCGCACGCCACCACCACCTGCCTGGTGTTCGAGATTCCGGCGACGACAAAAATGGGAATGTGAATCGCTGCCGGCAGAATCGGTAGGGTGGGCAAATCGTACTGAGTCAGAAAGCCAACGGGCTCCGCGTGCCCACCATCTGGCTCCTTGCGTGCCGTAACCGGTGGGCACGGCGCAAGGGCGCCTTTGCCCACCCTACCGCCCCGGCCGGCTTACGCTTCGTTGCCGCCTTCCTGACGGCTCGCCTCGAACAGGAACCAGGTGCGGCGCTCGGTTTCGTCGATGAAGGTCTCGAGCAGGCCCGCGGTACCGGAATCCTCGTGATCGTCGGAGAGCTTGTGCGCCTTGCGCATGGCCGCCGCCACGTGCTTGTTGTCTTCCATCAACTCGCGCAGCATCTCGCGCGGCGGTACGAACTCTTCGTTGTTGTCCTTGATGGTCTGCAGCTTCCCGATCTGCCCGATCGAGCGCACCGTGGTGCCGCCGAGCTTGCGTACCCGTTCGGCAAGCTGATCGGTGGTGGCGAAGATCGCATCGGACTGCGCGTCGAGCATCAGATGATAGTCGTGGAAATGCCGGCCGCTGACGTGCCAGTGGAAGTTTTTGGTCTTCACATACAGCGCGAAAGCGTCCGCCAGCAGAGCATTGAGCGACGCCGAAATCTTCTCCACGGCGGCCTGCGGCAGGTCGGTGGGTGTATCGAGGTCGGGCGAATTCTTGTCGGACTTGGCTTTGCTCACGATGAACCTTCCTGTTAGGAACCGGGGAATTGGCGGCAGTGGACACGGCTCGCCGAACCATCTAACGCATCATGAACCCGCTGGTTCCTCGACCGGAACCCCTGTTTTTACCGGACGTGCGCGACGATGGACGACTGGATCGACTACTACGATTCCACGCACACGATCTACGCGAGCAGGCTGCATCGCGACCTGCATTTCCAACTGATCGCCAAGGACATCATCGGTCATATCTCCTCGCCGGATGCGGTGGTGCTGGATTATGCGTGCGGCGAGGCGCTATCGGCGGCACAGGTGGCCGATGCCTGCGGCAAGCTGATCCTGGCCGAGCCGGCGCCGGGCGTGCGGGGCCGCCTGATTGCGCGGTTCGCTCCGAACACCAAAATCAGGGTGCGATCCCTGGACGAATTGCGCAAGATGAGCGAAAAATCGATCGATCTCGCGGTGATGAATTCGGTGGCCCAGTACATGACACCGGCCGAACTCGATGCGGCGTTGGCGGTGATTCGGCGGCTGCTCAAGCCGTCGGGCCGCCTGATCCTGGGCGATATCCTGCGCCCGGAGGTCGGCATGTCCAGGGATGTGCTCGCTTTGCTTCGCTTTGCGCGGCGCCACGGCTTTCTCAAGGACGCATTGGTCGGCCTCGTCAGCACCGCGTTGTCGGACTACCGGCAATTGCGCGCCCGGGTCGGCCTGCAGCGCTACGGCGAGAGCGAGATGCTGGCGAAACTCGCCAAAGCCGGATTCACTGCCTCGCGGGCGCATTTCAACATC
Organism: Bradyrhizobium sp.; assembly: GCA_036273255.1. Classification (GTDB taxonomy): domain Bacteria; phylum Pseudomonadota; class Alphaproteobacteria; order Rhizobiales; family Xanthobacteraceae; genus Bradyrhizobium. The sequence goes on from DASUIA010000149.1 coordinate 1,577, forward strand.
GGGCACAATACGTGGCGGATGACCTTTGTCGCCCGCCATGCCCTTTCGCCCGATTAGGGTTAATCCAAGCGAGGTGTGGCTCACCGTGGCGTGATCGGGGAGGATGGGCACGGCCCGGTGGCGGAAGCGTCGACGCGAGAGCAGTGCATCGCTCTTTATCCTGGTTCAAATCCAGGCCGGGCCTCCAGCCTTTGCCCGTCGAGCTTCGAAGCGCCAGGCCGCCGGTGAAGCAGTGCTGCCCGAAGCGTGGAAAATGCCGGTTGATGGGGCATTTCAGACCCTTTCGCGGTTGCGAAATCTGGTCTAAAGACCACCCGCGCGGAGGGGTAACCCGGCGCCGAGGCTCGAGGGACGCGCGGCACGCGCGCCCTTTTTTTGTGCCCGATTTCCTGTCCGCGAGACCTGATGCCCAAAAGAACCGACATCTCCACCATCCTGATCATCGGCGCCGGCCCGATCGTGATCGGCCAGGCCTGTGAATTCGATTATTCGGGAACGCAGGCGGTCAAGACACTGAAGGAGGAAGGCTACCGGATCGTCCTGGTCAATTCCAACCCGGCCACGATCATGACCGACCCGGAACTGGCGGATGCCACCTACATCGAGCCGATCACGCCCGAGATCGTCGCCCGCATCATCGAAAAGGAACGCAACGTCGTTCCCGGCGGCTTTGCGCTGCTGCCCACCATGGGCGGACAGACCGCGCTGAACTGCGCGCTGTCGCTGCGCAAGCAGGGCACGCTGGCAAAATTCGACGTCGAGATGATCGGCGCCACCGCTGAAGCCATCGACAAGGCCGAGGACCGCGGCCGCTTCCGTGAAGCCATGATCCGGATCGGGCTGGAGACGCCGCGCTCGATCCAGACCAAGAATCTGCCCGATGCGTTGCGCGCGCTCGACGACATCGGCCTGCCCGCGATCATCCGGCCCTCCTTCACCATGGGCGGTACCGGCGGCGGCATCGCCTACACCAAGGCGGAGTTCATCGAAATCGTCGAGCGCGGCATCGACGCCTCCCCCACCGACGAAGTCCTGATCGAGGAATCCGTGCTGGGATGGAAAGAGTTCGAGATGGAAGTGGTGCGGGACAGGAAGGACAATTGCATCATCATCTGCTCGATCGAGAACCTCGATCCGATGGGCGTCCATACCGGCGACTCCATCACCGTGGCACCGGCGCTGACCCTGACCGACAAGGAATACCAGATCATGCGCGACGCCTCGCTGGCGGTGCTGCGCGAGATCGGAGTCGAGACCGGCGGCTCCAATGTGCAGTTCGGCGTCAACCCGGCCGACGGACGCATGGTGGTGATCGAGATGAATCCGCGGGTGTCGCGCTCCTCGGCGCTCGCCTCGAAAGCCACCGGCTTTCCGATTGCCAAGGTCGCCGCCCAGCTTGCGGTCGGCTACACCCTCGACGAGATCGCCAACGACATCACCGGTGGCGCGACGCCGGCTTCGTTCGAGCCGACCATCGACTATGTCGTCACCAAGATCCCGCGGTTTGCGTTCGAGAAGTTTCCCGGCGCCTCCACCACCCTGACCACTTCGATGAAGTCGGTCGGCGAGGTGATGGCCATCGGCCGCACCTTCAAGGAGAGCCTGCAAAAGGCCTTGCGCGGTCTCGAGACCGGGCTGACCGGGCTTGACGAGATCGACATCGAAGGTCTCGGCCGCGGCGACGACAAGAATGCGATCCGCGCCGCGCTCGGTGTCCCGACGCCGAACCGGATCCTGCAGGTGGCGCAGGCGATGCGGCTCGGCTGGAGCAATGAGGAGATCTTCACGTCCTGCAAGATCGACCCCTGGTTCCTGGCGGAGATCCGCGGCATCGTGGAAATGGAGGCTCGAATCAAGGCGAACGGCCTGCCCGCCAATGCGTTCGGGATGCGGATGCTGAAGGCGATGGGATTTTCCGACGCGCGGCTGGCCGTCCTGGTCGAAACCACCGAGGCCGAGGTGACGGCAAGACGCCACGCGCTGGCGGTCCGTCCGGTGTTCAAGCGGATCGACACCTGTGCCGCCGAATTCGCCTCGCCCACCGCCTACATGTATTCGACCTATGAATCGCCGTTCGCGGGTCAGCCCGCCGACGAGAGCGCGCCGTCCGACCAGCGCAAGGTCATCATTCTCGGCGGTGGTCCGAACCGGATCGGCCAGGGCATCGAATTCGACTATTGCTGCTGCCACGCCTGCTTTGCGCTGCGCGATGCCGGCTATGAAACCATCATGATCAACTGCAATCCGGAGACGGTGTCGACCGACTACGACACCGCCGACCGCTTGTATTTCGAGCCGCTGACCTCCGAGGACGTGCTGGAGATCATTGCCACCGAACGGCAGAACGGCACCCTGCACGGGGTGATCGTGCAATTTGGCGGCCAGACGCCGCTCAAGCTCGCCCGCGCGCTGGAGGCGGCCGACGTGCCGATCCTCGGCACCTCGCCCGATGCGATCGATCTCGCCGAGGACCGCGACCGCTTCAAGCGCGTGCTCGACCGGCTGCGGCTGAAGCAGCCGAAAAACGGCATCGCCTATTCGGTGGAGCAGGCGCGGCTGGTGACCGCGGATCTCGGCCTGCCGCTTGTGGTGCGCCCTTCCTATGTGCTCGGCGGGCGCGCGATGCAGATCATCCGCGAGGAATCCCAGCTCAGCGACTATCTGCTCGGCACCCTGCCCGAGCTGGTGCCGGGTGACGTCAAGGCGCGCTACCCGAACGACAAGACCGGACAGATCAACACGGTGCTGGGAACCAACCCGCTGCTGTTCGACCGTTATCTGTCCGATGCCATCGAGATCGATGTCGACTGCCTGTGTGACGGCAAGGACACCTTCATCGTCGGCATCATGGAGCATATCGAGGAAGCCGGCATTCATTCCGGCGATTCCGCCTGCTCGCTGCCGCCGCATTCGCTCGACGCCCGGATGATTGCCGAGCTCGAGCGGCAGACCCGCGAACTCGCGCTCGGCCTCGACGTGGTCGGGCTGATGAACGTGCAGTATGCCATCAAGGACGGCGAGATCTACGTGCTCGAAGTCAATCCGCGGGCATCGCGCACGGTGCCGTTCGTCGCCAAGGTGATCGGCATGCCGGTGGCGAAGATCGCTGCCCGGATCATGGCCGGCGAGAAGCTTGCGAGTTTCGATTTGAAGACGCGCAAGCTCGGCCATGTCGGGGTCAAGGAATCGGTGTTTCCGTTCGCCCGCTTCCCCGGCGTCGATACCGTGCTGGGGCCGGAAATGCGATCGACCGGCGAGGTCATGGGCATCGACCGCTCGTTCGAGGTGGCGTTCGCCAAGAGCCAGCTCGGCGGTGGCACCCGCGTGCCACGCAAGGGCACGGTATTCGTCTCGGTCCGGGAGATCGACAAGACCCGGATTGTCGAGGCGGTCCGGTTGTTGTTCTCGCTCGGGTTCAAGGTGATGGCCACCTCCGGCACCCAGCGGTTCCTCGCCGACAGCGGGGTGCCGACTGAAAAGGTGAACAAGGTGCTGGAAGGGCGGCCGCACATTGTCGACGCCATCACCAATGGCGACATCCAGCTTGTCTTCAATACCACGGAAGGACCGCAGGCGCTGGCCGACAGCCGCTCGTTGCGACGAGCTGCCCTCTTGCATAAAGTGCCATATTACACCACTCTTTCGGGTGCCGTGGCGGCCGCACAGGGCATCCGCGCCTATCTGGGCGGGGACCTTGAGGTCCGTACCCTGCAGAGCTATTTTTCCGAAAGCTAGCGTCCTGACCCCGAATTCGCCGACCTGACAACCGGTTCGGCAGCGAATTTGGGGTTCGTAAGGGGCGCTAGAAAACCTATGATCCCCCAAGCCGGAGGGGGTCCGGCACCGGCTGGCGTTGAACCCCTTTCATGACCGGAACTCGCCCGTCATGAGCGTGTTCTGTTTCGGCGTTTGTGCGTGCCGCGGATGGGTCCGCACGAGGTTGAAGGACGAAGACAGATGATGGAAAAGGTACCGATGACCGCTCTCGGCTATGCCGCGCTCGAGGACGAGTTGAAGCAGCGCCAGTCGGTGGAGCGCCCGCGTATCATCGAGCATATTGCCGAAGCGCGCTCGCATGGCGATCTGTCGGAAAACGCGGAATATCACGCCGCCAAGGAAGAGCAGTCACACAACGAAGGCCGCATTGCCGAGATCGAGGACAAGCTCGCGCGCGCCGACATCATCGACATCAGCAAACTCTCCGGCGACACCATCAAGTTCGGCGCCACCGTCACGCTGATCGATGAAGACACCGACAAGAAAGCGGTGTGGCAGATCGTCGGCGAACCGGAAGCCGATGCCAAGAAAGGCCGCATCTCCATCACCTCGCCATTGGCGCGGGCGCTGATCGGCAAGAAGAAGGGCGCCTCGGTCGAGGTGGTGGCGCCCGGCGGCGCCAAGGCCTACGAGATCACCAAGGTCGAGTGGCGCTAGCGCAAGTTCTGGCGCCTTTCTGAATGGTTCGTCGACCCATCACGCCGGGCTGACAGCATTGTGAGTTGGCGCCAGCGCGCCACCGCCTTATATGGCGAGATAGTTATAAACTATAATCAAATCGCCAGACGGGCCATCAGATGAATTCGCACATCCTTTCCAGCGCCTGGGAATCGCGTACCCTCACCCTTCTCAGCGTACTCCGGGTGTTCACGGGGCTCGATTTGCTGCAGCATGGCACCGGCAAAATCCTGGGTTTTCCGGTCGTTCCGATGTTTGCCAACGTCCATCTGAATTCGCTGGCGGGTGCTGGCGGGCTGATCGAACTGATCGGGGGCACGCTGTTCACGATCGGTCTGTTCACGCGGCCGGTCGCCTTCGTTCTCTCGGGCTTTACCGCCGCCGCGTATTTCATCGCGCATGCCGGCAGGGGCTTCTATCCGGTATTGAACGGCGGCGAACTCGCCGCATTGTTCTGCTTCGTCTTTCTCTATTTTGCATTTGCCGGCGCCGGTCCGTGGGGCCTCGATGCGCTGATCCGGCGCAAATGATACCATGACGGCGGGGCCATGACCGGTCGCGCAGGTCGCGCGCATTGGATCGGAGGTGAGCCATGACACTCGGCACAAACTGGGCGCCCCGTCTCCTCAGTGTGTTGCGGATTGTCCTCGGTCTGGTGCTGCTGCAATACGGAACCGCAAAACTGTTCGGTTGGCCGGACGTCGAGATGTTCGAGGATTTGAAGTGGTTTTCGCTGTTCGGCATCGCCGGCATGTTCGAACTGGTCGGCGGCACGTTGCTGATTCTCGGCCTGTTCACCCGGCCAGCGGCCTTTATCCTGAGCGGAGAAATGGCTGCGGCCTATTTCATCGAACATCTGCCGCACGGCTTCTTTCCGATCCTGAGCGGCGGCGATCTCGCCGTGAGTCTTTGTTTTACGTTCCTGTATCTGGCCTTTGCCGGGGGCGGGCCATGGAGCGTCGACGCGCTGGTGCGCGGTGGCGCGCCGCAAAATGCCGAGCAGGCGCGGAGCTAGCCGGGACGGCTCCCGGCCTGGACCAAGCAAATCAGAACTCCCTGCCGATCATATTCCAAGCCTGAAGTCGGATTACAATTCTAGCCGCGTGTTCTACGCGTTTACTCCT
>DASUIA010000150.1:0-13163 GCA_036273255.1 Bradyrhizobium sp.
GAACGGGTGATGAACGGCCTTGCCGTCGGTCCGACCACGCCTCTGGTGTTGCGCGGGGCGGCGCCGACGGTCGGCTGGACGCCGGCCGCGCTGCCGCAGGCCGCCGACGACACCGCGATGCGGCTGCTCGAGCTTTACGGACACCGCGACCCGGCACTGGCCTCGGCGCTGTCGCAGGGCCTGCAGCTCGAAAAGGCTGCGCTCGGCGACGACATGAAGCCGAAGCCCGGCGCCAACAATGCCGGTGCGATGCGGCTGGTGGCGCGCGGCGCCGCCAAGCTGATGGCGGCGGAGGACGGCCCGCGGATCGCGGCACTCGCCTTCGACGGCTGGGACACCCATGCCAATGAAGGTGGCCCGGTCGGACGGCTGGCGCAGTTGCTGTCGGGTCTCGACGGTGCGCTGTCGGAATTCGAAAGCGGCCTTGGCGAGCGCTGGCGCGATACCGTGGTGGTGGTCGCCACCGAGTTCGGCCGCACCGCGCGGATCAACGGCACCGAAGGCACCGATCATGGCACCGGCACCATCGCGCTGTTGGCGGGCGGCGCGGTGAGCGGCGGCCGGGTGATTTCCGACTGGCCCGGCCTGAAACCCGCGAACCTCCATCAAGCCCGCGACCTCGCGCCGACCACCGACCTGCGCGCCGTCGTCAAGGGCGTGCTGCGCGACCATCTCGGCCTTTCCGAGCAGGTGCTGGCCAAGACCGTCTTCCCCGACAGCGCTGCCGTGAAGGGCATCCAGGGCCTGCTCGCGTAGGTTTTGAACCTCTCCCCGCCTCTTGCGGGGAGAGGTTGGATTGCGAAGCAATCCGGGTGAGGGGCTTGCGAGATGGCAGACCCTTCCCCTCACCCCGACCCTCTCCCCGCGAAGGGGCGGGGAGAGGGAGAAGGGGGCAGCGGTTGCTGGGGTAGGTTTCAACCTCTCCCCGTCTGACGGGGAGAAGTCGGATTGCGGAGCAATCCGGGTGAGGGGCAAGGCGATGCGGGGCCAAGACAAGAAGACGATACGGATCGCAAGGCGGCTGCGTGCCAATCAGACCGAAGCCGAAACCACTCTCTGGAATCGCCTTCGCAACCGACAGATTGACGGACACAAATTTGTCCGGCAGCAGCCGATCGAGAGCTACATTTGCGATTTCGTTTGCCGCGAAAAGCTGGTCGTCGTCGAAGTGGACGGCGGCCAGCACGCGGAATCGGCCAGCGACGTGATCCGAGATCGTCGTTTGATCGATCGAGGATACCGCGTGCTTCGGTTCTGGAACAATGATGTGTTGGGCAATATCGATGGCGTTCTGACCACGATCCAGACCGAGCTTGCGAAATAGGAGGCCCCTCACCCCGACCCTCTCCCCGCGAAGGGGCGGGGAGAGGGAGAAGAGGGCAGCGGTTGCTGGCGCAGACTTCAACCTCTCCCCGCCTCTTGCGGGGAGAGGTCGGATTGCGAAGCAATCCGGGTGAGGGGCTTGCGAGCTGGCAGACCCTTCCCGTCACCCCGACCCTCTCCCCGCGAAGGGCGGGGAGAGGGAGAAGGGGGGGCAGCGGTTGCTGGCGCAGACTTCAACCTCTCCCCGCCTCTTGCGGGGAGAGGTTGGATTGCGAAGCAATCCGGGTGAGGGCCGCTACGCCTTCGTGATCCGGTCGATCTCGGCGAGGTCGTTGGCGTCGAGGGTCCACTCGATCGCCTTGACGTTGGCCTCGATCTGTTCGACCCGGGTGGCGCCGGCGATCACGCTCGACACCAGCGGCTGCGATGCCAGCCATGAGAAGGCCAGTTCCAGCATCGAGTGGCCGCGCGCCCGAGCGAAGGCCTGCAGCTCGTCGACGATGTCCTCGTTGCGCGGGATGACATAGCGCTCGCGCAGTGCCGGCGCCTTGGCGAACCGCGTGTCCTCGGGCGCGGGAGCGCCGCGCTCGTATTTGCCGGTCAACAGCCCGCTGGCGAGGGGGAAGAAGGGCAGCAGGCCGAGCCTGTATTGGCTCGCCGCCGGCAGCAGGTCCTGTTCGATCTTGCGCACCACGAGGCTGTATTCGTCCTGGCAGGACACGAACCGGTTGACGTTCATCTGTCGCGCGGTGAATTCGGCCTCGGCGACGCGCCAGGCCGGGAAATTGGAATTGCCGATGTAGCGGACCTTGCCCTGGCGGATCAGGTCGTCCAGCGCCCGCAGGGTTTCCTCGATCGGCGTCAGCGGGTCGAAATCATGCTGCTGGTAGAGGTCGATGTAGTCGGTCTTCAGCCGCTTCAGGCTGGCCTCGACGGCGGACAGAATATAGCGCCGCGACGCGCCCTTCTTGGTGCCGTCCTGGCTCATGGGCTTGGAGAATTTGGTCGCCAGCACGATGTCCTTGCGGCGATCGCCGAGCACTTCGCCCAGCACCGTCTCCGAACCGCCCATCCCGGAATACATGTCCGCGGTATCGAACAGCGTGACGCCGAGATCGATGGCGCGGTGGATCACCTTGCGCGAGGTTTCGAGATCGGTGCGCTGGCCGAAATTGTTGCAGCCAAGCCCGACCGCGGAGACCCGCAGCCCGGAGCCGCCGAGATTGCGGATTTGCATGGACCATTCCTGGGGCGATGAAACGAGAGCGGGGCACACTTTGCCTCGCCGATGTTGGCGCCGCAAGGGCCAGGTTGGCGCCGCTATTCCGCGGCGCGCAGATGCCGGGTGAGGCCGCGATCGCCGCCGCCGCGCAGCGATTGATAGTATTCGACGCTGGCGGGGTCGTCGGTGCAGCGAACGAGATCGGTGACCGGCGTGTAGCTCAGCATTCTGCCGCCGTCGGGCAACGCCGTGCAGCTAAATCGCAGCACCTTTCCGTCGGCGAGGTTGATGTTGATCGGCGTCGAATCGCCGGCGCGCATCATCCTGGTGCGCTCGGCGATGAAGGCGCTCAACTCCTCCTCCGGCATCTCGTAGGCGCCGGTATCGCGGCCATGATACATCAGCGCGATGAACGGCGGCTTGCTCGCCGCCTTCTGGTCCGGCAGCGAAAAATAGCCGCGGAACGCGCGGTTGATGAACTCGGCGCGGGTGTCGGAATCCAACAGCACGATGCCGATGTCGACCTGGTCGAGCGCCGCCGACAGCCGCGCCGCGGTGGCGTGGTGCCGGCGCTCTCCCGCAAAACTGTCCATCAGTCTTTTCCGCAGCAGTCCGGTAATGGCGGCGGTGCCGGCCGCGGTGACCGCGAGCATCAGCAGATGCTGCAGATCGGCGACGTCATAGCCGGGCGTTGCGCGGTGGTTGACGAAGAACAGCGCGGCCGCGACCACCGCAATCACGGCACTGACCATGCCCGAGGCGAGGCCGCTCAGCGAACTCGCACAGGCGACAATGCAGACGAACAGCGGCGCCGGGTTGGGAAGGGCCATGAGATGCCGGTCGACAAGGATGGCGGCGAGCGCCGTCACTGTCGTCAGGACCGGACCGGAGATGGGGCGCCAGTCGAACTGCATGCCTGTTCTCGCTCTGCCACGAGAGTAACGATCCGAGCTTGCAGAAAAGTTTCCGCGGCGCTGAGGTTTCCGGCTGCATGCCTAACAATCGGTCGATCGCTTTCGGCGTCTTTGAATCGAATCGGATCGGTTGCGGCCAGCGACGGTGGCTGCAGCGTCGGTACCGACAGGTTTGCGCAGGCGAGCCGAACGGCGTCTTCGCCGTGCGCGCCGGTGGCGATCAGGAAGGAGGCGACGACGAGGATCCCTACGGTCAGCGTGACGGCAACGATGACGACGGGCGCTTTCATCTTGGCCCGATGGCGCGGTGTGCCACTGCGCAGCGCGAAGGAATCAGCGAAGATGTCCAGGTAATTTGAGTTACGCCGGTATCGGCATCGCCATGCTGGCCTTGATCGAAAACACCGTGAGGGTGACGATCAGGCACAGCGACAGCGAGGCGATCGCGAGCGAAGCCGCGACGGCGTCGGCCAGTCTGGACGAGTCTGCAAGCGCGGGACAGCGTACGAAGCCTGCTGGGCCGGGCGACCGGGTCATGGTCCATTTCCTCATTGCGCGGGCGAATCACCCGCCAACACCGCAAGGTGTCGCAGCGCTCGCGGGCAACATTGCGGCGACGCCGCGTTGAAGATGGCAAAATCGCGGCGAATCCGGCCGCGGGCCCGCAATTTCCGGCGTTCAGGCCTCGGCGCCGATCTCGGCGTCCTGCCGCCAGTCCATGGTGACAAAGCCCGGAGTTTGCTCGACCCGGTGCAACCAGGTTCGAATCGCGGGGAATGTGGTGAGGTCGTAATCGCAGCGATCGGCGACATGGGTATAGCCATAAAGCGCGATGTCCGCGACCGTGAGCCGGCCGGTGGCGAAATAGTCATGGGTCTTGAGGTGGTTTTCCATCACCTGCAACGCGGCGTAACCACGCTCCATCCAGTCTTCCAGCGCATGGGTCTGCAGATCCCTGCCGCCCCTGACCAGCGACAGCCAGAAGTAAGCCGCACCGATGTTCGGCTCGAGGGCGTGCTGTTCGAAGAACATCCATTGCAGCGCTTCGGCGCGTTCGATCGGCGTTTCCGGCGCAAGCGGGGTGCCGCCAGCGACATACCAGAGGATGGCGTTCGATTCGGCGAGGAAGCGCCCTTCCGCGACTTCCAGCAGCGGCACCTGTCCGCTCGGATTCTTCGCCAGAAATTCCGGTGTGCGACTCTCGCCGCGCAGAATGTCGATTTCGATCGCGCGATAGGGCGCCTTGAGCAGCGCCAGCGCAAGCCGAACCTTGTAGCTGTTGCCGGAGCGCTGCATGGAATAGAGCGTGTACATTCTTGCTTTCGTTCGACCGCTGGTGTCCGCCGCGTGCTACAGCGATGATGTTGTCACGCTGCAACGCGGCCAAACAATGATGCCGATGGCGATACGTCGCAAGATCTTCGGGCTGGAAATAGTCGAAAACCTCTGCCGCACTGCAACCTTGCAGCAGATCATGCCAGCAAATCTTCGCACGTCAGATCACGCCTGCGCGATTCCGCGAGCGCCGTTCATGACGCCCATCCGATCCAGTGCCGCGCGCCGCAATGCAAGACCATAGAGTGACATCAACGCCAGCAGGCCCAGCGGTATGCCGGTGACGCCGTCGATGCCGCGCGACAGCAGGGGCACGATCCATGCCGCGGCGAGCCCGCTGATCTCGAAATTGCGGAAGCCCTCGTTCAAGCCGTGGCGCGCGAAGAATGCGATCGCGACCGCGAGCACGACAAGGTCGTAGTCGAGCACATAGGGCGTGGCGAGCAGGCTGCCGGTTGCCAGCGCCGCGGCCTTGAGCTCGAACGCGGCATCGCTTCGCCAGAGCCGCGCCAGACCCGCGGCGAGCATCAGCGCCAGCGCGATCTGCATCGCGTAGGCGGTTTGCACGTTGCCGCCCCACATCCGCACCGCCGAGAAGATCGATTGGATCTTTTCCCAGCCGGTGCCGCCCTGCTCGAGCACCACCGTTTGCGTGAATGTCGTCGAGTCCGCAAACGCGTGCCACACGCCGCTGCCGAGCGTCGCCAAGCTGACTGCGAGCAGTGTCGCAACGGTGGCAACGGCGGCGCCGATGGTGTTCCACCGTCGGCCCGCCAGCAACGCGACCGGGATCAGGACGCCGAACTGCGGCTTGTAGGCGAGCAGGCCGATCAACACGCCGGCGAGCCAGGGCCTGCGATCCAGCAGATGCAAGGCACCGCCAAGCAGGGCAGCGGTGAGAAACCCGTTCTGGCCGTGGCCGATGTTGACGAATACCGCGGGGAAGGCCAGCGCGATCAGCAGCGTCTCGGGCCGCGGGAGGATGGCGCACAGCGCCGCCAGATAGGCCGCGAGGCTTGCCACAAGCCAGATCGCAAGGCCGCAGGCATAGGGAAGGGCGGCCACCAGGAAGGCGATCGCGAAGAAGAAGGGCGGATAGTGCCAGCCATAGAACGGAACCTCGCGGCCGCCAAACACGGCGGTTTCGGCGGCATGCTGCAGCGCCGGCTGATAGGCGTCGGCGGGCTTTCCCTGCCAGGTCAGCGCCCCGGCGGCGTAGACATTGGAGAAGTCGGTGCCGACCGGCTTGCCGTTGCGATCGACCAGCCCGTTCGACAGCGCGATCCACCCGACGATGGCGATCACATAGGCGCCGAGCAGGATCAGGCTGTACCCGCGCGCCCGCTCGGCGGTCAGCCATCGGCCGGATCGCAGGCCTTGCCAGATATGAGTCATTTCGCCACGGAATTTTATGAATGTTGCGCGAGCCTAGGCGGATCGCTTTAACGTTCCCTAAAGTTTGGCTGCTGTGGCGCAAGCTTCTTGCGGTGCAGCTTGGCGCGCCTTAGGGTGCGACGATCCCAACAATACGAGTCGTGGATTGCCGGTTCACGACGTTTGCAAGGAGCCGATGATGCCGTTTCTGTCCGCTGCGCTTGACCGTGTGAAGCCGTCCGCGACCATGGCGGTGACGGACAAGGCACGCGCGCTGAAAGCGGAGGGCCGCAATGTCATCGGCCTCGGCGCCGGCGAGCCCGACTTCGACACGCCGGCCAACATCAAGCTGGCGGCGATCCGCGCCATCGAGGCCGGCAAGACCAAGTACACCGCGGTCGACGGCCTTCCTGAACTGAAGGAGGCGATCGCCGCCAAGTTCCAGCGCGAGAACGGCCTCGCCTACAAGGCGAACCAGATCATCGTCGGTACCGGCGGCAAGCAGGTGCTCTACAACGCGTTGATGGCCACCATCAATCCGGGCGACGAGGTGATCATCCCGGCGCCCTATTGGGTGAGCTATCCGGAAATGGTGGCGCTCGCCGGGGGCGAGCCGGTGCCGGTGGTGTGCCCGGCGGCGCAAGGTTTCAAGCTGCAGCCCGACGCGCTGGAGAAGGCGATCACCCCGAAGACCAAGTGGATCATCCTGTGCTCGCCGTCGAACCCGACCGGCGCGGCCTATACGCGCAGCGAATTGAAGGCAATCACCGACGTTCTGGTGAAGCATCCCGGCGTCTGGGTCATGACCGACGACATGTACGAGCATCTCGTCTACGACGACTTCGTGTTTACGACGGCGGCGCAGGTCGAGCCGAAGCTGTACGACCGTACCTTGACCGTCAATGGCGTGTCGAAGGCCTATTGCATGACCGGCTGGCGCATCGGTTATGCCGGAGGCCCCGCCGAGCTGATCAAGGCGATGGCGACCATCCAGTCGCAGTCCACCTCGAATCCGTCGTCGATTTCACAATGGGCGTCGGTCGAAGCGCTCAGCGGTCCGCAGGATTTCATTCCGGTGCACAACAAGATGTTCAAGGAACGCCGCGATCTCGCGGTGTCGATGCTCAACCAGGCGCGCGGTATCGAATGTCCGCGGCCCGAAGGGGCATTCTACGTCTATCCGTCCTGTGCCGGAACCATGGGCAAGATGGCGCCGTCGGGCAAGGTGCTCGACAACGACGAGGACTTCGTCACCGAGTTGCTGGAAAGCGAAGGCGTCGCCGTGGTGCAGGGGTCGGCGTTCGGGCTCGGCCCGGCGTTCCGCATTTCCTACGCGACCAAGACCGCCGATCTCGAGGAAGCCTTCAAGCGCATTCAGCGATTTTGCGGCAATTTGAGATAGTCAAATCACATCGCCGTCGGATCCTTGATGTTTTAACGGCAACTTTGCGAAGCGCCATGTTTTGGACACGACGCTTCCTTCCTGTCCGCTCCGCAACCTCAATTCATCATGCGGAGACAAGACCCATGCGACTCTCTACACCAGCCATTGCGATCGCCGCGCTGGCAGCGTCATGCGCCAGCGCCAGCGCACAGACGCCGGTTCCCGTCGGCGTTCTGGAGTGCCAGGGCGGCCAGAATGTCGGCTTTGTGCTCGGTTCGGTAGCACAGCTCGACTGCGTGTTCCGGAGCGCGGGCCGGCGGCCCGAAGGCTATACCGCAACCATCCACCGCTTCGGTGTCGACCTCGGCTTCACCGAGCAGACCCAGTTTTCCTGGGCGGTGAGCGCGCCGAGCATGAGATTGGCACCCGGCGCGCTCGCGGGCACTTACGGCGGCGTCGGCGCCAATGCGTCGGTCGGCATCGGTTTCGGCGGCAACTTTCTGGTCGGCGGCCCGGGCAACGCCTATGGCCTGCAGCCGATCAGCGTGCAAGGCCAGACCGGACTGAACGTCGCCGCCGGTGTCGCCAGCATCGATCTTCAGCCGGTCGGGTTTGCCCCTCATGGGGTCTATCGGCACTATCGCCACCATCACGCCGCTCCGCCCCACCATCACCTGCATCACCATCGCCGCTGAGTCGGCCGAAACCGCCAAGCGAAACAGGCCTGCGCAAGCGGGCCTTTTTTGTGGGACGAATGTGGGACACTTCCGGCGTGGGAGAGCTCATCATGCCGAAATCGGGCGCGTGAAGTGCAAGTATCACAGCTTTTGGTTTAGTGCGAAATTAGGTCCAGTTTGACATGGTCCGGCCTGGGCGATCACGCTAATGTGCCGTTGTCCGGTCGACACGCCCTCGCCATATGGCAACTTGAGCGATGAACTGAGTTGGCTGACTGTAAGTCTATGGAAGCCTTTATTAACTGGAATGCGTCGAAGAATAAGCAATTGCGCTGGGAAGAGGTGCCATGACCCGACTGATGGCCTTTCTCCAAACCACGGTTGCCGATTTTTCCGAATGGGCTCGCCTGCACAAGAAGGAAGATGCGCCGAGGATTGGAAAGTACCAGATAGATTACTCAGAGCCGACACAAGCTCAGATTGACGCGGCCAACGCTGAGTGTTCCGATCAACTAAAAGCAGGCGAATGGATTTCCGTCAACCGGAAGTTGTGATATTCCCCTGATATGGGGCTGAATTACTATACGCTCAATACGCTTCCCCAGCAGTACGATATCGTTTGGTGTCGTTATCCGGAGAGCGGGCTCACGCCCGGACCTGTTGCGCGCCCGTCTCTTTGTGGCATAAAAAAGCGCGCCATCGGCCGTGGCGCAGCCGGTTCTCTGCTCGCATCACATTCGTCAGCAGGAGATTTGTCCATGCGCCGCTCCTTCATCCTTGCCGCTGTGGCCACGGGCGCATTCGTGGCATCGCTTGCCGGCGCCCATGCGCAGCAGCCGGTCCAGCGGGTCCAGGTCGGCGTGCTCGAATGCCGCGGCGGCGCCAGCATCGGTTTCGTGGTCGGTTCCGTCACCAATCTCGGTTGCGTGCTGCGGGTCGATGGCATGCCGGACGACCGCTACATCGCCACCATCCGCAAGGTCGGCGTCGATCTTGGCATCACCCGGGAAACGGCGCTGGCCTGGGGCGTGTATGCGCCGGTCGCCCGATTGGGACCCGGCGATCTCTCCGGCAATTATGCCGGCGCCCAGGGCAGCGCGTCGGTCGGGATCGGCGTCGGCGGCAACGTGCTGGTCGGTGGCTCCAACAATTCGATCGCGCTGCAGCCACTGAGCGTGCAGGGCCAGGTCGGCTTCAATGTCGCGGCCGGACTGGAGAGCCTCGAACTTCGGCCGGGCCGGTAACGCCGCCGCAATCGGAGTAGAGGCGGGCACGCGCGCGTTGTGCGGACTGAGAAAATCCCCGTACTCTCGGAACGGCGGAAAGCCCTGCGATTGGGCGCGCGCCGGCCGGTGGATTGATGTCGCCGGGGCGATTGCATCAACTTGCATTGCAGCGACTTTTTTCCTTCTTGCCAAATGGCAGCGGGAGAGGGACCATTCACCCCGCCGACCCAATCAAGGGCCGAGCTCCAGACGAGGAGGCGGCAATGGGACAAGACGTCAGAAGTCCCCGCGGTCCACGGTGTATTGCACTGGTGGGCCCTTTTCAGAGCGGAAAAACCACACTTCTTGAAGCCATCCTGGCGCGCACTGGCGCCATTCCCAAAGCCGGCAGCGTCGATGCCGGAACTTCCGTCGGCGACGCCAGCCCCGAGGCGCGCCACCACAAGATGAGCGTCGGTCTCACCGCCGCCACCACCAGTTTCATGGGGGACGAATATACCTTCATCGATTGTCCCGGCTCGGTCGAATTCGCGCACGACATGCGCGCCGCGATCCCGGCGGTGGATGCCGCCGTCGTGGTCTGCGAGGCCGACGAACGCAAGCTGCCGCAGCTTCAGATCATCCTGCGCGAGCTCGAGGACCTCGGTGTCCCGCGCTTTCTCTTTCTCAACAAGATCGACCGCGCCAACAAGCGCATCCGCGAGACACTCGCGACGCTGCAGCCGGCTTCGCGAATTCCGCTGGTGCTGCGGCAGATTCCGATCTGGAGCGGCGATTTGATCGCGGGCTTCGTCGATCTGGCGCTGGAGCGCGCCTTTGTCTACCGCGAACACAAGGCTTCCGAAGTCGTCGCACTGGAAGGCGGCGACCTCGACCGCGAGAAGGAAGCCCGCTTCTCGATGCTGGAAAAGCTCGCCGATCACGACGATGCGTTGATGGAGCAACTGCTCGACGACATCCCGCCGCCCCGCGATGCGGTGTTCGACGATCTCGCCCGCGAATTGCACGACGGGTTGATCTGTCCGGTATTGCTGGGCTCGGCGCTGCGCCAGAACGGCGTGCTGCGCCTGATGAAGGCGCTGCGGCATGAATCGCCCGGGATTGCCGCGACGGCGAAGCGCCTCGGCGCGTCTTCGCCCAGGGACGCGCTCGCCTATGTGCTCAAGACCGTGCATTTGCAGCACGGCGGCAAGCTGTCGCTGACACGGGTGCTGGCCGGGCATCTCGAGGATGGTGCCACGCTGTTGTCATCCTCCGGCGAATCCGGCCGCGTGTCCGGGATCCTCGCGGTCAGCGGCGCCCATGACACCAAGCGCGGCGCCGCCGAGGCCGGCGATACGGTGGCGCTCGGAAAGCTCGACGCGGTCAAGACCGGTGACACGGTGTCGAGCGGCAAGACCGCGCCGGCGGCGCTGGTCCGCGTCGAGCCGCTGCCGCCGGTGCTGGCGATGGCGCTGTCGGCCACCGACCGCAAGGACGACGTCAAGCTCGGCCAGGCACTGCTGCGCCTGAACGAGGAGGACCCGTCGCTGACCATGATCCACAATCCGCAAACCCACGACATCGTGCTGTGGGGACAGGGCGAGATGCATCTGCGCGTCGCGCTGGAACGGCTGCGCGACCGCTTCGGCGTCAACGTCAAGTCGCAACCGCCGGCCATCGGCTATCAGGAGACCATTCGCAAGGCGATCACCCAGCGCGGCCGGCACAAGAAGCAGTCCGGCGGCCATGGCCAGTTCGGCGACGTGGTGCTGGAGATCAAGCCGATGCCGCGCGGCAGCGGCTTCGAATTCCACGAGAAGGTGGTTGGCGGCGCGGTGCCGCGAAACTACATCGGCGCCGTCGAAGAGGGCGTGGTCGATGGATTGCTGCGCGGGCCGCTCGGCTTTCCCGTCATCGACGTCCATGTGACGCTGATCGACGGCTCCTATCACAGCGTGGATTCCTCCGATCTGGCCTTCCGAACCGCGGCGCGGGTCGGGCTCAGCGAAGCGCTGCCGCAATGCCAGCCGGTCCTGCTGGAGCCGATCCATCTGGTCGAAATCGTCTGTCCCACCGACGCCACCGCCCGGATCAACGCCATCCTGTCGGGCAGGCGCGGCCAGATTCTCGGCTTCGACACCCGCGAGGGCTGGTCCGGATGGGACTGTGTCCGGGCCACGATGCCGGAAGCGGAGATCGGCGATCTGATCGTCGAATTGCGGTCGGCCACGGCCGGCGCCGGCGGCTTTACCCGGCAGTTCGACCGCATGGCCGAGGTCACCGGCCGTGCCGCCGATCAGATCATCGCCGCGCATCGCGCCGCGGCGTGATCAGCCGGCGAGCTTTCGCGCGGCCCCCTTCCCGTCATGCCCCGCGAAAGCGGGGCATCCAGTACGCCGTGATGCCCGTGTGAATCACCGACGCCGGCGTTTACTGGATCATCCGCTTGCGCGGATGATGACAGGGCGGGCGCCAAATCGCTTTTTTGGCAGGGGTTTCGCGAGCCGCCGATCCTTGACACGGCCCCGCGGAACATAAATTGATCGCGAGGCCAATTGACCGCCGCCGAGGAAATGCCGTGACCAAGCCCCGTGCCGCATGCCTGATCGGATGGCCGGCCGCGCATTCGCGCTCGCCGCTGATCCATCACTACTGGCTGCGCACGCTCGGCATCGAGGGCGGCTACAACATCGAGGCGGTGCCGCCCGAAGGCTTTGCCGATTTCGTGCTGCGTCTGTCGAGCCGCGGCTTTGTCGGCGCCAACGTCACCCTTCCGCACAAGGAACGCGCGCTGGCGCTGTCGACGCCCGATCCACGCGCCCGCGCGGTCGGCGCCGCCAACACGCTCTGGTATGACAATGGAGAACTGCGCTCGACCAATACCGACATCGAGGGCTTCATCGACAATCTCGACGCCTGCGCGCCGGGCTGGGACGCCGCCAGCGACGCGCTGGTGCTGGGAGCCGGCGGTTCGTCGCGCGCAGTGGTGTTCGGATTGATCGAGCGCGGCATCGAGCGCGTGCATCTGGCGAACCGCACCGCCGCACGCGCGCGGACGTTGGCGGATCAATTCGGCGCCCGTGTCGATCCGGTGGCGTGGGATGCCGTCGACGACCTGTTGCCCGGTTCGGCCTTGCTGGTGAACACGACGTCGCTCGGCATGCATGGCCAGCCGGCGCTCGAGATCGACCTCGGCCGGCTGCCGGCGTCCGCGGTTGTCGCCGACCTCGTCTATGTGCCGCTGGATACGGCGCTGCTGTCGGCGGCGCGGGGGCGTGGCCTCAGGACCGCCGACGGGCTCGGCATGCTGCTGCACCAGGCGGTGCGCGGATTTGAACTGTGGTTCGGACAGCGGCCGTGCGTTACCCCCGAGCTTCGCGCGCTGGTGGAAGCCGATCTCACGAAAGCTTGAGCGAGGGAATGTCGCGAGGGTTGCGGTGTCTGTTGCTGGATGGTGCCACGGAGACCTGCTCATGCCCGCATATCGCTCGATGTTTCCTCGCCCGCTGCTCGCCATTGCGATGGTCGTCGCATCGGCGCTGGCCGCAATCGCCCAGCAGCCGCCGCCGATGTGAGCGCGCCTCTGCTCTAATTTGTTCTGGGCACCTTTCGTTTCAGACGACCGATGAGAGCTTTGGGAAAGAACCGCTTGACCACCAGCGCGACGATGGTCATCACGATCAACAATGGCGCGGTTGGCCATTTATAGCCCCAGCCGAGGTTCCC
>DASUIA010000151.1:0-2713 GCA_036273255.1 Bradyrhizobium sp.
TCACCGCGCCGCGCCGAGATGGCAAAGTCGGCTCTCAACTCTGCCGGCGGTTGCGCCGTGCCCCGAAAGTCCAGCGCATCGAGATCGACCTTGTTGCGTACCGTCCAAACCGGAACAGCCGCAGCGACCGCGTCATGCGGATTATCCGCATCGATCAGCCACAACACGAGATCAGCCTCCGACGCGCGCGCCTTGGCGCGACGCACGCCTTCCCGCTCGACGGGATCGTCGGTCTCGCGAACGCCGGCGGTATCGATCACCGTCACCGGATAGCCGTCGAGGTCGAGCGCAACCTCGATGACATCGCGCGTGGTGCCGGCATGCGGCGAAACGATCGCCACCTCGCGACGCGTCAGTTGATTGATCAGCGTGGACTTGCCGACATTCGGTGGCCCGGCGATTGCCACCGTCAGACCGTCGCGCAGACGCTCACTGTGTCCCTGTGCCGCAAGCACTTCCTGCATCTCGCCGAGCAGCGTCCGGATTTTTTGCCGCGCCGGCGCGATCAGCCCGGTGGGCACGTCGCTCTCATCGGCAAAATCGATGCTCGCCTCGATCAGCGCCGAGGCTTCGATGATGCGCGCCCGCCAGTCCCGGGCGCGATCGCCGAGCAAGCCGTTGAGTTGCCGCAACGCCTGGCGGCGTTGGCGATCGGTGTCGGCATGGATCAGGTCGTCGAGTGCTTCCGCCTCGGTCAGATCGAGCTTGCCGTTCTCGAAGGCGCGCCGGGTGAACTCGCCCGGCTCGGCCGCCCGAACGTCGGCAAACGCAGAAAGCGCTGCGAACAACGCCGC
The DNA here is from genome assembly GCA_036273255.1 of Bradyrhizobium sp. Classification (GTDB taxonomy): domain Bacteria; phylum Pseudomonadota; class Alphaproteobacteria; order Rhizobiales; family Xanthobacteraceae; genus Bradyrhizobium. The sequence goes on from DASUIA010000151.1 coordinate 795, forward strand.
CAGTACGGCACGGCCGCCATGAACATGAAACTCGGCGACATCCTCTCCGGTAGCGCTCGCCGGTCCGGGGAACCAGAGCACCACCGCATCGTCGATCGGATGCCGGGCGGCGTTATGCAGCAACACCCGGGTCGCGGCGCGTGGCGGTGGCCGCCGGCCTGCGAGCACCTCCAGCACAGCGCCCGCCTCCGATCCCGATACCCGCACAATGGCAATCGGGCTCGGCAACCGGCCAGTGGCAAGGGCGAAGATGGTTTGTTCCCGGGCATGCATGGCCTATTTGCCCCGGCTCGCCCCGAACAGGCAATGTCGTTTCCGAACCCGTCCAGACTGCCGCGCCGGGCACCAGGGACGCCCTCAGGTATTCATGGAATCGAAGAATTCCGAGTTGTTCTTGGTGTTCCGGAGCTTGTCGAGCAGGAAGTCGATCGCATCCATGGTGCCCATCGGATTGAGAATCCGGCGCAGCACATACATTTTCTTCAGCAGCTGCGGGTCCGTGATCAGCTCTTCCTTGCGGGTACCGGAGCGGGAGATGTCGATCGCGGGGAAGGTCCGCTTGTCCGAGACCTTGCGATCGAGAATCAGTTCGGAATTGCCGGTGCCCTTGAACTCTTCGAAAATCACTTCGTCCATGCGGCTGCCGGTGTCGACCAGCGCCGTGGCGATGATGGTGAGTGAACCGCCCTCCTCGATATTGCGCGCGGCACCGAAGAAACGCTTGGGCCGCTGCAGCGCATTGGCATCGACGCCGCCGGTCAACACCTTGCCCGAGGACGGCACCACGGTGTTGTAGGCACGCCCGAGCCGTGTAATCGAGTCGAGCAGGATCACCACATCGCGGCCATGCTCGACCAGCCGCTTGGCCTTCTCGATCACCATCTCGGCGACCTGGACGTGACGCACCGCCGGCTCGTCGAAGGTGGATGACACCACTTCGCCCTTCACCGACCGCTGCATGTCTGTGACTTCTTCCGGACGCTCGTCGATCAAGAGCACGATCAGATAGCACTCGGGATGGTTGGCGGTGATGGAGTGCGCGATGTTCTGCATCAGCACGGTCTTGCCGGTGCGCGGCGGCGCCACGATCAGGGCGCGCTGGCCTTTGCCGATCGGGGCGACGATATCGATAACCCTTGCAGAAAGGTCCTTCCTTGTGGGGTCCTCGAGTTCCAGACGGAACCGCTGATCCGGAAACAGCGGCGTCAGATTGTCGAAGTTGACCTTGTGCTTGGATTTCTCCGGGTCCTCGAAGTTGAGGGTATTGACCTTGAGCAGGGCGAAATAGCGTTCGCCCTCCTTGGGGCTGCGAATGTGACCCTCGATGGTGTCGCCGGTGCGAAGTCCAAAGCGGCGGATCTGCGACGGCGAGACATAGATATCATCCGGTCCCGGCAAGTAATTGGCGTCCGGCGAACGCAGAAATCCGAAGCCGTCGGAGAGAACCTCGACGACGCCTTCGCCGATGATGTCGGTTTCCTGGATCGCAAGCTGTTTGAGGATGGCGAACATCAGCTCCTGCTTGCGCATCGTGCTGGCGTTCTCGACCCCGTTCTCCTCCGCGAACGACACCAGTTCAGCCGGCGTTTTGGATTTGAGGTCTTGGAGTTTCATTTCCCGCATTGGGCTGGTCCTGTGGAATAGCTGGGGAGGGGTGCGAGGTGGCTTTGGGAAAATGCGGACTCACAAAGGAAGGTCCGCAGGTCTGAGCAAGGAAAGCGCCGGAGAGAGGCTTCAAACCTGATGCGCCGGCCGGTCCGAGAAGGAAACCGGAGCACGACCGCATCCGCCTGCGTGGGGTGGGATTTAACCAATATATAAAATCGCCCGGCCCTCTGCAAGACGGCGGGGCTGTCTCAAAACGGCTTCACCACCACCAGGATCACGATCCCGATCAACAAGACAGTCGGTACCTCGTT
>DASUIA010000152.1:0-2015 GCA_036273255.1 Bradyrhizobium sp.
GTTTTCCGTCTCGTCGAAACGGTCGCCGCCCCCGACATCGGCCGCCGCCGCGGCGGAGACCTGCATCGGTCCCTGCGGGCCGTTCGGCTCGGAGCGCCACATTCCCGGATCGCCCCCGTGGCTCGACTCTGCTCCGTCCACTCCATAGGCGATGCGGTCGAGAATGCCGCCCGCCGACGCGACTTGCGTGGCGCCGATGATGGCCAGGATCGCCAGCAACGGAGAAAGCCGGGAGGAAGCGCGACGGAGCCTCGGCATCGTCAGACTCAATAGTTCGAGATCTCGATCAGGTTGAGGTCCGGATCTCGAATATAGACCGACTGTATCGTGCCGACCGCGCCGGCGCGCGGCCCCGGTCCCGCGACGATCGGCACGCCGCAGGCTCCGAGATGCGCCGTCACTTCGGCGAGCGGCACAGAAGTGATGAGGCACAAATCGGCCGAGCCCGGGGTCGGCCTGTCGGCCACCAGGCCCGGGATGTTGTCGGCAGGATGCAGGTTCATCTTTTGCTGACCAAAGCGCAAAGCAGTGCGGTCTTCACCAAAGCTAACTATCTCCATGCCCAGGACCCGCACGTAAAATTCACAGGTGCTCTCGATGTTGGCGACCGTCAAAACCAGATGATCGAGCCGTTCGATGTACATCAGTGGACCTCGCCGTTCTCAGCCGTGGATCATCGCGCCACCTGTCGGCCGCTCACCTCGGCGCCGGCGTCGGGCGACATCTTGAGGAAGAATGGTACCGACAACAGCGAGATCAATGCGACGGCGATAAAGACGGGGTAGAAATCGGCCGCCACGAGGGTTGTGCCGCCGCGCAATGTCAGCACCGTGTGCAGCACCAACGCGGCGGTGGCAACGCCGGCAGTTTGCGACAGTTGCTGGGCCATGCTCGACAGGCTGGTGGCGCGGCTCAGCATCGAGGCCGGCACGTCGGCATAGCTCAAGGTGTTGATGCTGGTCATCTGCAGCGAGCGGAAAAAGCCGCCGATCAGCAATGCCAGAAAAATCACCAGATGCGGCGTATCCGGCCGGAACAGGCTATAGCCGAACAAAAACGCGGCGCTGATCACGGCATCGCCGACCAGCACGATGCGGAAGCCCAAGGCGCGCAGAATTCGCACCGCCGAAGTCTTCATAAGCATCGCTCCGGCGGCGCTCGCGAAGGTCAAGAGGCCCGAATTCAATGCGCTGAGGCCGAACCCGACCTGCAGCATCAACGGCAGCAGAAACGGCAGGGCGCCGAGCCCCATCCGAAACAAAAACCCGCCGATTGACGCCGACGCATAGGTCGGGATGCTGAACAGCGCCAGATCGATGATTGGATGCGACACACGCCGGGCATGGCGGACATACAGCATGAGGCAGATCACGCCGACCGCCAAGAGGCCGACCACGCCGGCGCTCGGCAAAGTGCCGCGGCCGACATTCTCGAAACCAAAGGCGAGGCCTGCGAGCCCGACACCGGTCAGCAGGAAGCCGCTGCGGTCCAGCGGCCGGCGCCCGGTCTCCTTCAAATCGGAGACCAACATGTTGACGAGCACGATGCCCAAGACGCCAATGGGGATGTTGATGAAAAATATCCAGCGCCAAGAAGCATAAGTGACTATGAGCCCGCCGACCGGCGGCCCCATGACCGGGCCGATCAACGCCGGGACGCTGACGAACGACATCGCCCGCACCAAATCGGATTTCAGCACGGTTCGCAGCAGAACGAGCCGGCCGACCGGTACCATCAGCGCGCCGCCCATGCCCTGCAGGATACGCGCGGCAACCAGTGCCGGCAGCGAGTTGGCCATGCCGCAGGCGATCGAGCCCAAGGTAAAAACCACAATCGCCGCGCTGAAGACCCGGCGCGCGCCAAATCGGTCGGCTGTCCAGCCGCTGATCGGGATGAATACGGCGAGGCTCAGCAAATAGCAGGTGATCGCCACATTGAGCTGCAGCGGGCTCTCGCCGAGAGATTGCGCGATCGTCGGCAACGCCGTGGCGATCACCGTCGAATCGAGGTTCTGC
>DASUIA010000153.1:0-5020 GCA_036273255.1 Bradyrhizobium sp.
ATCGCCCGACAGAGATAACAGCGCCGGTGTGCGCCATTTCGACCAGGACATCGTGTCTCTGCCGACCGCAGCGGCGCACACCCCCGCGGAACCGCGGCTTTTTCGACCTGTAACGGCCGGGTCTGGGGGAGACCCAGACTGTCTGCTGGAGGGAGATGGATTCGAACTTCTAGTACCGCGGCACGAGAGCTCCGGATTTTCCGCGCGCGGCGGACGAAGTTTGTCTGACTCACCGCTGGAGCAAACGGGATTCGAACTCACGGTCCCGCCGCGATGACGAGCTCAGTTGGCCGCTGCTCGCGATATCCGGCGGACTATGGCGCGCCCGGCAGACCCGGTGGTTTCCCTCACCGTTATGCCTCGCTTGGGGATTTGGCAAACTTGCAGCGCACGCAATGTAAGGGTGTCAATGGCACCGTCAGGACGGCGCGATGCCGCGGACGGAACGGCGATCACGCAGCTTCGGCTCGCGACCCGGGGTTAAGCCCGCTTCCGCCGCCGCGGAGCAGGGCGCTCGGCGGCACCCTCGGTGTTCCGTTTGCGCCCGCCGGCCACGGGCAGCAACAAGGCCGGCTGACGTCGATCAGGTTTTGTCTTGGGGGCTCTGCTCGGAGCCGCGCCGAGGCCCTTCGACACCGGTGCCTCCTGCGCCAAGCTGTGTTTCAACGCCGCCATCAGGTCAATGATTGGTGGCGGAGCGGCCATTTCCCTGGGTTTGACCGTGAGCCCCTTCATCTTGGCTTCAATCAGCTCGCGCAAGGCCTCCTGGTAGCGGTCTCGATACGTCGTCGGATCGAAACTTCCGGTCCGCTGACCGATGATCGCGCGAGCGATCACGACCATCTCGGCGTCGAGATCCTTCTCGACGCCGAACTGCGCCGCCCGCACCTCGTCTGCAGCGCGCAACATGAACAGCGCCATGCCGGTGCCGTGAGGCTCGACGACGACCATCCGCTCGCGCCGGCTGAGCGTCAGACGCCCGAGCCCGACGGCGCCTGTCTCGGCCATCGCCGCGCCAATCACCCGAAGCGTTTCCTCCGCCACCGGGCCATCCGGGTAGAGGTAATACGGAGTGTCGAGATAGACGGGATCGAGGTCACCCCGTGGCACAAACTTTTCGAGGTCGATGACCTTCGAGCTTTCCACGTCGAGTGCCTGCAATTCCTCGCGGGTAAACGTGACGAACTGGCCGCGACCGTATTCATACCCCTTGACGACCTCCGTCTTGTCGATCTCCTCGCCTGTCCGCGGATCATGCGGCCGGATCGTGATCGGGGTAACGGCCTGGGTCGGATCAGCGTCATCCCCGCCAGCATGTCCGCCAAACTCCGGCACCAACGGCTCGGTAAGCTCTTCCCGTCGCGCTGGCTCCAGCGCCTCGTCCTCTCCCTCATTTGTCGCCGCCGGTCGCCATACCTGGCGCAAGCGAATGGGTTTCGTGCGGTTGGTCGCCGGCGACAGATAGATTGGGCAGGACACCAGAGAAAGGCGAAGAAATCCCCGCCAACTTGCTCGAGGCATTACCGAGCTTTCTGCTTAAACAACGAGGTCAACGCCGATTACAGCGACGTTGATCCGCTTCCAGCGTGATCGTCCAGTGACGTTTGTCAAAGGTGTTCGAAAATTCGGCGCGACGGCCATCCACTCGAAGCCTCTTTCAACAAATGATTTCAATAGATTTGAAGCACATTAACGATAAGCCGTCCTTTTACCCGTCCTGGCATACGCTGCGAGGCTGCTGTCTCCGCGTATCGACACATACCTCACACCTTTCTCGGTCGAGAATAAGCTTCGGTTGCGCGACGACACCCCCATCCATGTCGGGATCCAGGCCTGACTCACGGCGCTTCGGAATGCGGTCCGCTCGAAGATGCGCCAGCCGCGCCCTCGACCGCAGCTGCCTCGATTTAGGCCTTGCTCTTCGCCTCCTGCTCGGCCTGCCATTCGACCGAGCCGGCGGCCCAAAAGGTTTTGCGCGGCTCCGGCTCACGTTGCTGTTCGAGCTCTTGCGCCCGCCGGCGCATCAATTCGTAATGACCCCAGCTCTTCATCTTCGGGTTGAGCATTTCCAAGGCTCCGCTGCAGGCGTCGACCTCGTCGTCATGGGCGAGATCGGGAAAGCCCTCGAGGACGCGGAACAGCTCCTCGTTCCACGTGCTGCGCCGGATCTTCACATTGCCGGCACGGCATTGCGAGCTGAACGGCCCGAAGCGCGTCAGCTTGTCGCCACTCTCCGGGGCCGGCCTCACGGTGAAGCCGTCGAGCGCGCGCACCAGATGCAGCGCCTGGCTTTTGCCGGCCTGCCCCGGATCCTGGCCGAACCCGATGTGGACCTGCTTGCCGTCCTGCTCGGCAGTGTTGCGCAGCAAGCGCTCGACATCACCCGGGTTGGCCCGCACTCGCACCAGATCCAGCAAGTAGTAGCCGCCTGACCCGTCGCGGCCGAGCTTGATGCCGACGGTCCAATCGGGATCGTTGAGCTCGGTCTTTTCGGTGGCGGCGAGATCCCAGTAGCGCACGATATCGAGATCGGCTGGGACCTCGTCGACGATGGCGCACCATTCGTGCTTGAAATACAGCCCGGCGGCCGGCCGGATCTTCCAATTGCCGCCGAGCAGCCGCTCGCGCTCGAGCGTCGGCAATGACAGCAGCCAGGCGTAGTAATCGGGGTTGGCCCGCAGCAGGATGGGGTTGTCGAATACGGTTGCGGGGATAAACGTGACGCTGATCGGCCGCGGCCGGTCGACGTGCGGCGGCAAGTTCTCCGCTTGTGGCAAGTGTTGCGTCAATTCCTCGGGCCGGTCGGCCCAGATGGTCTTCTCCGCGACGCGCACGTAATAACGCAGCACACCGGCGCGCTCGGGGATTGCCAGCCCGCTCTCCGGGTCGATCCACCACGCCAGGAAGTCGGCGACCCAGCTGTCGGCGTCGGGGTTGCAGGTGGCGCGAATGTAGGGCCGCACGCCGCAGGTCGAGCGGTTGCGGCTGACCATGTAAAAGAACTGATGCGCGGTGAAATGCGTCAGCTCGTCGAAACAGATCAGCGCGATTTGCGCCCCTTGCCAGTTATAAACTGTGGTGTTGAACTGCAGGTGGGAGAACTTGATCCTGCCGGCACGCGGCCAGCGCCACTCGCGCATTCCGACATGCGGGATCCCGCCGAGCCGGGGATAGAAGTTTTGGCTCTCATCCCACAACCCGCCGGGGTTGGTGATCTGCGGGGTGGAGCGCCGGAAGAAAACCGCGGTGAAATTCGCCACCCGCGTGGCGTAGCGCAGCGGTTCCAGGATCAAAGCGACGGTTTTTCCGCCACCCGCGGCACCGCCATAGATGCAGATGTCGGCAGGACTGCGAAGAAACTCGGTCTGCGGGCCGCGCTGCGCCGCGATGGTGGCCGTGAATCGAGCCATGTGGTCCCGCCCCAGACGCCAAGGTTGTTGGTTTGTGCGGCAGCGCTCTTGCCGAGTGCGTGCACGGTGTTTTCTCGTCGGCGCGGTGCGGGTCGACATCTGTTCCTGCCACTCACCTGTCACGATCTGTGCCTTCTCACAAAATGTCTTGATGCGCGACTTGCTGCGCGTGCGCCAGCTCGGGGTCTCGGCTGTTGTCGGGCAGCACGAGGACCACTGGTGAACTCTCCTCGGCATCACGGCCCGAAGCCGCGTCGCTTGGCGCTGCGTTTTCGTGCCACTGCGCCCGTGTCTTCAACCAGAAAATCTGCGCTACGACATTGCCGCTCTTCGCGGCAGCGAACAAAGAGCCGGAAACTATGGCATTGGCCTCGGCGACGCCGCGGTCGAGGTCATCGCGACACCGCTTGCGCAAGGTCTTGGGCGCGCACCCGATGATCCGGGCGATGTCATCCTGACGGACGCCGATCCCCGCCAGGTGGCGCACCTTCTCGCGCAGCGCCTCATTGACGACAAACGCTCTTCTAGGCATCTGCCAGTCCTGGTGGATTTCTGTGGCGGCTCTCGGCGCGCTCGGCGAACGATTGACCCGAGGCTTGATGGATCGCAGCGCGCCCGGTGAAGTCCTCCCACCGTTGCACGACGACATCGACGTATGCACAGCTGATTTCGACACCGCAACACCGGCGACCGGTCATTTCGGCCGCGATCAGCGTTGTGCCCGAACCGAGAAACGGGTCATAGACTAGCTGGCCGGGCCGGCTGTTGTTGTCGATTGGGCGGCGCATGCACTCGACCGGCTTTTGCGTGCCGTGTCCCCAGCTCGGCTCGCGCTGTCGATTGCCGAAGGGGTTGTTGTTGGCAATCTCCCAAACAGTCGTCTGCTTACGGTCACCCTGCCAGTGGCTCGTCTTGCCGTCGCGCACGGCGTAGCAGCAGCATTCGTGTTTCCAGTGGTAATCGCCGCGGCTCAGCGTGAAGTGCTGTTTGACCCAGATGATCTGAGCCCGAGGCTCCAATCCGCAACCCGCCAGGCCGGCGGCGGCAACATCGCCGTGTAACGCTCCGTGCCAAACATAAGCGACATCGCCGGCGAACAGCGCATAGGCCTGACGCCAGTCGGCACGATCATCATTGAGCACCTTGCCGCGCGCGAGCTTGCCGGAACCGGCGCCACGGCGCTGTCGCCAGCTCGGATCATAGGCGACGCCGTACGGGGGATCAGTGACCATCAGCTGAGGCCGCAATCCCGCCAGCACCATTTCCACATCCGCCACGCTGGTGCTGTCGCCGCAGCCGACCCGATGGTCGCCCATTTGCCAGACATCGCCGGGGCGCGTGATTGGCTCAGCGGGAAGTTCCGGAACGCTGTCGGGATCGGTCAGACCGGTAGACCCGAGACCAGCCAGGATTTCGTCGAGCCGGTCGGGCTCGAAGCCGATCAGGTCGAGATCAAAACCGCTGATTTTAAGCTCGCGCAGCTCGTTGCGGAGCAACTCGGGGTCCCAGCTCGCCCGCGCCGCAAGTTCATTGTCGGCCAGTCGATAACTCTTTTTCTTGTCATCACTCCAGCCGCGCGCGACGATCACAGGGATCGTCTTCAGCCTGAG
>DASUIA010000154.1:0-10341 GCA_036273255.1 Bradyrhizobium sp.
CTCGTCGACCACGGTCTCGATCGGGCCGGTCGCGGTGGCCGAACCGCCGGGCGCGGAACCGCTGTTGACGAGGATGTGCACGCCGCCGAGTTCCCGTGCTGCCTCGGTGACCATGCGCTCCACCTGCTCCTTGCTGGGGACATCGGCGGCGAGGGGAAGGATGCGCCGGTTGGTCTCGGCCGCCAGTTCCCGCGCCGTCGCCTCGAGATCGGCCTTGTTCCGCGCCACGACCGCCACATCGACCCCCTCGCGCGCCAATTCCCGCGCGATGGCTTTGCCGATGCCCCGGCTGCCGCCGGTCACGATCGCATGCTTGCCTTGCAATCCGAGGTCCATTGCCTTCCTCCCTTATTCCGAAACGATCTGAGCGCCCTTTTCCGGCACCGACCGTTTCATCAAAAGCAATACCAGCACAAGTCCCAGCGTCAGGACCGCGAAAATCCAGAAGCAGTCGAAATAGGCGAGCGAGGCGGCTTGCCGGTGGCGAAGGTCACAACACATAATTTGTTTGTGTAATAAATCATTTTCACAAATAAATTCGATACTTACCGCGACATAAACAGGCGTTGACCCGGCCTTCGCCGCCGCTCCATGTTGCGCCCTTGAGCTGACGAACGGGTCCAAGAAGAAATGATATGGCGTGAACGCTGGCGGGATTACTGGTCGCCGCGAGAGGCGATCGATCCGTCGCCGCGCATCTCCGACGAGGTCAAGACCACCACCTGCTACATGTGCGCCTGCCGCTGCGGGATCAAAGTCCACCTGAAGGACGGCGGCATCCGCTACATCGAGGGCAATCCGCGCCACCCGGTCAACAAGGGGGTGATCTGCGGCAAGGGCGCCTCGGGGATTATGCAGCAGCAATCGCCGGCGAAACTGAAGAAGCCGCTGCTGCGGGTCGGCGAGCGCGGCGCCGGCGAGTTCCGCGAGATCGAATGGGACGAGGCGATGGCGCTCGCCGAGGGGTGGCTGCGCGACATCCGCGACAGCGACCCCAAGCGGCTCGCCTTTTTCACCGGGCGCGACCAGAGCCAGTCGCTGACCGGGTTCTGGGCGACGCAATTCGGCACCCCCAATTTCGCCGCGCATGGCGGGTTCTGCTCGGTCAACATGGCGGCGGCCGGGATGTACACCCTCGGCAGCAGCTTCTGGGAATTCGGCGAGCCCGATTGGGAGCGCACCAAGCTTTTCCTGATGTTCGGGGTTGCCGAGGACCACGATTCGAACCCGATCAAGACCGCGCTGTCGGGGCTGCGGGCGCGCGGCGCGAAGTTCGTTTCGGTCAATCCGGTGCGCACCGGCTATTCGGCGATCGCCGACGAATGGGTCGGGATCAGGCCGGGCACAGACGGGCTGTTCGTGCTGTCGCTGATCCACGAGCTGCTGAAGGCAGACAAGGTCGATCTCGACTATCTCGGTCATTTCACCAATGCCGGCTGGCTGGTAATCCAGGCGCCGGGCGAGGCGCGCGACGGGCTCTTCGCCCGCAACGCCGACGGCCACCCGCTGGTGCTGACCGCCTCGGGCGGCGTCGCCGACGCGATGGAGCCGGGCGGGTCGGTACGGGTCGTTGGCGAGGTGACGCTGCCGGACGGGCGCCGCGCGGTGCCGGTCTTCCAGCTCATCGCCGAGCGCTATCTCGACGCACAATACGCGCCCGAGGCCGTCGCCGAGGTCTGCGGCGTAGAGGCGGAGACGATCCGCCGGCTCGCCGCCGAGATCGCCGACGTCGCGTTTTCGCAGACGATCGAGGTGCCGGTCGCGTGGACCGACTGGGCCGGGCGGCGTCATGAGACCATGCGCGGGCGCCCGGTCTCGTTCCATGCGATGCGCGGGATTTCCGCCCATTCCAACGGGTTCCAGACCTGCCGCGCGCTGCACGTGCTGCAGATTCTGCTCGGCACGATCGATGTGCCGGGCGGGTGGCGGTACAAGTCGCCGCATCCCAAACCGTGTCCGCCGGGACCGAAGCCGGCCGGCCGGCCCGCGCAGGTCGCCGCCGGCAAGCCGATGGCCGGGCCGCCGCTCGGCTACCCGATGGGGCCGGAGGATTTGATCCTCGACGAGGCCGGCGGTCCGGCGCGCATCGACAAGGCGTTTTCGTGGGATGCGCCGCTCGCCAATCACGGCCTCATGCAGATGTTGATCCGCAACTGCTGGGCCGCCGACCCGTACCCGATCGACACGCTTTTTATGTACATGGCCAACATGGCGTGGAACTCGGCGATGAACACCGCCGAGACGATCCGCATGCTGACCGACAAGGACCCGGCGACCGGCGCGTACCGCATCCCCAAGATCATCTACTCCGACGCCTATTATTCCGAGACCGTCGCCTATGCCGACCTGGTTTTGCCCGACACGACCTATCTGGAGCGCTGGGACTGCATCTCGCTGCTCGATCGGCCGATTGGCGGGGTCGATGGCCCCGGCGACTCGATCCGCCAGCCGGTCCTGACGCCCGACCGCGACGTGCGGCCGTTCCAGGACGTGCTGATCGAATTGGGGGTGCGGCTCGGCCTGCCGGCCTTCTGCAACGCCGACGGAAGCGCGCGCTTCCCGGCCGGGTACAGGGACTACATCGCGCTGCACGAGCGGGCGCCGGGGGTGGGGCCGCTCGCCGGATGGCGCGGCGAGACCGGGACCGAGGCCGGGCGGGGCGCGCCGAACCCGGGCCAGCTCGACCGCTACGTCGCGAACGGCTGCTTCTGGAAGTACGAGCTGCCGCCCGAGCAGCTCTACTACAAGCACGCCAACAAGAATTACCTCGAGACGGCGATGGCGATGGGGTTCATCGGCAATGCCGACCCGATCATCCTCCAGCTTTATGTCGAGCCGCTGCAGCGCTTCCGCCTCGCCGCGCAGGGGCATGGCCCGGTCGTCCCGCCGCCCGACGCCGCGCCGCGCATCGAGGCCTATTTCGACCCGCTGCCGTTCTGGTACGCGCCCTTCGAGGAGGGGCTGGTCGACCCGCACCAGTTCCCGCTGCACGCGATTACCCAGCGGCCGATGCAGATGTACCATTCGTGGCACTCGCAAAACGCCTGGCTGCGGCAGATCCTCGGCGGCAACCGGCTGTTCATGAGCCGGATCACCGGCCACGGGCTGGGCCTGCGCGACGGGGACTGGGTCAAGGTGTCGAGCCACGCCGGCTCGATCCGCGGTCAGGTCAAGCTGATGGACGGCGTCAACCCGAACACGGTGTGGACCTGGAACGCGATCGGCAAAAAGAACGGCGCCTGGAACCTCGACCGCGACGCACCGGAATTCCGCAAGGGGTTTCTGCTGAACCACCTGATCACCGACCTTTTGCCGACCGGCGGGCTCGCGAATGCCGACCCGGTTACCGGGCAGGCGGCCTGGTACGATCTGCGCGTGCGGGTCGAAAAGGTCGCGGCGACGACCAGCGCCCCGGAATTCGCGCCGATGCATACGCCGCCGCGGATGGAGCCGCCGCCCGAAATATTGCGCTACGGGAGCCGGCGATGACCGATCTTCCGGCGCCGGTGCCGGGCCAGAAAAAGCTCGGCCTCGTCATCGATCTCGATATCTGCGTCGGCTGCCATGCCTGCGCGACCGCGTGCAAGGAATGGAACAGCGGCGGGCATATGGCGCCGCTGACCGATTTCGACGCCTATGGCGCGGAGCCGTGGGGGGTCTGGTTCAACCGCGTCCATTCTTTCGAGGAAGGGGACGGCGAGGGCGCGCGGACCGTGCATTTCCCGCGCTCGTGCCTGCATTGCGAGGAACCGGCCTGCGTCACCGTGTGCCCGACCGGCGCCTCCTACAAGCGCGCCGAGGACGGGATCGTGCTGGTCAACGAGGATATCTGCATCGGCTGCAAGCTGTGCTCCTGGGCCTGCCCCTACGGTGCGCGCGAGTTCGACGAGGATGTTGGGGTGATGAAGAAATGCACCCTATGCATCGACCGCATCTACAACGAGAACCTCGCCGAGGAAGAGCGGGTGCCGGCCTGCGTCATGGTCTGCCCCACCAAGGCGCGGCATTACGGCGATCTGGGCGACCCGAACTCGGCGGTATCCGATCTGGTCGCCCGGCGCGGCGGCAAGGACTTGATGCCGGAGCTCGGCTACCGTCCGGTCAACAAATATCTCCCGCCGCGGCTCGACCGGATGGCGCCGCCGATGCCCGTCGCGCTCGCGGCGGAGACCGGGGAGGGCGGCAACCGGCTCCTGCGCTGGGTCGACCGGCTTTTGTCGCGCTGACATGAACCCGTCTTTCGCGATCGTCTTCTTCACGACCGCCTCGGGCGCGGGCTTCGCGCTGATGGCGCTGGTGGGGTTCGCCGTACCGCTCGGCCTTCTCCCGGGCGAGAGCTCGTTCGGGCTGACGGCGCTGCCGCTCGCCGGGGTGCTGGCGGCGAGCGGCCTCGTCTCGTCGACCTTGCATCTGGGACATCCGGAGCGGGCGTGGCGCGCGTTTTCTCAATGGCGCTCGTCGTGGCTCTCGCGTGAAGGCGTGTTCGCGGTCCTGACCTTTGTCCCGGCCGCGGTCTTCGCCTTCTACTGGGTGATCCTCGGATGGGTCGGCGGGTTCGCGGGTGTCTGCGCGATGTTCGCCGTCGCTGGGTCGATCGCGACGATCTACTGCACCGGAATGATCTACGCCTCGCTGAAGCCGATCCGGCAATGGCACAACGGATGGGTGGTCCCGAACTACTTCTCGCTGGCGCTGATGAGCGGGTTTCTGCTGCTCGACTTCATCGCGCGGTTCTGGGCCTCAGCCGGCCGCATGGCGATCCTGACCCTCGTCTCGATCGCCGTGGCGTGGTGGTTCAAGGAGCGGTATTGGCGCTTTATCGACGCGAGCGCGTCGCCGGTGTCGGTCGCCAGCGCCACCGGGCTCGGCCGCCGCGGCGCGGTGCGGATGCTGGAACCCCCGCACACCGAAGAGAACTATCTGCTCAAGGAGATGGGGTTCAGCATCGCCCGCAAGCATGCCGCGCGGCTGCGGCTGATCGCGCGGCTGGCGGCTTTCGCGGCACCCGCGGTGCTGACCCTCGTCGCGTTGATCTGGGGCGGCTGGGCCGGCATCGCCGCGACATTTCTCGCCGTTCTCGGCGCGGCGCTCGGCCTGGTGATCGAGCGCTGGCTGTTTTTCGCCGAGGCGCGCCACGCGGTGACGCTGTATTACGGCGCCGAGGCCGCCTAGACGGTCCGCGAATTCATCATTTTGCAACCATCGGCGTGCGACGGTGATCCATTCCCATGCTTCGGAGGAACGCCGCTTGCCTGCGACCCCCATCCGATCAGTCGAGAGCGCGATTGGCAATTCTCGCGGTGGATGGCCCTTTTTTGAGCCGCCGGCCACCGAAGCATCGATAGCGAAGAGCCGGGGCCTGTTCTCGGAAATTCTGGAGCAGTTCCAGGAAGGATTTAGCGTATTCAGTCAGACCGGGCGTCTGATCGCCTGGAATTCGCAATTCATCGAGCTTCTGGACCTTCCGAGAGATTTGAAAAAGGGCACCCTGCTCGCCGACATCCAGCGGCTACAGGCGGCCCGGGGCGATTTCGGCACCGTGGACACCCCCTCGCTGGACGCACGGCTGAAGAGCTTTTTTCAACATCTCCCGTTGACCACCGAACGAACGACACCGGCCGGTCAGGTGATCCAGATACGCCGGTGGGCGATGAAAAGCGGCGATATCATTACTTTCTATAAGGATATAACCGAACAGAAATCCGCTGAAACGAGGAAGAATCTCGCCCTGGCGGAGGCGGAGATTGCCAGCAAGTCGAAAAGCGAATTTCTGGCACACATGAGTCACGAACTTCGTACTCCCCTCAACGCGATCATCGGATTCTCGGAGTTGCTAACAAGCGGTTTGCTCGGTGCTTTGGGAAGCGATAAGTCTCTAGAATATATTCGAGACATATATTCGAGCGGCCGCCTTCTTCTTGACATTGTCAACGACGTTCTCGACATGTCTAAAATCGAATCGGGAAAGCTGGAGCTGATATTTGAAAATATCGTCGTGCAGCAAGCGATTTGTGAAGTGAAATCCATCGTCGACGAGTTGGCGAGCCGCCGCAATCTGAAAATTGTATTAGACGTTCCTGTTCATGAGTTAGTAGTGTTTGCCGACGAACGAGCGTTCAAACAGATCATCCTCAATCTTCTGTCGAACGCCATTAAGTTTTCCGAGGAAGGGCGCGACATCACGGTGCGCGCCGCATGCGAACGCCAGGCTCTCCTGCTTAGCGTCGAAGATCGGGGAATTGGCATGACCCCCGAGGAGACTAAACGGGCGCTGCAGCCATTCGCACAAGCAAGCGCGACAACGACGCGCACCTATGGGGGCACGGGGCTGGGGCTGCCAATCGTGAAAGGATTGGTTGAAGCGCATCGCGGCAGCCTCACGGTCGAGAGTACTTCTGGAAAAGGGACTGTCGTTCGCGTCGTCCTTCCATGTCTCGCCGACCCAAACTGCGAAACGCCGACCCCGCTTATAGTCGGCGACATTTCTCCGTAGCTGACTTTCGGACCAGAACAACTTCCCCACCTATTGGCCGAATCGAGCGGTCCGGCGCACGCTCTGGCGCGATCTTTGGCATTTCGATGCTTCGACTTAATAACGAAATCGCTATCGTTGGTTGACATTTGAGCCGCTTTTAACCAATGCTGGGTGCAAACCTGGCCCGAACGGGCGCTTGCGCGGAGGTTCTGGCGCGATGACTCGCCCCGATCCCGGTATCATACCCTCAAGCGACGGCATGCGGCTTCCGGATGCCCTGACGATCGAGTACGGTCCGGCGCCGCTGCTCGCGCGTTTTGTGCTCGCGGCGGATAAGGCGGCCCGGAAACGGGGAGTGCTGCTGCGGGTCCGGTACGATTTCGAAGAGCTGGTCGAGATCAATAAGTTCTACGTGAACAAGGGGCAATGGTACCCGCTCCTGGACGCATTCAATCCGCAATTCTCGGACTTGACGCCGGAAAACGCCTACTGGATTTCCGGCGAGAACGAGGCTGGAGAGATCATCGCGACCAATGTGTGCCGGGTCCTGGATTGGCGGCGCACCAACCTCGCCGAGCAGGCGTGCAGCCTGTGGTACGGGCGGGACGACGGTCAGGAGTGCGTCGTCACGGCGGATGCCGGGCGTCTCATTTCCGGGGTCGTGGCTTGGGGCGGCGCAGCCTGGGTTCGGCAGGACTACCGGGGCAAGCAGCTCTCTTACCTAACGGGACGCACCCATAAGGCCTACGCCTGCGCCCGGTGGCCGATCGACTGGTCGTTCTGTTATATCGGGATCGATAACACGCGGCGCGGCCTGGCATCGACCTGGGGTCACAGCCATCTGAGCTACAGCATCAGCTACCCCGGATCGCCGCATGGCGAGCAGGTCGTGGCGTACAGCTCGGCCGCGGAGTTCTATCAGGACATCGCGGGCTTCATGGACCGCGGCGGAGTGCTCGAATCCGACGACTTCGATTGGTCGGAGGTTCCCATCGGCCTGGAGCACATCGTGACGAGGACTTCGCCCGACGGGGTTGTCCAGGGCAGCATCAGCCGCTCGTAACGATACCAGCGGCGGGGGCGGCCGCTCTCATCCTCAAATTGAATCGAGCCGCTTACAATGTCATAGCGGGGCTCGCGGGATGCGGCGACCGACTTGTAGAATTCCTTTGCCCAGGCGCCATAGTCCTTGTCGGGCATATTCTCGACTTTTTCTCCGAGACCGTGGACCTGATAGGTCGCCCCGATCCAGCGGTGCTCGTTGCCGATAAACCGCCATATCGGCTCGTCCTGGTTGGGCTTGATGCCCGCGATCATCAGCCGCGGCAGCAGCCGATGAGACACGGCAAGGGAGATGACATTGGGGTCGAACTGGGCGAACGAGATTTTCCAT
Source organism: Bradyrhizobium sp. (assembly GCA_036273255.1). Classification (GTDB taxonomy): domain Bacteria; phylum Pseudomonadota; class Alphaproteobacteria; order Rhizobiales; family Xanthobacteraceae; genus Bradyrhizobium. The sequence goes on from DASUIA010000154.1 coordinate 7,869, forward strand.
TTTTGGGCGAGGGGACGCAGGATGTTGTCCGGGTCGTCGTAGAGGACCGAAATATCCTGCGGTTGCAGCTCGAAGCGTTCGGTCGCCGGCGGCGTAAACGCCGGGGAACACAGCTCGGAAAGGCGGGTAATAACCTGTTCGGCAGACGAAGAGATTTCGGAGCGCCAATCACCTTCGAGGAACTTGATCCGAAACAGGCGAACGTCGGATTTCATGATCTCTTGCTGCACCGAGAGGAGCGCCGCGAAGCCGACATTCTTGGGGTGCAGCTCGATCTCGATCATGGAGTGCTCGAGCACTTCGAATTTGACAAATCCCAGATTCCGTACCGCGTATCCAACCGCGTCGTAATCGGGGTTGGCGTCCCCCAGGGCGTCGAGGAACTCCGGTCCCGTTGGCAGGACCCATTGGCCGTCCGATGTTACGAGGAGCGTCACCCGTTGCATATTTTTCCCTCCGCCGACGGCCGCCCCGATCGAGGGCACTCGTCGCGCGACGATCCAGATTAAGATTTTAGCCGGAAGTGCATTAAAATCGGGTTTATGCCGCCCGCTCGATTATCGTGATCGCCGGGCTGATCGAACTGGGCCGATTGATGGCAGGCAACGTTACCGCCGAAGAGACGGCTTCGGTCCTTCAGAGCGAACGGGACCTTCGCCCGAGACGGCTGCTGATAACCTGCGGTCTGAGCCTGGCGACTGCCTTGCAGGCGGCCGACGCGCTGATCGCCAATGTCGCGTTGCCCAAGCTCGAAGCGGATCTGGGCAGCGGCATCGAGCTCGGCGTGTGGATCATCACGAGCTATCTGTGCGCCACCGCGGTCGTCGCGCCGCTGACCGGCAGGTTGCGCCGGCGGTATGGACCGCGACAGCTTTTTTTCTTCGCGATGGGAGGATTTGTCACAGGGTCGCTCCTCTGCGCTGGCGCGACTTCGGGCGGCGCCATCATCGCGTTTCGAATTCTCCAGGGCGCCGGGGGCGGGCTCCTCCATCCCCTCGCGCAGGCCATCCTCCTCGATCTCTACCCCAAGGAGCGGCACGGCAGGGTCATGGCGATCTGGGGCGCCGCGCTCATGTTGGGGCCGATACTGGGGCCGGTCATCGGCGGGGTAATCACCGACCTGTCGTCGTGGCGGTGGGTATTCGTCATCAACTTGCCGCTCGGCGTGCTGGCAAGCTGCTGCCTGTTGCCGCTGCACACCCCCAACGACGGGAGGCAGAAGGACGCCATCGACCCGATCGGGGTGTTCTTGCTCATGATCGGCGTCGGAGCGCTCCAGCTTTTCCTTCAGCGGGCGCCCGCTCATTCCTGGTTCCGCTCGCCGGAGATCGTCGTCGAAGCGATCGTCACGGTTCTTTCATTCGCGCTGCTCGGGGCGCGCGTGCCGTATAGCGGCTTTACGGTGTTTCGCCCGCAAATATTTAACGATGTCAATTTTTCCACCGCCGCTTTCTACAATTTCATGAACAGCGCATTATTGTTCGTGACGGTCGTCTTCATTCCGCTCTTGGCGCAAGGTCCTCTCGGCCTCCCGGCGACCGCCGCGGGAGCGCTGATCATGCCTCGGGCGATTCTTCTGATGGTTGTCATGCTGTCGACGGGGCGGCTGATCGGCCGCATCGACGACCGCATCCTGCTGGCATCGGGTTGGGTTCTGAGCGCCGCGGGACTGATGATCCTCTCGACGATCGAGCCGGACTCCCGCTTTCTGCCGATCGTCTTGGGCAGCCTGGTTCAATCGCTCGGCGCCGGGATCTTGTACATCCCGCTCGCGACCCTGGCTTTTTCCAGCTTGCCGCCGGAGGTTCGGACCGACGCCACGGGCCTTTACAGCTTGCTCAGGCAGCTCGCCTACGCGTCCGGCGTCGCGCTCATGGCCGCCATCCTGCAATCGAAGACCTTGGCTCACCTCGACGTCATCGGCGCCGGCACGGTGCTGGCTCGAGAGACCGCCGAGCTGAATGCTTATCGCGACTGCTTTCGCGCGATGTCCGTTGTCTCGCTTCTGATAATCCCCGGCATCTTCCTTTTCCGCCTGCCGGCCCGGCGTCAGCCGCCATTGTCCGCGTAAGCTGGTGAAGATGATCGAGGGCTCATGCCTCGATCATCTTCACGCAGGCGGCGGCGCCTAGTTCGCGGCGAGCTTATCGGCTGTCTTGGTGTCGAAGTCGCTGGCGTCGTGGCGCTCGTGGAGCTGCTCGTGGGGCTCGCCCGAGAGGCGGTTGACCATGCGGCCGCGCCGCACCGCCGGCCGCGCCAGCATCGCGTCGACCCAGCGCTGCACGTTCTTATAGCTCTGCGCCTCGAGGAACTCGCCGCCGCCATACTGGTTGAACCGCGCCAGCCCGGCATACCACGGGAAGCAGGCCATGTCGGCGATCGTGTAGTCGGGGCCGGCGACCCATTCGCTCTCGCCGAGCCGGCGGTCGAGCACGTCGAGCAGCCGCTTCGCCTCCATCGTGAAGCGGTCGAT
>DASUIA010000155.1:0-2882 GCA_036273255.1 Bradyrhizobium sp.
CTGGCGAAAACTTCTCGCCGAAACCGGCCGCATCACCTCAATCGCACAGCGCGATTGGGTCACTATCGGTCAGTCATTGTGAAGGCTGGGATAAGTAGTCGTCCGTGAAGAATGCCCAAGCCGTTGATTTAGAATCTGGAAGCGGCACGCAGGGGGCGTCGAGTTTGCCGGAAATCGGGGATGTGGGAGGGGATTGAACGAAGCCGCTGGCGCGGCAATTGAGGAGAGATCGCAAGATCGGGCTCCTGTCTGAGAGGATTGCGGGTTTCGAAGCCCAACCCTACAGACTGGAGATTTTCCAATGGCTGAGATCAGCCCTCTTCGCCGCCGCATGATCGAGGACATGACGGTCCGCAATCTGTCGCCGGCGACGCAACGATCCTACCTTGCCGCCGTGTCGAAGTTGAGCCGGTATTTCGGTCGGTCGCCTGATTGTCTCGAACTGGAGGATATCCGCGCCTTCCAGGTCCACTTGGTGGCGATCGGGATATCCTGGCCGGCGCTCAACCAGATCGTGTGTGCGCTGCGGTTTTTCTACGGTGTGACGCTCGGCCATGACGCCATTCCGGAGCGCATCAGCTATGCACGCCAGCCGAGCAAGCAGCCGGTGGTGCTCGGCGCCGACGAGGTCGTGCGCTTCCTGGAGGCCATCCCAAGTCTCAAGAGCCGCACCGCGCTGACGACGGTCTATGCAGCCGGACTGCGCGTGTCGGAGGTGGTTCTGTTGAAGATTGCCGACATCGACAGCGAGCGGATGGTGATCCGGGTCGAGCAAGGCAAGGGCGGCAAGGACCGGTACGTCATGCTCTCCCCACAGTTGTTGCGGATCCTCCGCGGCTATTGGCGGTTGGCCCGGCCGCAGCGCTGGCTGTTTCCCGGCCGTGACGAGGACCGGCCGCTCGATCCGACCGTGTTGCATGCCGCCTGCCGTTCGGCCCGCATCGTGGCCGACCTGAGCAAGCAGGTGACGGTCCACACGTTGCGGCACAGCTTCGCGACACATCTGCTGGAGAACGGGGCCGACGTGCGCATCATCCAGGTGCTGCTCGGCCATGCCAGCCTGGCCAGCACGGCGCGCTATACCCAGGTCGCCACCAAGACCATCAGCAACACGCCAAGCCCGCTTGACCGGCTCCGCCTGGAGGTCGTTCCGCCCGGCTGAGCGGGCATCATGGCTCCGGTTCTGGAGGTGGCGGAAGTCTTCCGCCGCCACGGCGACGCGTTTCGGCAGGCCCGCGCCGGGCATCTCGGCCGCGTCGAGCGGCGCGTCATGGGCGCCATCACGGCGTGCCGGACGGCGGCGCTTGGCGGTCACGTCGAGCAGTGCGATGATTGCGGCACCACACGCATCGCCTACAACTCCTGCCGCAACCGCCATTGCCCGCAGTGCCAGGGGCTGGCGCGTGCCGAATGGCTCGCGCATCGACAGGCTGAACTGTTGCCGGTGCCGTATTTCCACGTCGTCTTCACCCTGCCGACGCTGGCCGGCGCGATCGCCTTCCAGAACAAGGCCGCCGTCTATGCGCTTCTGTTCCGCACGGCCGCCGAGACGCTCACCACCATCGCTGCCGACCCCAGGCATCTGGGCGCGCAAATCGGCGTCACTGCAGTGCTCCATACCTGGGGTCAGACCCTGCAACACCATCCGCACATTCATTGCGTGGTGCCAGGCGGCGGCCCCTCGCTCGACGGCACGCGCTGGATCGCTTGCCGCCCCGGCTTCTTCCTGCCGGTGCGCGTGCTCTCGCGCCTGTTCCGTCGATTGTTCCTGCAGAACCTGCAGGATGCCTTCGACACCGGCGAGCTGCGCTTCTTCGGCAACCTCTCTGGTCTTGCCGAGCCCACGGCCTTCGCCACCGAGCTCGGCCAACTCAGGCGCATCGAATGGGTCGTCTATGCCAAGCCGCCGTTCGGTGGCCCCGAACAGGTGCTGGCCTATCTCGGCCGGTACACCCATCGCGTCGCCATCGCCAACAGCCGGCTGGTCTCGCTCTCCGACGGCAAGGTCCGCTTCGCCTGGAAGGACTATCGCCAGGAGAGCAAGACCAAGTTGATGGCGCTCGATGCCGACGAGTTCATCCGCCGTTTCCTGCTGCATGCCCTGCCGGACGGCTTCCACCGCATTCGCTACTATGGCTTCCTTGCCAATGGCCAACGCGGCAACAATCTCGCTCTCTGCCGCCGGCTGCTCGATGACCATCACGCCGCGACCTCTTCCGAGTTGCACGCCAAAGGCGATCGACACGACGCCAGTGACTTCCTCATCTGTCCCGATTGCGGCGGCGCCATGCGGCGGATCGCAGTAATTCCGCGCTCATCCAACTATCAACCATTCTACTGTGACTCATCATGATCTCATCGCTGTCGATTTTCATCCTCACCGCCGCCGAGCTTGCCGCGCGTCCCGTCGCCGGACGGCCAGCTATGCCGATCGATTGCCGCAATACCGGCTCCAGAGCCGTCAACGCATAAGCCTGACGTGCTTCTCGCGCCCAGTACCCGATCCGCCGGGTCATCCTTGCCAAAACAGCGCTTCGCATCAATGGCGCGGCCGCCGTCAGAGCAGTCTCGCCACCACGCCCTGGCGACTTTTCCCATAGCGTCAAAACAACCCGCGGCTTCGTTCAATCCGGCTTCAATGAGATCGTGATCACGATCGCGCATGGGGAGCCGGCGTACCTACGACCTCACAGAACCCTCAAGATTCCCTCGAATCTGAAGCCGTGATTCTCTGCTGCTCGAGGTGATGAGCGGAGGGCTTCGATGCGGCCACGGGAGCGGCGGGACAGCGGCGAGCAGGGTCTGTTTCGTTCGCGGCTCGATCAGGTCATCGACATGGATCACGCGCTGGTGAAGCTGGCGCGGACGATCGACTGGGGATT
>DASUIA010000156.1:0-50241 GCA_036273255.1 Bradyrhizobium sp.
GAAAGATGGCAAGGATATTGCCCGCAGCTTTGGGATGCGCTCCGCTCGAATATTGGAACCACTCGGCCGCGCCCTGGAAAGAAGCACCATAAAAGAACACGGGGGAAGCCGACGCGGTCATATCGATATTTTGACGATAAAATCCTTATGAACTCTTTGGTAATTTTGGAGTAAGGAGCCGAGGATTTTCGATGCCCTTTTTTTCCATTATCATCGCGACCCGTAATCGCCCGTTCTTATTTGCGCGAGCGCTTAAATCAGTGCTTGTTCAATCTTGCCCCGACATTGAGATCATCGTTATAAATGACGGCTCCGCTACCGAGCATCAACTTGAATACGATTCGTTTATTGATTCCGTCAAATCGCACCGCATCCACTATTTTACTCTTCCTTCAACCCCACAAGGGCATGGGCAGAGTTTTGTAATAAATTTTGGAGCTTCGAAGGCTTGCGCGCCATATCTTTGTTTTCTCGACGACGATGATCTCTGGATAGATCCTCACCATCTGGCCCGAGCCCAGACGGTGATTACGGCTCTGAACGGATCCCTCGATCTGTACATGGCCAATCAAGCAGCATTCCTGGACGATGAGCGACAGCCGGGTCCTAATTGGCTCGGAGATTTGCCCGGAATTCTTGCTAAGTGCGGGAACCGGCCAGACAACCTTGGCACGCATACCGTGACCATCGAGGATGTGCTACGGAGCCGGGGATTCTGTCACCTGAATACGCTCATCGTACGGCGCGCGTTGTATGACGAGATCGGTGGTATGGAGGGAAGTATCCGTTGGGAATGCGATCATGATCTCTATTTGCGTCTAATCGACCGCGCAGTTGTGATGAAATATGCTCCTGTGACAGTTGCACAACATAACATACCCGATCCCCGCAAGGCAGCGAGTATGACCACGATGTTATCAGAGATCGAGCGCCGTTTGTTTCAGCTTACGGTGTTTATGCGTGCTCGAAGGCTCACACGGCATCGAAACATCCACGCCTACGCGGATGTACATTATGTCTATACCCTTAAGCGAATAGCCGAAGCATACGCTCGTGCAGGGCGTCATGTTGAGGCTGCTCAGTACGCGTATGCGGCTCTCTGCGCCAGGCCCAGCGTCAAATGGGCGGGCTATACCGCGTGGTCGAAAATACGCGCGTTGATTCAGAGCGTCAGCCTTAGCCGCCATCCGCAACATAACTGAAGCGGCAAGCCGGCTAACCGCCGATACGGCCGAGCGAGGGTGTGTCATCCCCACCGGTCACGCGGCACCGGGGCGTCAGCAATCCCCGGCTTCAAGCGCCTCCGCCTGCGGCTGGGGCATAAGCGACAGACGGCGCTTCAAGTGGTCGGCGAGCCGGATGCCCAGCGCGACGATCGTGAAGGTCGGGCCGGCGACTCCGCCCGTGGGCAGAACCGAACCGCTGCTGACGAACAGATTGGCGATGCCGTGGACCCGGCAATTGCTGTCGACGACGCCGCTGCGCGGGTCGTCGGACATCCGGGTCGTTCCCAGGTGATGCGCGACGCCGCCGAGCATCGAATTGACTTCCGGCCGCTCGGACCGGAGCCAATCGCTGATCTGCAGATAACCGATCCGCCGCCGCCGCAATTCGGCGTCGAAGCAGTGGGCAAGCCCGCGATAGCTCCGCCAGTCGAGATCGGTAAGGCGCCAATCCAGCCTGGCCCGCCGCTGCCCGAGTGCGTCGCGGTCGTAGGACAAGGTGATCCTGCTGGCGGGGTTTGGCGCCTGCTCGAAAACCCCTTCAAGATCCAGCCGGGTGCGCACGGCGTCGCGCCCCGCTAGCCGGCGGGCGCTGGCGACCGCGACGTGCCCGATATCGCGGCCGATCCGGTGCAACTGGCGCAGCAGCAAATTTGGCGGCAGCCGCCGGTCCCGCGCCCGGTCGAGCAATTCCCGAAAGGCTGCAACGCCGTCGGGAACCTCCACCGCCTCGCGGGTGACGAGCCGGCAACGCGCATTGAGCAGTTCCTGGCGCCGCTGAGCCGCCTCGGACAGATACAACGTCGGATAGATCGGCAGCTCGCGGGCCCAATGATAGCTGTGATCGTAGGCGTCAATGAACCGCTCCGGCTCGCTAGCGACCACCGTGCCGACCGGCCCGCTCGGATGGTCCATAAAGAAGCGGCCGACGAGATCGTGCCGGTTGCCGAGCCCGCAGCTCTCGACCTTGTTTGCCGCGAGCAGCAGCCGAGCCGTCTCAATGCCGCCGCAAGCGAGGACGAAGGCCCGCGCCCGCACCGTGCCGGTGCGCCCCGTTAGCGATTTCACCCGCACCGCCGTCATCGCGCTGGCGGCGTCGTTGACCTCAAGGTCGACAACGTTGGCGTGGACGAGCGCGGTCACGTTCCGCGCCTTCTCGAGTGCCGTGCGCTGGGCCTCGCCGAAATTGAGCGGGCTTTTCAGGTAGTAGCGGTTGACCAGCGTCGCCGGGTCGAACCCGAGCGGGTTCGGGACGAGTTGCCGGATTGTCGCGGCGAGCAGGGCCAGATCCTCAAACGGCTCTGGACCAAGCTGAAAGATCGTGCGCGCCCGCTCGTAGTACGGCAGCAGCTCGTTTCTGGTGATCGGCCAATCGGAGTAGGGAACCCAGGGCCGCGACGCGAAATCCAGCGCGTCCAGGGGAGTGCAGCCCCCGCCCCATTCCCGGCTCGTCGTTCCGCCAAACTGGCGTAGCCGGCTGTCGTGCAAGCTGCACAGCCACGGAACGCCGACCGCACTCCCTTCGTACAAGGCTTGCGATTCAGGCTCGTGCGCGAACCCGCCGCCCTCAAGCAGACAGACGCTGTGGTGGGTCCCGGCGAAATTCAGCGCCAATGCTATTCCGGCGGCGCCGGCGCCGACAATGCATAGATCCGCCTCGATCGATCGCGGCGCTGCAGGACTGGCGAAGTCGATCAGCATGCGGCTGGACCGTCGAATGTGCCGAACCGTCCGCTTTCAAAAAGCAACATGTTCTCCCCATTGCCCCGTGACAAATCTACCTCCATGGCGACGCGGACCAGACTGGAGATCACGAAACGAATTCTAACATTTTCACCGGTCACAGTTCTGTACCTTGGGATATTCCCGAACTAACGGCATGACGATCTAAGGTCGAAATAGAACTGCCACCAATCTAGTACCCGAATTCTCACGAACCGATCCGTAAATTTAGCTCTCAATAAGTGGTAGACCTTTCGGATGGTTCAGATGACAGGTCAATCGGTTAAGATCGCCCGAGGTCGGGGCAGGAACAGGGATCGCCTCGCGGAAAGATCTCCCATTGATCGAAATGACTGGTCGAAAAGTTCTCGTTTTCGGAGACGATACCCGCAGCTTCCTCGCGACTGTCCGGTCGCTGGGGCGTCACGGGTTGGCGGTGCACGTCGTGCCCGAGGACGCCCGCTCGCCCGCGCTGCGATCCCGGCATATTGCGGCGATCCACCGGCTCCACCCGGTTGTCGATGACGGTGCGGAATGGGTCGCGGCGGTCGAAAACTTGCTGGCGGATGGCGGCTTCGACCTTGTCGTGCCCTGCGCAGACCGGTTTCTGCTGCCGCTCGACGCGCATCGCGCTCGGCTCGAAAAGCTCACGAGACTGGCCATCCCGCCGCGGCAATCGATAGACATCCTGTTCGACAAGCTGCGCACCCGCGAGATCGCCGCGTCGCTCGGCATCGGCCTGGCGCCGGCCGTCGTTCCGCAGCCCGGGCAGGGGCCGAAGGAGATTTTCGGCGCGCTCGGGGCACCGGTCGTCGTCAAGCCGCGACGCTCGGTCTCGCCCGACGCCTTGCATCGGCAACTCACGGTCAGGATGGCGGCGACGACCGAAGAGTTGACGATCGCCCTCGGCGATCTCGCCCCGTCGGGCTGTTATGTCGAGGGATTCTTCCCGGGCAGGGGGCTTGGCGTGTCGATCCTCGCGGATCGCGGCGAGATCCTGCTGGCCTTCGAGCACCACCGTATCCATCAGGCGGCGCGTGGCGGGTCGAGCGCCTATCGCGTCAGCGCCGCGGTCGATCCAGCTCGCCGCGAGGCCTGTTCTCGGCTTTGCGCCGCGATCGAATTCACTGGGGTGGCGATGTTCGAGTTTCGCCGCAACGACGCGACCGGCGCCTGGGTGCTGCTCGAGGTGAACGCGCGGCCGTGGGGATCGCTGCCGCTGCCGGTCGCGCTTGGCGTCGATTTCCCGCTCGCCTGGTATCGGCTGCTGACCGAGGGCCGCCGCCCGGAGACGCAGGGGTACCGGCTGGGCATCCATGCCCGGAACTTCGAGCTCGACCTTGCCTTCGCCCGCAAGGCCGCGATGGAAATCCCGGGGCGGCTCGGACGGGCCTGGTTTCTCGGGCGATGGGCAAGCGGCTTCGCGAAAACGCTGACCGGCCGCGAAAAGCTCGACACCCTGACGGCCGACGACCCGGCGCCGGCACTGGCGGAATTCGCCGCCCTCGCCACGCGGGCAGGCCGGCGGGTCTCTTGTCGTCTTCCGGTCCACAAGACGATTGCCCGCGCCACGCTGCGCCGCGCCCTGGCCAAATCGGTCCGGGAGGGTCGTCCGCCGGTCGTCGCCTTTATCTGCTACGGGAATATCTGCCGCAGCGCCTTCGCGCAGCGCGCTTTGACCAACTGCCTCGCGTCGCTCTCCGGCCAGGTCGCGGTGATCTCGGCGGGAACATACCGGACGGGCGGGCGCGAGAGCCCCGGCGATGCGCGGGAGGCCGCGCGGCGCCGCAGCGTCGACCTCGCCCCACACCGCTCGCAGCCGGTCACGGAAGAGCTGATTCGCTCTGCCTCGGTCCTGATCGCGTTCGACGAATCGAACGTGGACGCGCTGCGGGCGCAGTTCGGCACGATCGCGCGCCCGATCGTGCTGCTCGGCTCGCTGCTGAACGTCCCCGAGATCGCGGATCCCTACGGCCGCGGTCCGGCGGCATTCGACCAGGTTTTCGGGATGATCGATCAGGGCGTCCGCGTCTTGCGCGCCTGCATCGCAGCCTCGCTCCGCCCAAAGAGCCCCGCATGACGGGACCGAGCCGGCCCGTCCGTTTCCCCCCGGATACGCGGCCGATGCTGCTGACGGCGATACATACCGAGGAGGAATTCGACTGGTCGCGGCCCTTCGACTCTCGCTGTTGCGAGGTGACTCACCTGCGCGAGCTCGGCCGGGCGGTAGAGATTTTCGATCGGCTGGGGATGACCCCGACCTATCTTCTCGACTACCCCGTCGCCTCGCGCGAGGACGGTGTCAGAGCGATCACCGAGGCGATCGACGGGACCGGCGCGGCGATCGGCGCGCATCTGCATCCCTGGGTGAACCCGCCGGTGACCGAGGCCATCACCCGCTACAACTCCTATCCGGGCAACCTGCCGCCGGCACTCGAGCGCGCGAAGCTGGCCACGCTGACCGACTGCATCGCCCGCAATTTCGCCCGTCACCCGACCACCTACCTTGCCGGCCGCTACGGTTTCGGCGAGCGGACCCTGTCGATCCTGCAGGAGCTTGGGTACCGCGTCGATCTGAGCCCGGTGGCGATGGGCGATTTCCGCGGCGATGGCGGCCCCGATTTTCGCGACTGGGCCAGCGATTGCCGGTGGGAGGGATCGCCGCCGATCCTGCGAGTCCCCCATTCGGCCGCCGACACCGGCATGCTGTGCAGGGGCGCCCGTCGCCTCGTCGATCCGGAGCGTGTCGCCGCGCTCCGCCGCCTGCGCGTGCCGGGAATGCTCGCGCGGCTCGGCGCGGTCCGCCGCATCCGCCTCACGCCGGAAGGATTTTCGCTGTCGGAAATGATCGCCGCCGCCCGCGCGCTGATCGCAGCCGGGGTGCGCGTGATGATCTTTTCGTTTCACTCGCCATCGCTCGCGGCCGGCTTTACGCCCTACGTGCGGGATGCCGCCGACCGAACGGAATTCTTGCATCGGGTCGACGGTTTTCTGCGCTTTTTCAAGGAAGAAGTCGGTGGCGGTTTTGCCCTGCCCGAGACCATCCTAGCCGCCGCCGAGAAAACTTATGCTCATGCCCATTGGGGCCAGAACATTGGTGCCGCACCGGCGGTGACCCTAGGTCATCGCGGTCAAGGTCACGATGACTGGGAATAAGGAGCACAATGTGCGCGCCATCTGCCTGGCGAAGAGATGGGAACACCATGTTCGCGTCAGCGGCTATGACCGCCTCGCCGACTTTCTCGATGTGCGCACCGTTCGGCGGGCACGCCTCACCTCGGGGATGGCGAAGCTCGCCACCAAGCTCTGGGATCGATACGCCGCCCGGCCTTACATGTTCGACTATCACCTTGGTGACCGATTTGCCGAGGAATGGGCCTTTTGGCTTGCACTGACCCTACGGGCGGATGTCATCCACGTCCTTTACGGGGACGAGCAGCTTGACCTCCTGCTTCGCCGGGCTCGGTTGCTGCCTAGCCGTCTAATCGCGACCTTCCACTTGCCCGCCGACAATACGCGGGACAGATTTGAACGGCTACAGCACGAGGAGCTCAGGAGATTGTCCGGCGCGATCGTGGTCGCGTCTGGGGAGGTCTCTGCCTTCGCCTCCTGGCTCGGGCCGGAAAAGGTGATGTACGTCCCGCATGGCATCGACACGTCCGCCTTCCCGATCGGCAATGGCGGCCGGGACAAAACCTTGTCCCTCGTCTTTGTCGGTCTGCATATGCGTGATTTCGAGGTGGCTCACCGCGTTGCCGATCGCTGCGCACAGGAGGGCCTCGATGTCGAGTTCAATGTTGTGCTGCCGGCTCCGCGCCGCTTCTTCTTCACCGGATGTGTTAACGTCCGTTGCCACAGCGGAATTTCCGACGATGCCCTGATCGAGCTCTATCGTACCGCGGATGCGCTGTTCCTTCCCGTGACAGGGGCCACAGCCAACAACGCCGTCCTCGAGGCGCTTGCCTGTGGGACGCCGGTGATCAGCACCAGGATTGGCGGCATCGGCGACTATGTGGATGATTCGTGCGGATGGCTGCTACCGCCAGGCGATGCTGGCGCCGCATTTGAATGCGTTAAGATGCTGGCGGAAAATCGCGGGCTTCTGCGTGCAAAGCGAGCCGGCGCACGGGCCCGGGCCGAGAAATTCTCCTGGAGCCGCGTTGCCGCCCAGATCGCTGCGGGTTATCACCGGGTAGCCACAGGCAGCCCCTTCGCGGACTAGAAGTACCTGGCGGCGCCCCGGGCGTTCAGATGAGAATCCGCACGGTAAGCTCAAGCTCAACAGTAGTTGGAAGGCTCGGCTTGTGAATGCGGCCCTCGCATGGCGCAATGGACGGGCTTGCGCCGTTCGCCGGCTCCGATGCAGGAGCAGGCGCGCCGCCGCCTCACGAAGGCTTTCTTTTGCGTTGTAGCGCGACCTCAACCCGCTTAAGACTGGACGGTCCTTTCCGGTCCGCGTTCATCACATGCCGTTCGCGCAGGGCGCCGGACAGGGCGTGTTGACGAGATCGAAGTCAGTCACGAACCCGGTGGCGCCAGAGAGATTGTTCGCGCCGACGAGACAGGCCAGCGCCACGACGACGCCGATATAGGCAATGCGCATCCGCATTGGGCGGCTCGCCATCCATGGGGCCAACCCCGCACCCAGAGCAAAGATCGCGAAATGGAGATGCGCGGCATAAATGAAGACGCTGCCGCGAAACTGGAAATTCAAATGAAAGAGCACGTTGAAAATCGTACTCGCGGCAAGCCCGAGCGCGATCCAGCGGTACGAGGGTTGCCGCGACGCAGCGAGCGCCCCCGCGCCCCAGAAAAGCAGCCACATCGGTGCCGCGATGCTGCCGACTGGCGAAAACGACCAATCGCGGAAATCCCGCATGTTGATCCCCTCAGGTAACATCAGCCAACTGAAGTGCGGGGTGACGAAAGAATAGCCAAAGAAAGTTTGAAGGACCTTGAATAACCCCGTCGACTCACCTTTTGTCTGCAGCCACCAGATCTCTTTCAATGACGAGACCGGGTCCAGCACGGCCGCCCACAGGTGTTCTCGCCACACGGCAATCGCCAGTAGCCCGCCGACGGCCCCCAGGAGCAGGGCAAAACCGGCCGTCTGGCGGATCGCCCGGGTCCATCCTCCGTGCCGCCACGACACCAGCAGCTCGGCGATGAACGGCTGGACCACGTTTGTGATCGTTACCCCAAACGTCAACACGGCAGCTACGAGGCGCATACCCCGCCAGCGGTCGGGATCGTTAAGCCGCCGCAACGCCGCCAGCCAGATCAGCGCGATGGCGAAGCCGGAGAAGCCGTAGCTCTCGACAATGATCGAGGTGTAGATCTGCGTGCCGGTCAGAGCAAAGAGCAGTGTTAGCGCCGCCGCCTCCGCTCGAGCGGCGCCGGCCACGCGCAGAAAAAGAAAGCAAACGGCGACCGTTCCGCTGCCGAAGGCAACCATTTCGAGTGCCGCGGCCGGCTTCGGCTCGAGGCCGAGGCTTACCAAGAGCCACGCCAGCGGGCGCAGCAGGACGATCAACGGATGCTTGAAACCCTGCAGATCGGGCGGCGACAACGCCAGGGTCTGCACAGTCCGAAAGGGGTCGAAGTCAAACGCCAGATTGAAGTAATCGAGATAGCGTCCCTCCGCGAGCCGCAAGGCAAGCGGCGCGTACACGGCAAAGGCGGCGACGCACAGCGCCGCCGCAGTCACAATATCGGCCCGACCGAACCCGGCCGTGGATCGGCTGCCAACCGACGACTCGCCGGTGGCGGACCCCCGCCGTCGGTCCGGTGCGATCGCAGCGGCCTCATTGATCATGGGCGCCCCGCTTTCCGGTCAAAGACCCGGTCTCAACACGACCAGGCCGCTGGATCGTTGCGAACAGAATGTCTTCGAACTGGCGCGCGACGCGTCCCCATGAAAACCGCTCCTCCACACGCGCACGTGCGGCGGTTGCGAACTTGCGCCGCAGCGCGCCGTCGTTCAGCAGACGCAGCATCGCCTCGGCGAAGTCCAGCGGTTGGTCCGCCTGCAGGAAATGGGTCCCGGGCTCTACGTCCAGCCCCTCGATGCCAAGTGCCGTGGAGACGACGGCGCGGCCCGCTGCCATTGCCTCGAACGCCTTGATGCGCGTGCCGCTCCCGACGCGCAGCGGGATGACGAAAACATGGCCGCGCGCCGTGTGCGTCCGCACGTCTTCGACATAACCGGTGAATTCCCAGGCATAACCGCGCGCTACCGCCTCGTTCACGAGATCCGCCGGCGGATTGCGGCCCACTATCAGCGCTCGTGCCTCCGGCCGCCGCCGCACCACCAAGGGCCACACCTCGCGAAGCAGGAAGCGGACGCCGTCGATGTTTGAGCGACTGTCCATCGCGCCGCTGAACACCGCCATTCCGCCCGCCTCACCAGGATTATCCGGCGGTTCGGGCGTGACCGAGAAGAAGTCGAGATCCACGCCAGTGTCGATCACCGCGACACGCGGTAGCCCGTAGCGCGTGCTAAGCGCGTCGGCATCGCGCTTCGAGACGGCGATCACAGTGTCGAAGCGCCGCAGCGCCGCGGCCTCGAAGCGCCGCATCTTCTTCCCCTGGTCGTGCCAGATCCTGCGTCGAAGGCCCGCGGCAGTCGTCGCATGGCGCTCGAAGATCTCGGCTTCGACGTTGTGGGTGAAGATCGCCGCAGGCGGCAGCTGTGCCGGCAGTAACGGAACGGCGTGTGGAAAGTCTGCGAGCACGAGATCGATGCCGCGTCCGATCTCGTCGGCGATCCGTGCCGCGCCGGTCGTCGAGCGGTCGGCGGCGACCGTTACCGGGAGAGCATGTGGCAACAGCAGCGCCTTGCGCAAAGTACCCACCGCCGACTCCGGCCACGAGATGAAGCGATGGCACGCGCGGGCGATCTCGTCCGCATAGCGCGCCGCCGCTCCGCACGGCGCCGGCGAGGCAAGAACGATCTCGAATTTTTCCCTGCTCTTCAGGTGACGGAGGATATTGACCGTGCGTATCCGCCCACCCTGGTCGAGTGGAAAGAGAAAGCGCGGGCTGACGAAGAGGAGCTTCTTCGTGCTCACCAACAAAAGCCTTCGTAGGCGATCCCGCCATGCTCGCGTATCGCCGGGGTGTCCGCGAGGTCGATCACCACCTGGTCGGTAAGGCCGGCAAGTAGTGCGGCCCGATCCTCGGCGGCGATGTGCCCGATCACGACAATGCGGCTGGCCTCGGCGGCCTGGCGCGGATCGTCCGCCATCAGCCGCTCGAGATGGGGAATTTCGCGCTCGATGAAGACCCGATTGGCACCGGTCAGCCGCGCGGTCTGTACGAAGCGGTCGAAGATGCAGAGATCGAAGCCCTTGCCGAGCAGTCTCTCGGCCAGGAGCACGAAGGGCGACTCGCGCAGGTCGTCGGTACCTGGCTTAAACGCTAGGCCAAAGAGCGCGACCTTCTGCCGTCCATGCCGGGCCACCATCTCGTAGGCGCGCTCGATGAGCGCCTGGTTGCTTGGCAGCACGCTACCGAGAAACGGCGCCTTCATGTGGCGCGCCTCGGCAAGAGACAGGAAGCTGCGGATGTCCTTGGGCAGGCAAGACCCGCCAAAGGCGAAGCCCGGCCGCAGATAGGCGGCCGAGATATTGAGCGTGCGGTCCTCGCGAAAGAGTGCAAAAGCGGCGCGCGCGTCGACGCCATGCTCGGCAAGCACCGCCCCCGCCTCGTTGGCGAAGGCGAGCTTCACAGCGTGATAGGCGTTGCTCAGGAACTTCACGCTCTCCGCGACGCGGAAGGGTGCGACATGCACGGGCGCCTCGATCGGCGCGTAGAGCTCGCGCAGGACCAGGGCGTCATCCCCAGCCGGCGCACCGATCAGCGTCATCGGCGGCTTGCGGAAGTCGCGCACGGAGCTGCCTTCGCGCAGGAATTCCGGGTTGCTGTAATAGGCGAGCCCGTCGCCGAGGCTGCGGCCGGAGGCGCGTTCGAGCCACGGGATCACGCAGCCTTCAGCGTTGCCCGGCGGGACGGTCGAGCGCATCACCACGGTGTGCGCTGAATTTTTCTCGCCGATCGCCCGGCCCATCGACGCGGCCACCTCTTCGACCGCGCGCATCGAAAGCATTCCCGACGGACCGTTCGGCGTGCCGACCGATATAAACGACACATCCGTGCGCGCGATGGCGTCCTCGACATTTGTCGTCGCCGAAAGCCGGCCGCGCGAGACATTCTCGGCGATGATGCGGTCGATTTCCTCCTCGACGATCGGCGACTCGCCACGGTTGAGCATCGCGACCTTGTCGGAGGAGATATCGACGCCGATCACCTCGTGGCCCATCTCCGCGAGACAACCGCTGGCGACGGCACCCACATAACCAATGCCGAAGACCGAGATGCGCATCGAACGAATTCCCTACAAGAAATGCGGCCGCCGGCTCCCGGCCTTATTGACCGATTAGCGAGCCCGACAGGATCGATCGTTTCGCCATAATTATCGGATGGGCACTGGGTTCGGCGGCTGGCAGCAATAACCACAGCGCTAAGACACGGTTTTATTTGATTTTGATCAAGATGCTCCATACGGGGTAACGCAATGGTCTAGGCGCCGATCTTGTGGAGATCGCCGGACAGATCAATCGCGAGCGTTTTGCTCTTAGAACTGGAAGTAGAGGAATTCACTGGCACCGCCCACGGCTACGATGCCGAGCCCGGCGAGAATTCCGAACGCGTAGGCCCAACCGGCACTGGGACGCCACACGATCTTCGAACCCGCCGGGGCTCGGCCGAGGCTGGGCTCGTATCGCTGCATGATCTGCTGCGTGTTGGGCGCGATCCACACGATCGCGAGCTGGATGGCGATCAGCGCCACCATCGATGCGGACGGCATCCTGGTTCCGGCCCCGTGCAGTCCGATCATTCCCGCCAGCATATGCAAAGCAGCGCCGCTCGAGGACGCGCGGAAAAAGCACAAAGCCACCAGCGCCGCCAGGTAGACGGCAAGCACCTTCGCGGCGTGGATCGCCGCCCGAGATACACGCCCACGCTCCGCCGCGCGCTTGGAGGCGGGGAAAAAGGTTCGCGTGAAATGATTGACGACGATGTAGGTCCCGTGCAGCAGGCCGAAGATCAAGAATTGAGACCCAGCGCCGTGCCAGATGCCGGCGAGGGCCATCGTAATGATCGTCGGGACGAGTACGGTCGATGCGAACACGGCCAGGGAAGGCTTGCCGCGACCGCCGGCACTTCCGCCGCGCGCCATCCGCCGTCGCGTTATCCATAGCGCCAGCGGGCTGTATATATACATCGTGATAAAGCGGGTCAGCGTCATATGAAAGCGCTGCCAATACTCGATGACCGTCGTCGATTTGTATGGTGAATTGAAATTCACCGGGAACCGGATATTGAACATCCTGGCGAGCCCAATCGCCATGTCGCAATACCCGGAAAAATCGAAATAAAGCTGCAGCGAATACCCAATCACCGCCGCCCACGCTTCCGAGAAGCCGACCGTGCCGGCGCCACCAAATCCGGCGGCGACATCCGCCGATAGCGGATCCGCGAGCAGGGTCTTCTTTGCCAGCCCGATGAAAAAGATCGTCAGCCCGACGATAAGGCTCTGGCCAGAGAAGCGGTAAGTTTTGAGGTCGAGAAATTGCGGTATCATCTCGCGGTTGTGAAGAATGGGTCCCGCGATCAGGTGAGGAAAAAACGTAACGAACAGCGCGTAGGTCAGCAGATCGTGCGATTTGGACACGCCCTGTTTGACGTCGACCAGGTATCCGATCTGCGTGAACGTAAAGAAGGAGATGCCGAGCGGAAGAACGATTTCGCCAAACGAAACGTCCGCGATGCCCTCGGCGCCCAAGAAACCGCACAAGGCGGACAAGTATTTGTAATAGACCAGCGCCAATAGGTCGCAGCCGATCCCAATGACGAGCAAAAAGGACTGCAGCGCGGGCCGTCTCGACGCCATGACGATCAGCCGGCTTACGACAAAATTGAAGCCGATCGAAATGAGCAATATGGGCAGAAAGCTTAGCTTCCAGCACGCGTAAAACGCGAGCGAGGCCAACACGAGCCAGGCGGTGGCCATCCGAGTCCCGGCCCGGGCCGAGACGTGAAAGCCGATCAGCGCCAGCGGCACAAACCCAAATATAAATTGCAGTGAGCTAAATAGCATCGGTAATAAAATTCGTATCAGTTTGGTAATTTTCGGCGCAACAACTCTGTTAACTCACCTACGTTTTTCAATTGTTCCATCTCTGCGGCCTGAAATTTCACACCAAACCGCTTTTCAAGTGCAACAACAATGAAAATGTGATTCATGGAATCCCAACCATTGACGTCGTCAGCGGTGGTTGTTTCGTTTAACTCAATCATCTCGTCTTCCAACACTTGCCGGAAGATGGTGGTGAGTTCGGCATAAAGTTCCGGCTCGTTCATTGTGCCTCTCAGCTCCATAGATTCTCGGTCAATTCAAGCGGCATAGCAGACAAAGTCGTGTTGGTGATCGATCGCCTCCACCAGTTCAATCAGGAGGCGGTTGGGCGCGACGAAAAATTGGATCGGGGAGCCGCCATAGGCGATTGCCGGGCGCGCCGGCCCGACAGCGACGAACCCCGCGCCGGCGAGGCGTTCAGCCCCGAGTGTCAAATCGCCGACCAGATAGGCGATATGGTTGAGCACGTTGACTTTTTTTGAGAGTACGCTCGAGATCGGGCTGCGTGGCGAAAGCGGCGCGACGAGCTCGTAGCAGATTTTCGCGGGGCACCGGCCGAATTGCGCCCAGATATCGTTGACCTCGTCGCAAATAGGGGGGGTCCAGGCCTCGACGCCGAGGGCCTTTTCGAAAAGGTACCGCCCCTGGGCCAGGGTGGTCGTGGCGATGCCGATATGGTCGAATTTCATGCTGCGGCCGGCTCGGCTGTGGAAAAGGTGGCGACCGCGCTTCGCAGCGGCGTCCAGTTGGCCAGGTCGAGCGCCCAGCGCGTGACGTCCGGCTCGGCTCCGTCCAGCGGCTCGAAACCCAGCCGTGGGTAGTGATCGCGCACCATTCCGTTTTTGGCGGTCGCCCGGTAGGTTCCGATCAGGCGTTTCGCACCGCGGCGGCGCGCCTGCTCGACCACGACGTTGAGGGTCGCTTCCTCGACCTGCCGGCCGAGTACCCGGCAACTCATGAGCCAGGTATCGAGATGAACATCGCGCGAGCCAGGCTCGAATGCGCCGATGACGATGACCACGATGCCATTGTCGCCGAGCCGGTCGATCAAACGGATCTGCAGGGTCAGCGCGTCGCGATCCTCGATCAGCGCGCCGATCTCGTCCTCGGTGACGCGCCGTGTGGTCAGATTGAACTGATTGGTCTTGTTGATCAGCTGGACGATGCGTGCTCGGTTGAGCTGGTCGAACGGTCCCGACCGCGCCTCCATATCGAGGCTGCGGAGATAGGAGTCGAGGTCGGTCGCCGAGGTCGCGAGGCTGCTGCGCCGCAGGTTGTCCTGATATTGCTGCCGCCGGTCGAAATCTTCGCGAGTAATCGACAGTGCCTCGAAATATCCGGCCGCGGCAAGACTGGTGGGAAACAGGGTCGGGTCTTCGGGAAGCTCCGGTACGGCGACCGTCGGCAACTCGCGTCGCACGATCTCGCGCTCGAACGGGCTGTCATCGACGAAAACCAGGCTGTCGAGCCCGATATTCAGGCGGTCGGCGATGGAACGGATATTGCTCGCCTTGTCGTTCCAGTTGGCGACAAAGCAAGCGATGTCGTCGGAACGAAGCACCATCTCGGGATGCCGCTCGAACGGCTCGAGCGCATTGGCCTCGTCGTTTTTCGAGCAAACCGCCAGGATAACGCCGCGGCGCGCGAGGTCTCGCGCATAGCCCTGGAACGCCGCGAACGCCTCGCCGATGGCGCTGCCCTGGCCGAGCTTGATCCCGGCGAGCCCATCATCGCCGACCGTCCCACCCCAGAGGGTATTGTCGAGGTCGAGGACCAGGCACTTTGCGGACCTTCCCTGGCCCGCGGCGAGGAGGCGGCCGACGAGATCTCCATAGAACGGCGCAGCCGCCGGGTGCACCTCCTGCTTTGCTCGGTGCCAGAGCGCCGGATCGTGCCAGGCCGCCAGTCCGTCATTCGCGACCCATGCGTCGAGCGCCATCACGTCGATGGCCTCCGCATCGGCACGCGCCCTCAGCTTCGCGCCGAGCAGCTGCAGTGCCCAGGCGGATGAGCCGGCGAGGCGATGCTCGTTGTTGCCGAGGAGTGGGCTGAAGACCGGGAGTGGGATTTGCTGAATCACCTGACAGCGGTGCCGCTCTCGTGCTCGCCCCCACGCGACCGCCAAGTCGGAGCAGATGTGGTCGATCCGGCTGTCAAGCTCGGCCGCGGCAAGATTGAGATCGAGACCCGCCAACAAGTGGCGGGCATCGAGCGCGAACAGCACAGCGTCGGGGCGGAAGCGGTGCAGGCCGGAATCCCGGTCGATCAGCTCCTGCCTGTATTGACCGAAGTCGGGGGTGTAGGTGGCGATCCAGATGCCACGGCGCAGGCCGCCGATGCGAATGGCCGGCAGCAAATGCTCCACCGTGCAGGAGGCGAGAACGGCGAGGCGGACGGGACGCGCCGGCAGATCGGGGGGCGGATCGGGGAACAGCTGCCTGAGCTTGCGGTCGAGCTGGAGCGTTTCCAGCGCATCGATGCGGGCTCGCGCCAAGGTCGACAGCGCCGCCCAGCTCGACGAAGCCGGTCCGCCGCCGAGCGCCGCCCAGTTCTTGGCCCAATCAGCGGGCCGCGGTAGCCAGGGGAGATCGAGAAAGTGCATGTACTGTCGTTGGCCTCGTCGAAATGTACTGGGAATTCAATTCCGAATGCTTGCGCGGACCTAGCTCATGCGGTCATTGAGCGATTGGGGCGGAAGGCGACTGCCGGAGTGACGCGGTGGCCTGGTCCTCGGGATGCCAATCGAGGTCGCATCCGGCGCGAATGGCGGTCCCGATGACGCAGCCGGCGAGGCGGGTCGTAAAAATGCGCGCGCCCTCGGCGCTCAAATGCTGGCCGTCGGCAAACAGCGAGGCCGGCCAGAACGGGTGCTGCTCATTGATCAACTGCACATTGGAAAAGCGCCGGGTAATCGATTTCAGGTACTCGGCGTGGGCTTTTTCCGGCTCGCCGACCGGCATTCCCGACTGGCGCACCGGGGTTAGCAGGAGGCCGACGGCGATGCCGCGATCGCGCAGCAACTGCAAGGTCCGCTCGAAATAGACAGTGTGCAGAGGGGTCCTTTCCGGCCACGTTCCGGCCATTTCCGGCCGCTGCCGCGCAGGTGGTCCGCCGGAACCTCCATAGGAGACAAATCCGCGATCTCTGAGCACCGCAGCGAGCCGCTCGCGATTGCTCGCGTACCGCCGGAAGAGCTGTCCCTGGGCAAGGTTGCTGAAGTACAACGTCGGGAAATGCGCCGCGTAGAGCCAGTCGCGGAGCCACCCCGACAGGCCGTCGGCAGTCTTGGCGCGGCTCAAGGTTACATCGTCGCCCAACCGATCCGCGGTCTGCTCGATCTCCCTGAGATAGCGACGGTCGACAAAGCCGTACCGTAGCGAGTTGATCCAGAAAAACTGGCTCAGCGGCCCGAAATCGTTGGCCGAAAGCGATATCACCACGTAGTTCGGCAGGTGTTCGCACTGCAGGGTATGCTGCACCGCCGCGTAAACCTCGATCGGGGTCCCGGCGGCGACGCCAAGATTGCTGGCTTCTACCGGTAGTGCCGCCGGCACGATGCCCGCTTCCACCCGAGAGTCTCCGAAAAAGCTGATCCTGCCGAGACGGCATTCGTCCAGCATGGTCTCCTTGGCAACCCAGGACGGGTAGCCGCTCTCCAGAAATCCCATTGGAAAAATCAGCACATAAGACCACACCACCAGAAGAACGCCGAGCAGTGCGGCGCCGAAGCGAACGAAGTATCTGGTGGGAGACAGCTCTGGCATGGATCGGACGGGAACTCCGGGCAAAGCTCCGAAGGCGCCGGCTCGGGCGCCCAGCGACCGACGAATATCCGCCGGGATGGGAATCCGTAATCGGATAAAGGGAGTACCGCCTTCAGGGTAGCGTACGAGGCAACGGCCCCTTCGGGCGCTTGCCGGGGTGCCCCAAGGCAGGGCCTCTAAGAGGCAGGAATGCGGTCGACGCCGCTGCTCGACTCCGAGCGAGGCCAGATTTGCAGGTGAAGGACGAGTCATTATCCGGCTCGCGCAGTCGGGTCACCTTTCGGCCGTTGTTGGCGGTCACGCTCGTCGTGATTGTGTACGGCTCCTTGTATCCCTTCGATTTCCGCATTCCGGCGGCAGGCGCGGGTCCGCTTCGCGCCCTGCTGGATTCCTGGGCCATGCGGCCGGGACGCAGCGACTTTTTGGGGAACATCCTGCTCTACCTGCCGCTCGGCTGTTTCGGGATGTTGTCGCTGCCGCGGCCGATGAGTGGCGCGCTCCGGATATTCTTGGTGTGCGCGGGCGGAGCGGGTCTGTCGGCAACGATGGAGCTGACCCAATATTTCGATATCGGCCGAGTGACGTCGGCTAACGACGTTTACGCCAATGTGCTTGGAACGGTAGCGGGTGGGCTCGCCGCGAACAGCGCCTTCCGTTGCTGGCGCCTGCCGTTCGCTAGCGGAATCGCGTCTCGACCAGTCCCGGCGCTGCTGATCGCCGCGCTGGCCGCCTATCGCCTTTATCCCTACGTCCCCGCCACGGACCTGCACAAATACTGGGCGGCGCTGAAGCCAGTCATCCTTGACCCAGGCTTGTCACCGGGCGCCGCGCTGCGTCACACGGTGGTCTGGCTGACTTGCTTCTCGTTTATTTCGGCAGTGGTTGGAGAGCGCCGCTCGGCAGTGGTCGCGCCGGCTTTCTGCTGTTGCATCCTGGCGGCCCGCGTGATGATCGTGGATGCGGTGCTTAGCTTCGACGAAATCGCCGGCGCCGCGGCCGCGATCTGCTTGCATCCAGTTATGCTGACGCTCACCGGACGGCGGCGGGCGGGCGCGTTGTTTGCAACGCTAGCGGCGATCGTCGTCGTGGAACGCCTGCAGCCTTTCCAATTCCAGCCGATCGCCAGGGATTTCGGATGGATTCCCTTCCGCAGTCTTCTTGGCGGCTCGGTTGCGGTCAATGTGATGGCATTTTTCGAGAAAACGTTCCTGTACGGGAGCCTACTCGAACTGTTCGCCGAAGCCGGTGGCCGGCCGCGGACGGCGCTGTCGCTCGTCGGCGGGATGCTGCTCGCTACGAGCTGGGCCGAGCTCTACTTGCCCGGCCGATCGGCGGAAATCACCGACTTTGTCATTCTGCTGCTGCTGGCCGGGGGATTTGCGCTCGTCCGTCCGTATCCGGTGGGCTCCGCGCGCTGGACACCACATTCGGATTAACCCATAGGCAATCCCGCGCGATGTCGGAAATCAGGTAGCTTCGCCGCGCTGGTAAGTCGCGCCGAATAATTGATGGGACTAAGTACGGTTTGGCTTCCCTCGGCTTTATTTGCGAAGATTGGACAAATACTCTACCGCGAAGCGACCGCCCTTATATTGGTGTGAACGCGACTCACAAAGCGCTCGCACGCGGCGCGCCGCCGCTCGATGCGTGCACCACAATAACGAAGTATGAGCGAATGGAAGCGTTATTACTGATACTCAGTTCGGTGGCGATAGTCATCGCACTCTACATGGGTCTGCTTGACGACCGCCGTCCGCGGGGAGCGCCGCAACGGAGCCTTTTCCGCACCTTCGATAGCGACGGCACCGGAGGTGACAAGGCCGGTCCGAAGGAAGCGTGGCGGCCGACGGTCAGGGGGCGCAGCCGATGAGGGATCTGGCGTTTGCCTTCATCTGGATAGGTTTGCTGCCGCTCATCACGGTCTCAGCGAACGCCGGCGCGCTTGTTTGGGTTTGGACTGCGCTGCTTTCGCCTAACGAGATGCTTTACGGCTTCCTGTCAGACGTTCCATTCAACAAGGTTGTAGCCTTGTTCACGGTCTTTCGCATCGTTTCCGACAAAGAGAAAGATCCCTATTTTGATATTACCTTGGTTCTGCTGATTTTGTTGGCAATGGCCAGCACTGCTTCTTGGCTGTCCGGCCTCGTTTCGACGGAAGGCTCCACCGACCTCTATGAAAAGCTGCTAAAGGAAATCGTCCTGGCGTTTGTACTCACCGCGGTGATTACGACGCGGGCCCGCATCGACCGCCTTATTATTGTAATCATCATAGCGCTCGGCTTCCTCAGCGTGAAGGAGGGGTTGATCTTCCTCCTGACTGGGGGTGGACATCACATCCTTGGCAATGGCGCGCTTGGCGATAATAACGGACTGGCCATGGTGCTGCTGATGATCATTCCGCTGATCTGGTACTTGGCGCGATATTCCGTCGTGAAGATTGTCCGCATCGGCCTGTGGTCGACGCTCGCCTTGAGCCTGGTCACGGTGCTTGCAACCTATTCGCGCGGCGGTCTCATCGGCATGGTTGTACTCGGCGCCTTCGCGATCAAGAACAGCCGCCGCCGGATTGCCTCCCTTTGTCTGGTCGCGGTTGCGGCGGTGACGCTATACGCCATGGCGCCGGACACGTGGTTCAACCGGATGGATACTATCGAGACCGCCGACAGCGATGCCTCGTTTGTGGGCCGGATCATCGCATGGAAGGTTAGTCTACTGATTGCCTTGGACAATCCCCTGTTCGGCGGCGGTATGCATGCGGTGCAAGATCCGTTCGTGTGGGACACGTATGTTGTGGATATCGATCGGGTAAATTTCATCAATACGCCACCGCCGGTGAGCAGCTCCGCGCATGCCGCTCACAGTATTTATTTTGAGATATTGGGTGATATGGGCTTTGTCGGGCTGACGTTGTTTTTGGCCATTATCGGGATAGCGTTATGGAATTGCCGGCAGCTTTACCGAATGTCCCGGGCGCATCCCTCTCTCGCCTGGGCAGGATATTTGGCCCGTATGCTGCAGATCAGTTTGGTCGTCTATCTCGTCACCGGGGCAGCGCTCAGTCAGGGATACCTGGAGCTTCTCTATATGCTGATTGCGCTCGTCTCGCGTACCTATCGGACCGCGCGATTGAGCCTCCTCGAGGAAACGGCGGCCGAAAAGGCGCTGCGCGTGGGTTCAGCCCGCATGCGTAGCGGGTTTGAGAGCCTGACGGGTCCGCCCCCTCGCCTGGCCTGACGGGGCCGCGCATCGGTCCAGCAGCAAACCAGCCGCAGCGAGCTGCTGCCCTTCCGGCAGTCCGGAGGAATAAGGCGATCGTCAATGCAGGCCGGAGCGGCTCGGATGACGATCGGAATCACCATCCCCGCCGAAACTGATCTTATCCGCGGTTCCCTCGCGCCGCCGCGCCGCCGACAAACCCTTCGAACACCAGCAGCGACCACAGCGCGTCGCTGCGGTCGAACACTCCGCGATCGTGCTCGTCGATCCAGCGCGACAGCGTCGCCCCGTCGAAAAAGCCGCAATCGAGCATCGCCGGACCGAGCAGGCGCTCGCGCGCGACCTTGGCGCCGGCGCCGCGCAGCTGGTGGCGGAGCGATCGGGCGAAGCCCTGTTTCGGATGGTCGAGAATTTCGCGCGGCAAGAGCTGCCGCGCGGCGCGGCGGAGCACGTATTTTCGCTCGCCGTTGCGCATCAGGAGCGACCGTGGGAGGCGCATGGCCCAGTCGACCAGCGTGTGGTCGAGCAACGGCGCCCGCACCTCGAGCCCGTGGGCCATGCTGGTGCGATCGACCTTGGGGAGGATGTCGCCGCTAAGCCAAGTCTTGAGGTCGACGTATTGCGCCTGGGCGAGCGGGTCGTCGCTGCCCGACTCCTCCATCAGCCGGCCGATCCTCTCCGAGGGCCGATAGCCGTCGACGCAGCCGCGGAAGCGGTGCGACATCACCTGCCGCCGCTCCTCGTCCTCGACCCGGGCGAGGGTCCGATAATAGCCGAGCGCGCTGTCGAGGCTGAGCTCGGTAAGGGTGTATTTCGCTCTCAGCCAGCGCGGCGCGCGGTCGAGCTTAGGATAGATGCGGGCGAGGGAACCGATCGCGTGGCGGCGGACCGCGGCCGGGAGCAGGCCGCGCGCGGATTCGACGATCCGATGCCATTGGTAGCGCCGATAGCCGGCAAAGAGCTCGTCGCCCCCGTCGCCCGACAGCGCCACCGTTACGTGCCTGCGGGCGAGCTGGCAGACCTGCTGGGTCGGCACCGATGAGCTGTCGGCAAAGGGCTGGCCGAAGATCCGGGCCTGGTCCCGCGCCGCTTCCAGATAGTCGATGCCGACCGGCTCGGCCGTGTGGGCCGTCGCATAGCGCGCGGCGACCGTGCCGGCGAGCCGGGTTTCGTCCGCCTCGCCGCCGAGCCCGATCGTAAAGGTCGCGATCGGGTCGTCGCGCAGCCGCGCCATCAGCGCCACCACCGTCCCGGAATCGATCCCGCCGGAGAGGAAAGCGCCGAGAGGAACATCGGCGACCAGGCGGCGCTCCACGCAGCCCGAAAGATGCCGCAGCAGCTCGTCGGCCGCGTCGGGCGCGGAGATCGCCGTCGGCTCGAAGCGCGGCCGCCAGTAGGGATACGGCTTCGCGGGCGGCCGGCCCGGTTCGAGCAGGAGGCAATGGCCGGCCGCGAGCTGCCCGATGCCCTCGTAGATCGAATGCGGGTCGGGCACATAACCGTACGCGAAATAATCCTCGATCGCCGCCGCCGACAGCGAGCGCGGCGCCCGCGGATGAACCAACAGCGCGCAAAGCTCCGACGCGAAGATCAGCTCCCCGCTATCGAGATGGGCGTAGTAAAGCGGCTTCTTGCCGACGCGGTCGCGGGCGAGAAAGAGCTGCCGGCGGTTGCGGTCCCAGATGGCAAAGGCAAACATCCCGGAAAGCCGGTCCAGGCAGCCGGCGCCCCATTCCTCCCAGGCATGGATGACCGTCTCGGTGTCGGAGCGGGTGCGGAAAACATGCCCGGCCGCCTCCAGGGTGCGGCGCAGCGGCTGGAAATCGTAAATTTCGCCGTTGAAGACGAGGACGACCGAGCCGTCCTCGTTCTCCATCGGTTGCGCGCCGCCGGCGAGGTCGATGATGCTGAGGCGACGGTGGCCGAAGCCGATGCCCGGCTCCAGGTGAAATCCGTCCCCGTCCGGGCCCCGATGCGCCAGGGCAGTGGTCATCCGGCGCAGCAGGGCAGCGTCGATCGGCCCCGCCCCGCGCAGGTCGGCTATTCCGGCGATCCCGCACATCGCTATTTGGCGGCGGCGCCGTTCATCTTAGCCGCCGCGGAGACGGCGCCGTTGACCTGATGATAGGCCGCCGGCAGGCACTGGAAGGGTGGCTTTCCCTGCCGTTTGCGCATCCTGTTGGCGCGCTCCACCAGTTCGTCGGGGCCGAGACGGAACCGCCCATTGACCAGCAGCTGCCCATCGCTTTCCGGTACCACAACATCGTCCCGCTGCCGCAAATAGCGGACGACATCGTCGATCGTCGCGAGCACGGCAAGGTCGGCCGCCTCCACCGATGACGCGGCATCGTCCGAAACCGCGTCCTCCTCGGCGTCGGCCTCGCCATCGTCGGAACCGGCCGGATGATCGAGCGTGAAGCTGTGCGCGAGACCGGCGGCGACGGGGTCGTCATGGGGGTGATTGCCGCCGGGGTCCCCGACAATCGTCAGGATGTCTCCGCGGCCGGAGACCAGAAACTGGTCGGCGGCTCTGGCCAGCTTGACGGCATCCTCCAGCGGTGCGTTTTCCAGTGCCTTGGTCAGGAGCCACCAACGGCGACGCTCGGGCTCTTTAAATATGACTTCGAGGTCCATCTTCTTGCGCCTTGATCTGGGGAAGGGGGGAGGCGGGCACTTAGTTCATCTGGTCAGGCACACTGGGCGAACGATCCTCCTCGATGATCCAATAGGCCGGTCATGTTCACCGCGATCTGCGCCAGGCGGTCGCGGTCGACGATATCGATGCAGCCATGTCGGGTCTGGACGGCCCCCAGGCGGCGCAATGTCCCTAAAGTGCGGGATACGTGCGGAAGGGTCAGGCCGATATGCTGGCCGATCTCCTTTTGGGTCAGCGGAACCCGCACCATCCGGCTACCCAGCTCCATGCGCTCGCAGACATTCATCAACAGGATCGCGATCTTTTCGACCGCGGTGCCGTGGCTGAGCACGGTTAGCCAATTGGTGATCCGCAGGTTCTCGCGAGCCGCATAGGCGGTCAGCCACAGCGCGACGTTATTGTCTTCGCGCGCGAGGCGGAGCAGCTGAGCCTGGCTGATCGATTGGAGCGCCATCGCGGTGCGCGTCTCGATCGAGTGGCGGTAAGACCCTGAAATCATATCGGTAACCCCGATCACATCGCCCTTTAAAAGAAGCGAGATAATCTGCGGTTCGCCGCTGGGCAGCGTGCGCGAGCAGGAGGCCCAGCCCGATACGACCCGATAGATACGCGTGGGTAGATCGCCTTCGCGCAAAAGCGCGAATTTGGGCGGATAGACCCGCGTCTGCCCGGCCATTGCCGCGTTTACGATCGCGGCGCCAGACTGAATAGAATCGACCAGATATCGCGGGATCGGTTCCGGGCGACTAGGCGTCGGACAATGTTCCATATCATTTGACCCATCGGGGGTAACAGGTCCACCAACGACCGACCAATTTAGAGGGTGATCGCCGGTTTGGTTCTGCTATCTAGGATAGGTCCGAACGAAAAGATGACCAGCCTCGGAATATACCTAACGCTTTGGAGGTATCCAGGTATTTGGAACCCGGACAAAGAGCTGTCATAAATAGTTCCTTATCAAATGCGATTTGTATGTAACTTGTTGTGACAAAGACTATGAACGAAATGTTACAAATGAGATAGCCGTTGTGCGTAGGGCTGGAACAGTTTATAGCTCATTTATCGCGTCATTGAACATTGTCTTCAACCCATCTTTTCGCGGTTTTCGCGCGGTTATTTCGGGTATTACCCAATCTGCGGTTGTGGATAAGCGGTTGAAAAGCCTGTGTATCTCCTGAAGTAAGTGTCTGACTTAAAAAAACATTCTCTCGATCGACGTCGCTCGTCTTCAACCGGCGGAGGATCGTGATATGCAAGCTGCCGCTCCGCGCCGGCTCGCCGAAAGCACATCGCCGGCCGCCGGCGCCACCTCGTTACCCATTGTTGCCGTCAGCGTTTCAGCGGCCGGTCTCGACGCGTTTCGGAAACTGCTTAACGGGCTTTCGCCCGATTTCGGCATGGCATTCGTGTGCCTCCCGTTTCCGGGGACACCGGATGTCGCGACTGTGGTTGATCTTCTCGGTAGCCCTACTCCCCTTAGGGTAGTACCGGCGCATGATGGCATTCGGGTCGCCAAGTCCACCGTGTATGTCGTTCCTGCCGGTTCGGACGCTGTCGTATCGGGCGATCGGCTGCATCTTCCGGAGCCCGCCGACCGCTACGACACCCGCCTGCCGTTCGCCTCCTTTATTCAATCGCTTGCCGAAGAGCGGGGCGACAAGGCTATTTGCCTCGTGCTTTCGGGAGCCGGGCCGGAAGGCAGTCTCGGTATCGAGGCAGTCACGACCAGGGGTGGTGTCGTGCTCGCCGAGGCGGAGGACGAGGAGCGCTCGGGCGAACGGCCCGAGGGGCACCTCAAAATGCCCATCGACGAGATTGCCGAGTTTCTGATCGACTACAGCAGCCGCGGGCCGACGCCGCCCGAGGGTATCGCCGGCGACGACATGTCGGACTGGCTGCCGGACCTCATAGAACTTTTGCAAAAGCGGGTCGGACGCGATTTGGGGCCCTATAAGCCCGAAACCGTCCGGCGGTGGATCGACCGGCGCATGAAGGCGCGGGGAATGCCGGATCGGAGAGCTTATCTCGCGGCGATCCGAAGCGATTCCGACGAATTGGAGGTGCTATCGCGGGAGCTCATGCCGAAGGTCACGAGCTTTTTTCGAGATCCGAATGCATACGCCTATCTGGGCGAGGCGGTGCTGCCGCAGCTCATCCGCGATCGAGCGGGGAAACAGTCGCTGCGCGTCTGGGTGCCCGGCTGCAGTTCCGGCGAAGAAGCCTATTCGCTGGCAATGTTGCTCCTGGAGGCGATGGCGGATGCGGAACATCCAATGTCGGTGCAGGTCTTCGCCACTGACATTGATCCCGCCGCGATCGAGCAGGCTCGCCGGGGGCTTTATCCGAAAGCGATTGAGGACGACGTATCGCGGGCTCGGCTCGAGCGATTTTTTGTCCGCGAGGACAGCGGATATCGGGTGGCACCGCAGCTTCGCGCCACGGTGGTTGTGGCGGTGCAGGACGTTTTCGCCGACGCACCCTTCGCCAATCTCGATATGGTCTCGTGCCGCAACTTTTTGACTTTTCTGCGGGCGAGCGCTCAGAGGCGGCTGCTGTCAATGTTCCATTTCCTCCTGCGCGGCAGGGGGGTGCTCTTCCTCGGCGAATCCGAAACGGTCGGTGGACTGGCGGGTTGCTTCGATCCGGTATCGGGCCTGCATCGCATCTACCGCCCGGTGGGGCAGATGCCGTTCAGCGAGATCGGCTTTCCCTCGGACGCAGCGGGCGGGGCGAAATTCGGTGGGGCGGATTTGGCCTGTTCGCTGAAGCCGACGGTGCTGCGCGACATAACCCGGCGACATCTTGCCGATGCTTTCGGTCCGCCATCGGTGTTGATCGACCCGATGGGCACGTGCCTTTACCTCTCCGGAGCGGTCGGACGGCATCTGCGGCTCCCGACGGGACAGCCGAGCCGCGACCTGCTGCTCCTCGTTCATCCGGAACTCCGCTACAAGCTGAAAATGGCGATCGGCGAGGCTTCCCGCACGCGCGAGCGCCAGGTCGTGCAGGCGCCCTATCCCGGGCGGATGCCCGGCGGCGAACGGTTGTCCATCGAAATATCGCCGGTGACCGCGGGCGACCAGCCTCTGCTGCTGGTCAGCTTCATCGAGAGCGCAGCGACCCCGCCGAGGACTCTCCCGAAGGCGCCTGGCGAAGTGCTCGACACAACGCGTCTCGCCTTTGAGCTTGAGATCGCAAAATCCGACCTCGCGGAGGCCTTTCGCGAGCTGGAGCTTGCCAAGAGAGAGCACCAGGAGCTGATCGAGGAGGCCATCGCTTCAAACGAGGAGCTGCAGACAGCGAACGAGGAGCTCGTCGCGTCCAAGGAAGAATTGCAGTCGGTCAACGAAGAGCTGGCCTTGCTCAATCAACAGCTCCGAGACCTGTTCGGTCAACAGCAGGACGCCACAAACGACCTGCGCGGGATCATGAACAGCACCGGTATGGCGACGCTATTTCTGGATAGCGAGCTGACCATCCGCTTCTTCACGCAAGCGGCGCAATCGTTCTTCCCGATCCTCTCCACCGATGTCGGCCGCCCGCTCGCCGATCTCAATTTCCTGGCAAACGACGCCAACTTGATCGCGGATGCGCGGTCGGTGATGGCCAGCTCCGTCCCGCTTACCGCGGAAATCGAGGCCAGGGCCAATGCCTGGTATCTCCGCCGCATCGAGGCTTGCCGAAGCCGCGACGGGGAGCCGGAGGGCGTCGTCATCACCTTTACCGACATCACCGAGCTGAAGCGCGCGGCTCGCGAGATCCAGGCCGCTCGCGCCTTCTCCGAAAGCATCATCGAGACGGTCAGCCGACCCCTCGTCGTCCTCGACAATCGGTTCCGCATCGTCTCGGCCAACAACTCCTTCTATCGGGTGTTCGCGAGCAAGCCGGAGCTCGCGGTCGGCCGGCCGCTGCCGATCATCGTCAACGGCAACTCGGACATGCCCGGCCTGCTAGGGTTTCTCGAGCGGGTCGCCGCCGACGCCTCGCCGGTCGATGATTACGAGACGACGGTGGACCTTCCGACCCAAGGGCGCCGTGCCTTGCAGGTCAAGGCGCGAAAGATGAAGGAGGAGTCGGTCGAACGAAAAAACATCCTGCTGATCGTCGAGGATGTGACCGAACGAAAACAGGCGGCGGAAGCGCTTGCTAAAGCCAAGCAGGAAGCCGAACGGCTCAACGCCGCCAAGTCGCATTTCCTGGCCGCGGCCAGCCACGATCTGCGCCAGCCGCTCCAGACGATCAGCCTCGTGCGCGAGCTCATGGCGCGGACCATCCGCGATCCCAACGCGGCGCGGCTACTCGGCCGGCTCAATGAGACTATCGAGTCGATGACCGGCCTTCTGGACACGTTGCTCGACGTGAACCAGCTTGAGGCCGGGATGGTGGCGATGGAGATCGTCGACTTCCCCGTCAATACCCTGCTCAGCCAGTTGCGGAAGGAATTTTCGATCCACGCCGCCGCGAGCTCGCTGCGGTGGCGGGTCGTGCCGTCCAGCCTGCACATCAGCAGCGATCCGCGGCTGCTTAAGCAGATCCTCGTGAACCTGGTCTCGAACGCGATCAAGTACACGCGCGAGGGCAAACTTTTGCTGGGCTGCCGGCGCCGCGGCGAGAAGCTGCTGATCGAAGTCTGGGACACTGGCGCGGGGATTCCGGCCGAGGACATCCAGGTGATTTTCGAGGAATTCCGCCAGCTCGATAACCCGGCGCGGGACCGGACCAAGGGGTTCGGGCTGGGACTGGCGCTCGTCAACGGTCTCGCCGGTCTGCTGGGGCACCCGATCCGCGTGCGGTCGGCGGCCGGCAAGGGATCGGTCTTCGCCGTCGAGGTGCCGCTTAGCGTGGCTCAGCCCGAGCGGGTGCAACCGCCTTCCGCCATAAGCGTAGACCCGGCGGATCGGCGGCCGGTGGTCCTGGTCGTCGAGGACGATGCGGTGATGCGGGAGATGCTGGGCCTGCTGCTTGACGCGGAGGGCTATCGCGTCCTTGTTGCCGCGGACGGCATCGAGGCCGACAAGCTGGCCGAGCAGGAAGGCATGCCGCCCGCCGTCGTGCTGGCCGACTATAACCTCCCGAACGGCGTCAGCGGCATCGACGCCGTCAACGCCCTGCGGCGCCGTTTCGACCGGGATATTCCCGCGATCATGCTGACCGGCGACATCACCACCGGCACGTTGCGCGAGATGGGCCGGCTCGGTTACATCCATCTCGCCAAGCCAGTGCAGGCGGCGCGGCTGATGCGGGAGCTGGGTCAGCTTGTCGGTGCGCCTGCCAAGCGGGGCGTGAACAAGCAAGACGCGCCGACGGTCTCCATCATCGACGACAACGCGGCGCTGCGCGAGGCGATGCGCGATTTTCTCGTCGCGGAGGGGCGCAACGTCGCGTTTTACAACAGTGCCGAGGACTTTCTCGACGATGGCGAGCCCACGGAGGGCGATTGCCTGGTCGTCGACATGCGGTTGCCGGGAATGAGCGGCCTCGAATTGCTTCGGCACCTCGCCGAGCACGGCCGGCGCATCCCTGCCATCATGGTCACCGGGCATGGCGAGGTGTCGTCGGCCGTCGCTTCGATGAAGGCGGGCGCGATCGATTTTATCGAAAAGCCGGTGGACCCGCAGGTGCTTCTAACCGCGATCGATCAAGCGCTGCAGCAGGAGGACGACGGGACCTATCGCGCCAACGGACACGATGCCGCCGTTGCGCGACTGGCGGAGCTCTCGCCGCGCGAGCGCGAGATCCTCAAGCTGGTGCTGGCCGGGCACCCCAGCAAGAATATCGCCGCCGATCTGGACATCAGCCGGCGCACTGTCGAGAACCACCGTGCCTCGATCATGCGCAAGACCGGCGCCACTTCGCTGTCCGAGCTGATCCGCCTGGCCCTGGCTGCCGGATCGTAGCCGGCGCCCCCACTACCACTTTTGGGCTTATGCTCCGTCAGATAGCCGTAAGCGAGGGGCCGTACAACTTTCGCGTCTGAAACTGCCAATTTGGCTTGTAAAGCACAGGCGCGATGGATCTTCAAAATCGCCGTGACCCGGAAGTCACCTTTATCATCGGTGCGCCCCGATCGGGCACGACATGGCTGGCAAAGGTGTTCGACAGCCACCCCGATATCGTCTTCCGCAACGAGCCCGACATATCGCTGCGAGAAGACCGGCTCCCCGTCCTGTGCCGGGTCGCCGACATCGAGCGGCACCGCGAGCTTGCGCGCGACTATCTCTGCAGCCTGATCGGGATCACCACGCTGAAAGCATCGGGAACGCTGCCCGTTTTTCCGAAGAGCTATCGGCGAACGGTTCCCGCCGCGCTGCGGCAAGCGATGATTTACGGGCTCCATGCCGTCGACAGCCTGGGCGGCAAGGGGTGCTGGTCGAGCCGCGTCCCGATCCCCGATTGCGTCCGTCGGGTCAGAATCCCGCCCGCGGTCGTCATCAAGTCGGTAAGCGCCCGCGGACGGGCTCGGCTCTTCGCCGAGGCTCTGCCGAGCAGCCGGTTGATTTTCATGCTCCGCCACCCTTGCGCTCAGGTGGAATCGACACTGCGCGGCATGCGCCTCGGCAAGCTGGCCCATCCGACCTGGCTCGCCGAGGTGCTGGCGGCCGATCAGGCGCGGCGGCTCGGCCTCACCGCCGATACGTTCGCCGCGCTCACGCTGGTGGAAAAGCTGGCCTGGCACTGGGCGGTCATGAACCAGAAGGTCCTTGACGATCTGACCGGTCTGCCGCGGGTCATGGTCGTCCGCTACGAGGACATCGTGGCGAGGGCGACAACGCTCCTGAAGCAGCTTTTCGAGTTTGCCGGCTTGTCGTGGCACGAGCAGACCGACGCCTTCGTCGAGCGGAGCACGAATTACGACGGGCCGCAGGGGTATTTCTCGGTATGGCGGAATGCGGGGGAGGCGACGGTCCGCTGGCGCCAGTCGCTGCCGCGCGAGGACCAGGGCCGGATTCTCGACATTTCCCGGCGCGTCGCCGCCGGGCAGCTCTATCGCTAATAGGCGCGGTGGCCGCTCGCCAGTCCCGGCAGCAACCGGCCGCTCTGCTGAAGAATCGGCAAGGGACGCCCGACCCCTGCATGGATCGGCAGGATCGTCGATCCGCCGGACCTGCGCTGCCGCTGGGCGGTGAGGAGCGAACTGAAACCGCTGCCGTCGAGGTCCCAGTTCCGCACCGGGCCGGTGTCGATGTGCATAAAGCCCGAATGCGGATACCACCCGACGCCGCCGCGCTTCATCGCGCGCGCGGCCGCCATGGCCTCGGCGAGGTTGCTGCCGAAATGCACGTCGAGGGCGCGGCCATAGATGTGCTGGCTGTTTTCGGCGACGCCAAATGTGGTTCGCCGCAGCATCTCGTTGGTCTCGCGCGTGCGATACGCGGAAAGGATGGCCGCTTCGCCGACCCCGACCGCCGACATGACCGCCGTTAGGAAATCGAGGACGTCGACATCGATCGCGATCTTTTCACCGGAGTGGAAATCGCGCAGAAATGTCGAAAGCTGCTCCATCGCGTCGGGGATGGGGCCGCTTTCGTCGCGGTAGGGGCCCGTAAAGGTTTCGCCCGTATGCGGGTTGGCGAGCCGAATCGGACGCGGCGCCAGCGGTATCGCGAAGGCGCGGCCTGGCAGGGCGGCGCCGAGCGCCAGCAGCGATAGCAGCTTTCTGCGCGTCATCGCTTACCGCGGTTCCGACTCGGTTCTTCGAGCGGAAAGTGCGGAAAAATCGCGGGCACGGCCCCACGGGACTTCGAACCCGACAATCGGAACGAGCTCGTATTCGATCAAACGGACCGTCTCGATCGCGCCGCTGGGGGAGCCCACGCGCACGAGTCCGTCCAACAGCCATACCGCGTTGAAATCGCGGTCCCAGGTGACGCCGGCCGGCGCCTTTTGCTTGAACGGTATAATCATCGCTGTCTTGCGCCCAATCGTGGCCGCCGATGTTTGGAACCGGCGACATGGAGGTGCAATTAACCCGAAAGGGTAAGTTGACCGACCCGAGCGATACCGCGCTGTTAGCGAGGCTCCAGCCGCGCGCAGTGTCGGTCGTTGGACACATCTTCTGATGTATGCGCGTCCGGCCGGAATTGAGATTAGCGTAGACTTGCGACGGCCGAGCGACACCAAGAACGGGTGCAATCAGTGAGTCAGTACAGGAGCGGCCCGGCGATAGTTCTGGCCGGGATGTTTCTCTGGCTATGTCACGGTACGCCCGCGGCGGCGGGCGAGTCCTCGGCGGTCGCGCTTTCCGAGAGGCAGCTGGATGCCGTGACGGCCGGATCGACCGACTGGCGGCTCGACGTCAACGCCGCCGCGACCGGCGCCGAGGCGATCACCGCGACCAACGGCTCGCTCCAGGCCGTCGGCACGACGGTTCTGAGGGTCGATCTCGGTTCTGACGGCCACCGGGCGCCTCGGCTGATCAGCGTGGCGCCGGCCACGCTGGTGCTCGGATCGGGCGCGGCCACGGCCAGCGGGACCGATACCGCCCAGTGTTCGGCGCAGCTCGATATTAGCGGCACCTTGGATTTTCTGACCGAGGCCGCGCTGAGCACGACGACCCCAAGGACGGCCGTCGCGCCGGTTTCCGCGATGTGCGCCTGCGCGGCGTTCGGGATCGCGCTGGGACAGCGATAGGGAAGCGCGCGGGGCCTTTTCCGGCGCAGATTACCGCGAGCCGCCGTCGATACCCCGGCGGCGGTCGAGGCGCGTAACGGACGATGATTCGCCGGCGACGCCGCCCGGCGTATCGACATTGGCCAGGACGAGCCCCCGTTCCAATGCCCATAGCGCCGCCTGGGTGCGATTGTTGGCCCGCAGCTTGCGCAAGATGTTGCGCAAGTGAAGTTTCGCGGTCGATTCCGAAATGTTGAGCGAAGAGGCGATCATCTTGTTCGATCGGCCATCGGCCAGCAGCCGCAAAATCCAAATCTCGCGGGGCGTGAACTCGATGTTCTGTAAATCCGTCGGGTTGCTGGCCATCTCCCGCTTGCCGGCGAGATCGGAGATAACCCCGGCCAGCTCCGACGGAAATACCTTCTCGCCCGCCGAAATCAACGTAAGGCTCTTTTGCAGCGCCTCGCCCGACAGGCTTTCCAATAAGTAGCCGCTCGCGCCCGCGGAAAAGCAGCCGACCAGCGTCCGTACGTCGAGGTCGCTGAACAAAAAGACGACCTTCGCCTCCGGCGCCCAGCTCCGGATGTCGAAAACCAGCCGGGCCGCGTCGACGCCGTTCGACACGTTGATAAGCACAATATCCGGGCGGGTATCACCGTGCGTCTGCGCTATCAGCGCATCGAGTGTCGCGGCCTCATCTACCCGCTCGAAACCCAGTGACCCGAGAAGGCTCACCAGCCCCGAGCGAAGCAGCGAACGCGTGCCCAGCAGCGCAACATGCGACATGGCTTCTTCCTGCGCGTTTCGAGGCGTCATCGGTTTTCCCGTAGGAGACCGCGACGCCCAAGCGAGGGGCGAGGCGTGCCGTTCCCTCGCGACCCCTGTTTCCCCGCCGTTATCGTCGGGAATTCCTTTAAAGCCGTATCGAAACCCCTCCCACGCGGACCGCCAGCTTGTGGATGGGCGGTGGGCAAGACCCGTCGGCGACAGGACCTTTTCAGAAATGGGGTCGGCGGGAAAGGTCGCGCAAGGGCTAACACGCTTCGCCTCGGCGGTTTGACCGTTTGGACAGACCTTAATATCACCAAAAGTATCTTCTGTCTTGCCCCTTCGGTCTGATGTTGACGGCCGAATGGTACAATAAAATTCCTTAAGGTCAAAAATAACGGTCATTATAGATATCAAATGGGATTCCGTAATAGTTAAGCCTATTTTGTATGTTGCAACCGGCAGTTAGGGCCTTTATTGGTTGTCCGCGATGAATTGTTCGAAACCCGACGGACCCTGACTTTAGTAGTCTCAAGGCGGCCGTCAAGAGGAGGAGTGGGGCGGCAATGAAGGGAGCAGTCCTCATCGGCTTTGGGGTCCTGTCGCTGTTGGCGGGAAATGCATACGCGGAGAGCCCGCTGACCCCATTGACCGACCCGGAAATGGACAGGGTCACGGCCGGACAGCTCCTCGGCATCGAATGCCCTGGCTGCGCCTTCGGCACCTCAAATTCGATGAGCGATAACGGCGTTACGACGACTACCAGCGTCACCGGGACGATCGGCGCTCCACCGACAACCGGCGGCACGGGCGGCACTGGCGGGTCCGGTGGCACCGGAGGTAGCGGCGGCACCGGAGGTAGCGGCGGCACGGGCGGCAGCGGCGGATCGACCACGCCCGGCCTGCCGACGGTCCAGGTACCGCCAGCCCTTTCGTCGATCGTAAACGGCGCGGGCGTCATCACAGTCGGCCATCCCTAAACAATTCGGTCAAAGAGGCAGCGTCATGGAAACGACACGCAATTCTCGTCTCGGTGCGGCAATCGCCGCCGCGGTGCTCGGCGTCTCCGCCACCGCATGGGCCGACGGTCCGATGATGCTGACGGGCAAGCAGCTCGATCGTGTCACCGCCGGCGCGGCCACTGTGATCTCTAGCGTCGATGCGCAAGCGGCCGGCGCGTTCGCGCTGACCAATACGACGGCCAACAGCCTCGTTACCAGCGGCACCCCTTATCCGAAGCAGCCGGAGCTTCAGAACTCGACGGCCGTGGCGGACGGAACGGCAACCGCTGTTGGCACCAATCTCGGCATAACCGGCGCACCGCCGCCGTCCTCCGGGACATCGGTGGTGACCGCTGGTGTGGCCGACGGAAACCTGGTGATCAACTCAACCGTCAACCGCACCCTGCAAGGCGCCGGCGGCGTCACATTCCAAGCCGGCTGGACCTTCGTCTACGGCGCGTGGGTAGGAATCTAGCTCGCTCGGGAACACCGCGCCGGCACGTCTTGGCGGCGCGGCCGAGAGGGCTTGAGGGAGGCTCGGGGAGTGGCCCTGGGCGTAACGTGCACCGAGGCTGCGTGCACAAGGAGGAACTTATGAAGAAGGTGCTTATGGGCTTGGCGGCTCTGCCGTTCCTGGCTGGCGTCGCCGTAGCCGGGGAGCCGCTCACTGCTCAGCAGATGGATCGGGTAACCGCGGGTTTCACCGCCATCTCGATCGCGGACGCTGAGGGCCTCGTCGGTGAGAGCGGAGTTGTCCTGGCGACCACGGCGACGCTGTCGCAGGTTCTTCCGTTCGCGACCGCGAAGTGCAGCTCCTGCGAGACTGGGACGACGTTGTTCAAGTCGATCGCGGCCGCGCAGTCGTCCACCGTCACCAGCACGATCACCCCGGCCCCGATCCCCTCGCCGTAATCGGCGCGTCGGAGCAAGGCTGACCAGACCACTCAACCCAAATTTACGTAAAGGAAACCCAACTATGACCAGCAAGCTTCTTTCGACGGTCGCCGGCGTTGCGCTGCTCGCGCTCGCGGGCACCGCTTATGCGGGAGGGCCGCTGCAGCTGTCCGACCGGCAGATGGACGGCGTGACCGCCGGCGGCACCGCTCTCGCGAACGCCGCTGCGGTGGCGATCGGCGAGCTGTTCGCCGACACCGTTACCCAGACTTCGACCAATGTCTCCACCGTGACCCCGAGGATCGCGATCGGTCAATCGGCGGCACAGGCCCTCGCGGGCGGTGGGATTCTGTTCCAAGTGGCCGTTGCGGTTCACGCGGACAGCGCGGCGTCCCTGCCGTGATCGGAATGTGACGCCCTGCGCCTCGGCGCAGGGCGTCACAGTTCTTTTGTTTGTAGGACGTTACCTCTCAGAAGGAGCGACACATGAAAAGGTTGCTTTATGGACTCGCGGCCCTACCGCTTCTGAGCGCCGTGGCATTGGCCGACGAGCCGATGCCGTTGACCGGTGCGCAGATGGACCAAGTTACGGCCGGTTTCTTTCTCCGCGAAAGGGACGTGAGCAATACGAGCGTAACCGTCCTGGGTATCTACGAGCCGGCGCCAGCGCTGTGCGGTTCCTGCGTTTTCACCAATGGGCCGTATCTCGCTATCAGCAGCATGGCGATCAACCTGCAGTCGAAATTCGGCCCGTAACCGTGTCGAACTGCACCGTCGGAGTCGATGTCTGACATCGATGCCGGCATAAGTCCGGCCGCAGCACATCAGGGGCACCTGTTGTGCTTTTGGTGTGCTGCGGCTCTTTCCGATGCCGCGCGGAGCAGATCCGCGAAGGGAGGGACGGATGAAAAGATACCTTCACGGCCTGGCGGCTCTGCCCCTTTTTGCCGGCGTCGCCATGGCACAAGAACCGATGACCCTTACCAGCCAGCAATTGGACAAGGTGACGGCCGGCTTCAAGGAAGTCGACGCGAGCAACACCAGCGTGACCGTTCTGACGATCTGGCAGCGAGCCTACCTCACCAACGATACGGGCAATTTTGTCTCTTGTGCGACCTGCTATCTGGTGATCTCGACGCCGACGATCAGCATCGCCTCGCATTTTGGGCCCTCGGCCGTTATCAGTTCGGCGGATTAGCCACGACGGATAGATCGACCCGGCGACGCGTCCGGCTTATCAAAGGCCGATGGGCCGCCAGGTATCGAGTTCTCAGCAGCCGCGAATCGCTCGGCGCGATTCGCGGCCGCTCCGCGAAATGATCACGGGTTCGGCGCTGCTCCGCGCGGCGATCGCGGCGGCTTGGCTCGGGATGGCCTCGGCCGCGAGCGCCGGGGGGCCGCAACAGTTGACCGACAGCCAACTCGATGCGGTCAACGCCGGACTCGGCGCGACAGGTAGCGCGGATGCCACGGCGGACGGCCAGCAGGCCAGCACATCGGCCAATGTCTTCAGCGGCGTAGCTCAGGATAGCCCAGCGATCGGAAGGGCGTTCGGCACCGTGACGGCGAGCG
This sequence comes from Bradyrhizobium sp., assembly GCA_036273255.1. Classification (GTDB taxonomy): domain Bacteria; phylum Pseudomonadota; class Alphaproteobacteria; order Rhizobiales; family Xanthobacteraceae; genus Bradyrhizobium. Next base: position 35,628 of record DASUIA010000156.1, read on the forward strand.
CGTTCTCGCCCGGCGGCGGCGCTTCCGCGACCTCGACCCTGAGCCTCACGCTGAGCGTTCCGTGATCCGGGCTAGCGGGGCTGTTCCCGGGCGCCCCGGCGCTTGACAAGCAATTGATCTAGGCCTCAGATGCGCGGCTGCGTGGCCTTTCGCGGTTGAGAAGGGGGAGCTTCTTCGGCTGCGCCACCCAGCAGGGGACCGAGGTCAAGGGCGGGGGTAATGACTTCAGGCTTTCCGCCGGCGTGGCTGCTGAGGGAATCGAGAGCCACGGGGCCGGCATTCGTCAGTACCGAAGCAGCAATCCGCTCTGGGGGATACCCGGGCGGCATGAGCCGGGCCGTTTGCATATGCTAGCCCGAGTTCCCGGACTGTCCTGCCTGCTCGCGGGCTTGATCGCCGTCTCGCCTGCGTTCGCGGCAGATACGGGGCCGGTCCAGTCGCTCCTCGAGCGGCGGGAGCAGAATGTCGTCGTTCAGAAATTCGACCTGAGCTGCGGCGCGGCGGCGCTGGCGACGATCCTCAATTACCAGTTTGGCGACCGCGTCACCGAGAGGGAAATGGCGGGCGAGCTTATCCGCCTCAAGGAATATATCGAAAACCCCGAGATCGTCCGTATTCGCCAGGGCTTTTCGCTGCTCGATCTGAAGCGCGTGGTCGATGGCCGGGGCTACCAGGGCGTCGGCTACGGCAAGCTTGAACTGGCCGACCTCGAACGCCTGGCACCGATCATCGTCGCGGTCAGCCCGATCGGTTACAACCACTTCCTGATCTTCCGCGGGCGCGAGGGCGACCAGGTGCTGCTGGCCGATCCGGCGTATGGAAACCGCACGATGTCTGTGGAGAAATTCGAACGGATATGGATCGATTTTCCCGAACTCGGTAAGGTAGGCTTTATCGTAACGCGCAATGGGCGTCCGGCTCCGCCGGGCCTGTTGGCAGCGCAACAAGGGCAGTACGTCGCTCCCCCCGGCGTATTCGTACGTCAAGTGCTGCCATATTAGGAGGGGGCGCCGTGGCGCGACACTTCACCAGGCATTTCCGCTCGCTCGGCCTGACGGCCGTGCTGATCGCCGCATGCGCTGCGGGTGTTGGCGTTTCGGTTCCTGCGTCCGCGGCCGACCCGGCTGGCGACGAGGCAAAGATCAAGGAGCTGCAAAAGCGCCTCGATGACCGTGACGCGCTGATTCGCAATCTCATACGGCGGGTGGATCGGCTGGAGCACGAGCAGCGCGGCGCCGAGCCGGCGAAGCCTCGTCCGTCCGCCGCTGCGGCGGAGCAGCCCGCGCCGGCACCGGCGCGGCGGGCGGCGCAACAGCCGCCGCCGGCCCCGCCCGCGCCGCCATCCCGCACCGCCGCGGCGGCGGCCGCACCGGCGCCAAGCGGCGGCCCCGGTACGCTGGAGGTCAATCCCGAAGCGGCCGAGCGGGCTCTCGAGCGTGCCCTCGTCCAGTCCGGCGCGGCGCTGCTCGGGCCGTGGCAAATGGAATTCGTGCCGAGCCTGACCTATCAGCGGACCCAGGTATCGCATCCTGGCCAGATCGCCCTGACGACCGGCGGCGCGGTGCTGATAACCGAAAACGCACTGCGCTCGACCCAGGTCGAGGCGTCGGCGCTCTTGCGGATGGGACTGCCCTGGGAGTCGCAGGCGGAGATCAGGGCCCCTTACGACTATAAGAGCGTGTCGAATGCCACCCGCGTGCTCGGTACCGGCATCGGCGAGCAGATTCGCGACGCCGCCGGGGTGGGCGATATGTCGTTTGCCCTTACCAAGCAGATCCTGCACGAGAAGGAATGGGTGCCCAACCTGTTCGTGAGCGGCGTTTGGGACACGAATACGGGCGCGACGGCGAAGGGCGTCTCGCTCGGCACCGGCTTCGACGAGCTCAAATTTGGCGTGATCGCGACCAAGCGGCAGGACCCGCTCGTCTTCACCGGCAGCTTCAGCTACCAGAAGAGCTTTGAGAACAACGGTATCCTGCCGGGCGACCAGTTCACCCCGGCCGTCGGCATGCTGTTCGCGGTGAGCCCGGAGACGTCGCTGCAATTTTCCCAGCAGCTGACCTTCGCCCGCTCGCTGCGCCTCAACCGCCAGCAGGTGCCGGGCTCCGACCAGTTCGCCGGCATTTTTAATCTCGGGGTGCTGTCGATCCTGGCTCCGGGGATCGTCTTGAACCTGAACGCCGGGATCGGCGAAACCGCCGACGCGCCAAATTTCACCATCCAATTATCGGTCCCGATCCGCCTTAATTGATCCAGGCGGCGTCACGGGAGCGCCAGACCGGCCGGCAGTTTACGAATTCGCAACCTCATCGGGCCGAAAATTCGGCACCGAGTCCGATGAGGTGCAGAATGACCCAGGCCGCGTCGTTAAGCGCGAACCAGAGAGCGGTGCTGGCCGATCTGTGGCGGGCGGCAGGATGCGATCCGACACGGGAATCCGAGATGCTCGCGTGGTGCGACCGTCAATATCAGGCGGGCGCCGCAAAGCTGCCTGAGCTGGTCGATGTGGACGAGGACACCCTGTGCAATTCCAAGGAGGCGCTCGCCGAGATGCAGCCAGTGGCGTTCCGGGCGCTGGTTGACATCCTGACCCGATCGAAAACACAGCAACGGCAGGCCGAAGCCGGGCTAAAATGGCTTTTCAAGCGCCTCTTGCTGTGCCCCGGGGTGTCGCCAAGCGTAACTGCATCCGATTGGCCTAACTAGTTCGGATTGCTGCGTGATGTGGGGAAGGTCCGAATGTCGATCACTTCAGCGACCTCGCCCAGCCGCAGCAGATTTGCGAATTCCGCTATGCTCCGAGTGGAATGGCCCATCATAAAGAATGGCAGCGTCATTTCTTCAGATTGCTGAGCGCGTTGCCCTTATGAGCTGCGACGTGATCCGTCTTGTCGCTCTTGATTTCATATTGGGGCTCGTCGGCCGAGGCGCGGTGCGTGTGGCCTTTGTAATCGAAATCACGGGTATGGATTTTCGTAATCGTGCCGCTGACCCGCCCCGCCTCCGAGTTCCAACTGACGTGATCGCCGATCTTGAATTTCGTGCTCATAAGGAAGCGCCCGACCTCGCATTTGTCGACGTCAATCTCCGCGACGGCGCCAGCGGGCCGCAGATCGCAGAGAGGCTTGTCCAGACATAAGGCGCTCGTGGTTTTTGTCACTGGGAATCCCGAACAGATTCCGCCGGACTACGCCGGTGCGCTCGGTTCGATAACCAAACCCTGGGGTCAGAAAACCATTGAACAACTGCTCGCTTTTGCGCGCCAGTATCGAGGAGGCCCCCTGCGCTCTTCGACGACACTTTCTCCACCTGTTGCGATGAACTTGGCTCCACCCCTGATAGGCTAAAAGGCGGCAAAGTTCGCGACAACGGCGGTATCGCCTATCGGCGCAAACTCCTCGCCACGCTGCGCGAGCGCGAAGTCCCCCGCGTCGGCCGCGAGGTCATGGGCCTCGTCCAAAAATTATTAAGCTGAGCTTACAGACCCATCCTAATTTTGCCGTCTAATCAAGGAGTGCGGCTGCCTCTATCTTTCTCGGCAATCGGAAAGGTTGAGAAGGATAGCGGCCTTGGCTCCTCAGGATCGGCTCATTGCGTCATGGTTGGCTGCGGCGGCTGTGCTTGTTCCCGCAGGTGCAATGGCCGATCAAACGGGGAAACCGGAGCCGCTGACAATCCAGCAGCAAGGCAGCTTCGCTGTCGGCGGGACGGTGCTGAAGATCCCCGGCGCCTACAATAACAACAATCCCACCGCCGAAGGACAGACTTTCCACGGAGACCACCTCTACGCCTTCTATCAGATCCCGCAGAACCCCAAGGCGCTACCGATCGTCATGCTGCACGGCGCCTACCAGTCGGGCCGCAGTTGGGAAACCACGCCGGACGGTCGCGAGGGATTCCAGACCATCTTCCTGCACCGGCATTTCCCGGTTTACATCGTCGATCAGCCGCGTCGTGGTCGGGCCGGAAACAGCACCGTCGCCGCAACGATCGAGCCCACACCCTACGATCAGCTCTTCTTCGACCAGTTCCGGATCGGCAAGTGGCCGAACTACTTCGACAACGTGCAGTTTGACCGCAAGCCTGAGACGCTGGATCAGTTCTTCCGCTCGGTCACGCCCAACACCGGCCCTTACGATGCGGGCGTGATCTCGGATGCGATGTCCGCGTTGTTCGACAAGATCGGTCCCAGCATCCTGTTCTCGCATTCGCAGGGCGGCGGACCGGGCTGGCTGACCGCGATCAAGAATCCGAACGTCAAAGCGATCGTCGCTTTCGAGCCGGGTAGCGGCTTCATTTTCCCCGAAGGCGAACTTCCTGAAGCAATGCCAAGCGCGGCAGGAACGCTTGCGCCCGAGGCGGTGCCGCTATCGGATTTCGAGAAGCTCACGCGCATTCCGATCATCATCTATTACGGCGACAATTTCCCGACCGAGCCGACGACGGAGCGCGGACAGGACAATTGGCGGGTGCGGCTCGCCATGGCGAAGCTGTGGGTCGATGCCATCAACAAGCATGGCGGCGACGCCCGGCTCGTGCATCTGCCTGAAATCGGCATTCGCGGCAACACGCACTTCCTGATGTCCGACCTGAACAATGTCGAGATCGCGGATCAGGTGTCGAAGTTCCTGGCGGAGAAGAAGTTGGATTGACGCGCGCCTTGCGTGACCTCTCGCGACGTCCTGTGAGCCCATCATTTTGCAAAGACGAGAAAGGAGATCGAAATGACCAACGAAGTCATCGACGAAAAGCGGCGCGAATTCCTCGGTGCGTCCGCGCTCGCGCTCGCATCTGCAATCATAGGAGTTCCTGTAATGACAAACGCCACCGCCATCGCAGCGGACTACAAGAAGAATCCGTTCGGCCTGGTCTATAATGGGGCAATCACGAAGAACGAGCCGGGCAAGGTCAACATTCACCCGGCCAAGTATAAGCTCCACGGACTGGATATCGTCGCCAACGTCTACACCCCGGCGAACTACGTTGAGAGCCAGAAATATCCCGCGATCGTCGTGGCGCATCCGAATGGCGGGATCAAGGAACAGGTTGCGGGCCTCTATGCGCAGCACCTCGCGGAACAGGGCTACATTACGATCACGATGGACGCCGCATATCAGGGCGGCAGCGGCGGCCATCCGCGCAGCGTCGACAAACCTCAATTCCGCATCGAGGACATCCATGGCGCAGCGGATTTTATCACCCGCTATCCCGGTATCGATGTCGCGCGCCTCGGCCTGCTCGGCATCTGCGGCGGCGGTGGATATTCACTGTCCGCGGCGAAAGCCGACAAGCGCTTCAAGTCGATTGCGACGTTGAGCATGTTCAACTCCGGGCGGGTTCGCCGCAACGGCTTCGCGGATTCGCAACTGGACAGCATCGAGGAGCGCTTGCGGCAGGTTACGGCCGCCCGCGCTCAGGAGATGGCCGGCGGAGAAATCCTCTATGCGGGTGACGCAAATTTGACGGATGCGCAGATCGCCGCGCTGCCGTTCGAAATGTATCGGCAGGGTTATGAGTATTACTGGAAGACGCACGCGCATCCCAACTCGACCTTCAAGTACACCATGAGCAGCTTGCTCGACCTGATGCGTTGGGACGCCACCGATCAGATCGAGCTGATCGACCAGCCGTTGCTGATGATCGCCGGCAGCAAGGCCGACAGCCTCTATATGACCGAGGATGCGTTCCCCAAGGCCACCGGAACGAAGGACAAGGAACTGTTCAAGATCGAGGGCGCGACACATATCGAAACCTATTGGGTTCCCAAATATGTGGAAGCCGCGATGAGCAAGCTGACGCCGTTCTTCGGCCGGACGCTTGTTTCCTGACCGTTCGTAACCGTCGATGGCAACATGGCGCTCAGGCAATGGCCTCGGCGCTATGTTGTCACCGCCAACCATAAGGGGTCGCAATATTGAAGAAGCTCACCCGAAATCTGTTCGTGGCAGCGAGCCTGCTCCTGTCCGGAGGTCTATCCACCATGGGCCATGCGCAGTCCAACACACCGGCGGCCACCGACAAGACAGGGACGCAACAACAATCGCGCGCGCAGCAGTTGATGGGTGCGACGGCGCCGAAGCTCGCCGAACTCACTGACAATGTGCTCTATGGCGATATCTGGGAACGCCCAGGGCTTTCAAAGCGAGACAGAAGTCTTGTCACGATTTCCGCTTTGATCGCCCTTAACCGCCCGGATCAGCTCCGGTCGCATATCAAGCTTGGCCTCCAAAACGGACTGACCAAGGACGAGATCGTCGAGACGATCACGCATATGGCCTTCTATTCGGGCTGGCCCACCGCCGTCTCCGCCGTCGCGATCGCCAAGGAGGTTTTCGCGGAATGACGCTCTCCGCAGAATTCGGCGCGCCGCACCGCAAACGAATCGAAGAAGTGAGATGAGGTCCTTTGCTGGAGCAATCCTTTCCATTGCACTGTGTGCATCAGTGGTTCCGGCTGAGGCAGATCCGATGATTACCGTCACTCGGCCGGGATCGCAGCCGTCCACGATCGGCCCGGCCGAAAACTTCACCGGCTCCATCCGTGTCGACTCGCGCTTCAAGGGAAGCGGAGAAGCCCGGATCAGCGGCGCGACGGTCACTTTCGAGCCGGGTGCACGCACCGCCTGGCACACGCATCCGCTCGGTCAGACGCTGATCGTCACGGCAGGCGTCGGCCTTGTTCAGGAATGGGGCGGTCTCGTTCAGGAAATGCGACCCGGCGATATCGTCTGGATTCCGCCCGGCGTGAAGCACTGGCATGGCGCAAGCCCCACGGTCGGGATGAGCCATATCGCCTTCTCCGAAGCGCTCGACGGCAAAACCGTCGAATGGATGGAGCAGGTGTCGGACGCGCAGTATCGCCGTTGATCGCCCGAACAAGCTTATGGCGACTGGTTGCCGCGAAATCGGAGCGTGTCGACCAACAGAGCCAAGGCAGATGATGAGTGCCGCCGGCTCGGATAGTAAAGGTGATAGCCCGGAAACGTCGGGCACCAATCCTCCAGAACCCGTATCAGCCGGCCGGCCGCGATATGAGGCATCACATGATCTTCCGGCATGTAGGCGATCCCCAGGCCGTCTAATGCCGAATGCAATCGCATGTTCAGACTGTTGAAGATGAGTTGTCCCTCTCCTCGCACCTTGACCTCGCGCCCGTCTTTTTCCAGACCCCAGGGAAACAGTCCGCCGTAGGTCGGGAGCCGGATATTGATGCATTTGTGCGCGGTCAGGTCTTGCGGGGTTTCGGGGAGCGGGTGCTTTTCGAAATAGGCGGGCGACGCGACGACCGCCATGCGCATATCGGGACCAATGCGGATCGCAATCATGTCTTTCGCGACCTGCTCGCCCATCCGCACGCCGGCGTCATAGCCTTCGGCGACGATATCGGTCAGGCCGTAGTCAATGATAATCTCGACCCGGATATCCGGATAGTCCGGCAGGAAGCGCTTGAGCGTCGGTTGCAGGATCGAGATCGCGGGATGCTCGCCGGCCGTGACGCGCACGGTGCCCGCCGGCTTGTCCCGAAGTTCGCTCAGGGCCGCTAGTTCAGCTTCGATTTCCTCGAAGCGCGGCGCGATCGTCCGCAGCAGACGTTCGCCCGCTTCCGTGGACGCGACGCTGCGCGTGGTCCGGGTCAGGAGACGCAGCCCCAATCGTTCTTCGAGATTGCGGATGGTCTGACTGAGCGCCGACGGCGAAACGCCGATTTTCGCCGCGGCGCGCGTGAAGCTCCGCTCCCTGGCAATCGTCGCGAATGCGGCGAGATCGTTGAAGTTTTCCATCGATTTATTAGTCTGCCTTAAAACGTCATGCGAATTATAACGTCTTATCGCAAGCTGCGGCAGGAACTAAATCAGCGTCGTCATCATCCCGAAAGTTGATTGCCTCGGACGCCAGAGGACTTGGCAGAGATCGCAGCAACGCTTTCGAAAGATCGAAGCGCGGGGCGAACGCCTTCCGGAGGCAGGGCTCAAGATGACGGGTCTCTAATCAACCTTTCGGAGAAAGCCATGAGTCCCGGCAATACGACGCGAAGGGAAATCCTCATGACCTCGCTGCTGTTACATCTTGCGGCGGGTGGAATGGCATCCGTCTCCCCGGCTGCGGCTGCACAGCTCCCTGAGGGCAAGATTCTTGTCGCGTACTTTTCCCGAAGCGGAAACACGCGCGTCGTCGCGGGCCAGGTCAGCCGCGCTTTGCACGCTAATCTGTTCGAGATCGAGCCGGAAAATCCATATCCTGACGACTACTTCCAGACGGTCGACCAAGCGAAGCAGGAAAGTGACCGTGGCTATGAGCCTCCGCTGAAAGCGAAAGTCGCCAACGTCGCGCAATACGCAACGATATTCCTCGGCTTTCCGATCTGGGGAATGACGGCGCCGCCCGTGATCCGCTCTTTCCTCGCCGCACATGACCTCTCAGGCAAGATTGTCATCCCGATCGTCACGCATGGCGGCTACGGCTTGGGAGTTAGTCTGACTGTCGTGGCGAGACAGATGCCGCAGGCGCATCTCGCCGAGGGATTCTCCATGCAAGCCCCTCAGGAACGGCAAACGATCGAGCGCGTCACGAAATGGCTCGACGAGCTGAAACCGAACAAATGATCTCGACGGCGCCCATCGACAATCGATCAGGAGATATGTCCGCAACAGAATATGGACCGTTCCATCGCGCCGAGAGAGATTAGCGTCGTGGTTTCAGGCTCCCTGAATGGCCCAAACGACGACGCGCACCGAACCCGACCGTTTCAGATCTCTATGCACGACAAGCCAGATGTCGCGCGACAGCAACGGTGTTTCGCGCAGGACCGGCACCAGCTCGGTATCCGATCCCGCCATCGAATCCGGCAGCGCGGCGATGCCGGCACCGGCACGAGTCGCGGCCTGCTGGATTTCGAGACTGCTGGCGTGACACGAGAGCGGCCGTCCGGCGGCAAAGTCTTCCAATGCGGCCTCTCTTGCGGCGCGCGCCCAACCGGCCCGTCATATCCGATAAAGCACCAATCGTCGCCACCGATGCCGTCGATGGCGAAACCCATGCCGCGCCCATCGGTGATCTCGGCCAAGCTTAGCTTATCGGGCTGCACAGCCATTCGCGAGGTTGAGTCGGTCGCTTCATTTTGCGATCATCCAAACGTCATACCGGCCATCATGACGGCCAGGACAGCGCCGGCAAAGCCATCCGCACTCCTGAACCGTTCGGCGAACGCGCGGGGAGTGCGGCGATGCAATCCAGAATCGACATCAATCTCGCCATCGCGGGAGAGCCCGACGAATGGGTGCATTCGGCGTGCCTGTTATGTTCGAACGGCTGCGGGGTGGACATCGCGGTCAAGGATGGTCGTATCGTCGGGGTTCGCGGACAGGCCGGTCATCCAGTGAGTTTCGGCCATCTCGGTCCCAAGGGCGAGCATACCTGGGTCGCCAACCATTCGAAGCGTCGCGGCATGACGCCGATGATCCGGCGAACGAAACGCGCGCCGCTCGAGTCGGTAAGCTGGGCGGCGGCGATGGATTTCTTCATCGAGCGCTTCCGCGATGCCTGGAGCCGCGGCCATCAGAATCTCGCCTGTTACAATTCGGGGCAGCTCACCATCGAGGAACTCTATACGCTCGGCAAATTCTGGCGCGGTGGGCTACAATCGGCGAACATCGACGGCAACACCCGGCTCTGCACCGCCACCTCGGCCACCGGGCTGATGGCCAATTTCGGGACCGACGGGCCGGTCGCCTCCTACGCCGATATCGATCAGGCCGAGCTTCTGTGCCTCTACGGCCACAACGTCGCCGAGGTGCAGACTGTGCTGTGGGAGCGGATGCTGGCGGCGAAGCAGGCCAATGGCGGGCGCATCATCGTCGCCGATCCGCGCAGGACGCCGACCGTGCTGCAAGGCGCGGATCTGCATCTGCAACTCGCGCCCGGCACCAATGTCGCCCTGATGAACGGCATCATCCACCTGTTGATCCGCAATGGCTGGGTGAACCGCGATTTCGTCGCCGCGCACACGGTGGGCTTCGCCGAGATGGAGGCGGTCGTCGGCGAGTATCCGCCGGAGCGCGTCGCGGCGATCTGCGATATCGCCCAAGCCGACCTGGAAACCGCGGCCGAGTGGATAGGCACCACGGAGCGCTTCGTCTCGACCGTGCTGCAAGGCTTTTACCAGAGCGTCGAGGCGACCGCCGCGTCGTCGCTGGTCAATTCGGTGCATCTGCTGAGGGGCGCGATTGGCAAGCCCGGCGCGGGGCCGCTGCTGATGGCGGGGCAGCCGTCCGCGATGTGCAACCGCGAGGCTGGCGCCGGCGGCTCGTACCCCGCTTATCGCAACCCGCACAACGAAGCGCAGATGTGCGACCTCGCCGAGCGCTGGAACCTCGATTACGCCCATTTCCGCCACGAAGTGCCCAACAACATCATGACGATGATGGAAACCGCCGAGCGTGGCGATATCGAGTTCATGTGGGTGATCGGTACCAACCCGCTGGTCAGCCTGCCCGACCAGAACCGTTCGAAGCGCATCCTCGACCAGCTTTTCCTCGTCGTCCAGGATCCCTTCATCGACGCCGAGACGGTCGACCTCGCCGACATCTATTTTCCGGTGGCGATGTGGGGCGAGAAGACCGGCTGCATCACCAACGCCGATCGCAGCGTCAATCTGCTGATGAAGGCGGTCGATCCGCCCGGCGAGGCGCGCAGCGATTTCGATATCGTCGTCGAGGTGGCCAAGCGGCTGGGCTTCGAGGACCGAGACGGCGCGCCCTTGATCCCCTTCGCCGACCCTAAAGAGGCGTTCGAGGAATGGCGCAAGGTCTCGAAGGGCCGCCCGTGCGACTATTCGGGCATGACCTACGAGTTGATCCTCGACATGGGCGCGGTGCGCTGGCCGTGCAACGAGCAGCATCCGCGCGGCTGCGAGCGGCTCTACGAGGATTTGAACTTCGGGACCGATATCGACTATTGCGAAACCTACGGTCACGATTTCCTGAGCGGCGCCCCGAACACCCGCGCGGCCTATGAGCGCATCGACCCCAAGGGAAAGGCGTTTCTGCGGCCAGTCCAATGGCGACGGCAGCCCAATCCAGTGTCCAAGGACTATCCCTTCACCCTGATTACCGGCCGCGTCGTCTATCACTTCCACACGCGGACCAAGACGGCGCGTTCCAAAGTGCTCAATGCCCGCGCACCGCATCCTTATGTCGAGGTTCATCCCGAGGATGCAGCGCTGCTCGGCATCGGCCTCGGCGACATGGTCGAGATCGCCTCGCCGCATGGTCTCTGGGAGGGCGCGGCGATGGTGGTCGATACGGTGCGGCCGGGCGAGGTGTTCGTCCCGTTCCATTACGGGCGCGGTGCGCAATCGGCTAACCAGCACACCTGGTATGCGCGCGACCCGATCAGCCATCAGCCGCAGCTCAAGTCCTCACCCGTCGCAGTGCGGCGTCTCAGCTTTGGCGAACCCGAGCCTTGGCTGCTCGAACGGCTGGCGGAACTGAACGGCGACAATATAGAGCCGTTTGCGGCACGCATCTTCGGGACCACGACCAATGCGCCGGTGACCGCCGAAGGATAGCGGCTATTCGGTCGATTGCGGAGCCGGCGTCGCGGAACTCTGAGCGGCCGGGCCGGCGCTGCCGAGGAAAGTCGCGGGCGGGACGAAGAACAGGCTCCCCGTCGTCGCGCGGCTGAAATCGAGCAACCGGTCGTAGTTGCCCGGCGGATCGCCGACGAACATGTTCTCCAGCATCCGCTCGATCCGCGAGGGTGATCGAGAATAGCCGATGAAATAGGTGCCGAATTCGCCCTTGCCAATTTCGCCGAAGGGCATGTTGTCGCGCACGATCTTGAGCTCGTTGCCGCTCTCATCGGTGATCGCAGTGAGGGCGTTGTGCGCACACGAGGGCTTGACGGAATCCTCCAGCTCGATGTCGGAGAGTTTCTTGCGGCCGATGATCGCCTCCTGCCGCTCGACCGGAAGCGCGTTCCATCCCTTGAGGTCGTGCAGATATTTCTGAACGATGACGTAGCTGCCGCCGGCGAAGGCAGGGTCCTCGTCACCGATCAGGATAGCGTCGATGCTCTCCCGCCCGACCGGATTCTCGGTGCCGTCGACGAAGCCGACCATGTCGCGCTGGTCGAAGAATTTGAAGCCGTGCGTCTCATCGACCACCGTGATTGCATCGCCGAGCCGCGCGGCAATCTGCATCGCGAGTTCGAAGCACAGGTCCATGCTGCGCGCGCGGATGTGGAGCAGGATGTCTCCGGGCGTCGCCACCGCGTGGTGCTCGCCGCGGATTTCGCGGAAGAGATGCAGTTCCTTTGGCCGCGCGCCATCGAACAGCCGGTCCCAGGCCTCCGAACCGAAGCCCATGATGCAGGAAAGCCCGCCGTCGAGATCGCGAAAGCCGACCGCCCGCACGAAGCCAGCGAGGTCGCCGCACATGGCGCGCACCGCGTCCAGGCGATCCTCGCCTTCGTTCAGCGTCGCCACGAGGAAGATCGCCGAGCGCGACAGCTTCGAAGCGACTGGCTGGCTCTCGCTATTCGTCACGGGCAACTCCTGGGCCCGTCGATCGCATCCCGATGGGCCCGACAGCGTAGAATGCGAGATCGGCAACCATTGTCAAACTCCGCGAATTGCGAACGTCACGAAGGGAGCAGGAACTCGATTGGGGAGAGCCAAGGACCGCCGAACCTACCCTACTACGCTGGCGTAGTCTGCGCGGCTCTTGGGCAAGATACGGCGGCTTACAGCAGTTTTGGCGCGCCCGAGAGGAGTCGAACCCCTAACCCCCAGATCCGTAGTCTGGTGCTCTATCCAGTTGAGCTACGGGCGCGTGGCCGGGCCGCTGGGTCGCGGCGAGGGCGCGAACAACTAGCCCAGAAGGGCCGATAAGGCAAGATTGACTTGGGCCGGGCAGGGGCGTAATCGCCTCCGCCCCATTGTGCGAGGCCGAGGGTGAGCGTCGAGGCGGAGACGGACGATCCGGGATCCAGGCCGGCGGTCACGCTGTCGGCGGGCGGACACCGCCGCGCCGAGGGCGGACATCCCTGGGTCTACTCCAACGAAATCAGGATGGATGCCGCGGCAAAGGCGCTGGCGCCGGGCACCGTGGTGACCCTGCGGCGGACCGACGAGCGGCCGCTCGGCGTCGCGATGTTCAACCCGCACAGCCTTCTCGCCGCCCGTGTCCTCGACCGCGACTGGTCGCGGCCGATCGGACAGCGGTTCCTGGCGCGGCGGCTGGAGCGTGCCCTGCGGCTGCGCGAACGGCTGTACGACGCCCCGTACTATCGGCTCGTTCATGCCGAGGCCGACGGGCTGCCGGGGCTGGTTGTCGACCGCTTTGGCGACGTGCTCGTCGTCCAGGCCAACGCCGCCGGCATCGACCGCCTCGAAGCGCCGCTGGTCGCGGCCTTGCGGGCGCTGCTGTCGCCGACGGCGATCGTGCTGCGCAACGACAGCGGCGCGCGGGGCCTTGAGGGTCTGGCGCTCGAAACCCGCGTCGTGCATGGCATGGTCGCGGCGCCGGTGCGGGTCGAGGAGGGCGGCGTCCGGTTTCAGGCGGATGTGGTCTCCGGGCAGAAAACCGGCTGGTTTTACGACCAGCGCGACAATCGGGATTTCGTCGCCGGGCTCGCGGCGGGGCGCCGCGTGCTCGATCTTTACGCCTATGCCGGCGGGTTCGCGTTGCGGGCGGCGCAGGCGGGCGCCGGCGCGGTGCTCGGTATCGACAGCTCGGCTCCCGCGCTCGCCCTGGCCGGGGCGACGGCCGAGGCCAACGGGCTCGCCGATGTCTGCGGCTTCCGCCGCGGCGACGTCTTCGCCGAGGCGCCGGCGCTGATCGGCGCGGGCGAGCGCTTCGACGTGGTGATCGCCGATCCGCCGGCCTTCGCCCGTTCCAAGCGGGATGTGCCATCGGCGCTGCGCGGCTATCGTAAGCTGGCGCGGATGGTCGCCGCGCTGACCGCGCCGGGCGGCTTCGCCTTTCTCGCCTCGTGCTCCCACAATGTCGGCGCCGCCGAATTTGCCGAGGCGGTGCGGCGCGGTCTCGCCGATGCCGGGCGGTCCGGGCGGATCCTCAGGAGCTCGGGCGCCGCGCCGGACCATCCGGTGCATCCCGACCTGCCCGAAAGCGCCTATTTGAAGGCGCTGACCTTGACGGTCGACTGAGCGCGGGCTCGCGCGCCGCCGGCAAGGTGAGGCGAAACACGGTGCCCGAGCCGGTGCTTTCGACGAGCGCGATCTCGCCGCCCTGTACGCGCATCAATTCGCGCGCGATCGCCAGGCCGAGCCCGCTGCCGCCCGGGCGCGCCGACCCGAAAAACGGCCGGAACAGGTTTTCGCGCGCACGCGGCGGCAGGCCGGGGCCGTTATCGGCGACGTCGACCGCGACGGTGCCGCCCTCGCGGACCGCCGAGACGCGCAGCTCGCGCGCCCCCGCCTCGACGGCGTTGCGGGCGAGGTTGAGCAGGACGCGGTAGAGCTGGTCGCGGTCGGCGCGCACCCGCAGCTTGTCCGGCACCTCCAGCGCGACCGACACCTCGTTCTCGGCGAGACCCAGCGCCGGCGGGATTTCCTCGATCAGGGATCGCAGCGGAAACATGCTCGGCGCAAACGG
>DASUIA010000157.1:0-2661 GCA_036273255.1 Bradyrhizobium sp.
GCATGCGGGCCGACCGGACCCGCAATGGCGTGCCCTTGCCTGACGATACCTGGGCGGCGATAGTCAACACCGCCCGCGAGGTCGGCGTCAGCGAAGTGAGCATCCAAAAGGCTACAGCGTGATTTGCCCCGTCATTGCGAGCGCTAGCGAAGCAATCCATCGAACCGCATGCGTGACATGGATTGCTTCGTCGCGACGCTCCTCGCAATGACGACGACGGGTCTGAACAACAGGGAAGGGAATACATAGTGGCGAACAAGGTCAAGGAAGTATGGGCATCCGGCAAGGCCGTGGTGAATGCGTGGCTTGCGATCCCGTCCGGATTCTCCGCCGAGGTCATCGCGCAATGCGGCTTCGACAGCGTGACCGTGGACATGCAGCACGGCGTGCAGGATTACCAATCGATGGTGCAATGCTTTCAGGCCATGAACGGCCATCCGGTGACCCCGATGGTGCGGGTCCCCTGGAATGAGCCCGGCATCATCGGCAAGGTGCTGGACGGCGGCGCCTATGGCGTGATCTGCCCGATGATCAACACCCGGCAGGAAGCTGAAAACCTGGTTTCCTATTCCAAATACCCGCCGCGCGGGACCCGCTCCAACGGTCCGATCCGCTCGGGCATGTACGGCTCGGCCGGCACCTATCAGAAAACGGCGAACGAGGAGATCGTGCTGCTGCCGATGATGGAGACCAAGACTGCGGTCGAGAACATGGAATCCATCCTCGACGTCGACGGCATCAACGGCGTCTATATCGGGCCGTCCGACCTCGGTTTCTCCTATGGTTTGGTACCGAAGCTCGACCGCGACGAGCCGGAAATCCTGAAGATCTACGAGAAGATCGTGAAGGAGTGCGGCAAGCGTGGGCTCTATCCCGGCATCCATTGCAGCGGCGCCGACGGCGCGGTGCGGGCGATCAACATGGGCTTCAGGCTCGTGACCCTGTCAAACGAGAGCGGGTTGATGATGACCTACGCCAAGATGCAGGTCGGGCAGACCCGGAAGGAATCCGGCGGCAAGGCGTGACGGCGGGAATAGGGAGTGGCGAATGGCGAATGGGAAGTAGCGACGGCAGATAGTTGATCCCATTCGCTATTCGCCACTCGCCATTCGCCCTTTTACCAAGGAGACATCATGACCCCGACCCCCGTGATCCGCCTGCATCCCGATGACGGCGTGCTGATCGCACGCTCGAGCCTGCCGCCGGGACTGGTGGTGGCCGATGGTGTGAGCACCGTCGAGCGCATTCCCGCCGGTCACAAGGTGGCGATCAAGCCGATTGCGGTCGGCGAACCGATCCGCCGCTATGGCCAGATCATCGGTTTCGCCACCGCACCGATCTCGCCGGGCCAGCATGTTCACACCCAGAATTGCGGCATGGGCGATTTCGCCAAGGACTACGCCTTCGGCGTCGATGTCACCGCAACCCCGAACTTCGATCTGCCTGCGAGTTTCGAGGGCATCCGCCGTCCCGACGGCCGGGTCGCGACCCGCAACTATATCGGCCTGCTGACCTCGGTGAATTGCAGCGCGCATGTCGCGAGCCTGGTCGCCGATTGTTTCAGGAAAAATCCCTTCACCGGCGACAATCCGCTCGCCGATTTCCCCAATGTCGACGGGGTGGTCGCGCTCACCCACAAGACCGGCTGCGGCATGACCCAGAACGAGCCGCTGACATTGCTTCGGCGCACGCTGGGCGGCTATGCGCGTCATGTGAATTTTTCCGCCGTGGTCGTGCTGGGGCTCGGCTGCGAGGTCAACCAGATCGGCGGCCTGATGCAGGAGCAGAAGCTCGCCGGGCGGCTGCGCGAATTGGAAATCCAGCAGATCGGCGGCACCCGCAAGACGGTGGAGGCCGGCGTCGCCTTTGTGCGCGAGGCGCTGGCCGACGCCAACAAGGTGAAGCGTGAACCGGTGCCGGCCAGCGAACTCATCGTGGCGCTGCAATGCGGCGGCTCCGACGGCTATTCCGGCGTCTCCGCCAATCCGGCGCTGGGTGCGGCGAGCGATTTGCTGGTGCGGCATGGCGGCACCGTGATCCTGTCGGAGACGCCCGAGACCTATGGCGCCGAGCACCTGTTGACACGCCGCGCGGTCAGCCGCGAGGTCGGCGAAAAGCTGGTGGCACTGATGCGCTGGTGGGAGGAATATACCGAGCGCGAAGGCGCCGAAATGAACGCCAATCCGAGCCCCGGCAACAAGGCCGGTGGCCTCACCACGATCCTGGAAAAATCGCTCGGCGCGATGGCCAAGGCCGGCAGCACCAACCTGGTCGATGTTCTCAACTACGCCGAGCCCGTCACCAAGAAGGGCTTTGTGTTCATGGACACGCCGGGCTACGACCCGGTCGCGGCGACCGGGCAGGTGGCCGGCGGCGCCAACCTGGTCTGCTTCACCACCGGCCGCGGCAGCGTGTTCGGTTGCAAACCCGCGCCATCGATCAAGCTTGCGACCAACTCATCGATGTTCAAGCGCATGGAAGACGACATGGACGTCAATTGCGGCACCATCCTCGACGGCGAGGAAACGGTCCAGCAATGCGGGCAGCGGATCTTCGATCTGATGCTCAGGACCGCGTCCGGACAGCCGACCAAGAGCGAAAGCTTCGACTTTGGCAGCGCCGAATTCGCGCCCTGGGTGCTCGGCGCCACGATGTAGGGCA
>DASUIA010000158.1:0-27935 GCA_036273255.1 Bradyrhizobium sp.
CTAGCCGGTCTTGCGCGCAGGCTCCATCTTATCGCCGCCGGTGCGGCCGACCAGCACGCCATATTGCGCGATCGGCAGCGGTTTGCCGATGAAGAAGCCCTGCACCGCGTCACAGCCCTCGCTGGCCAGGAAGCCGAGCTGTTCCTGGGTTTCGACGCCTTCGGCCACGATCGACATTCCGAGGCCGTGGCCGAGATCGATCACCGCGCGAACGATCGACGCCGATTGCGGATTGCGCCCGAGATTCATCACGAAAGCGCGGTCGATCTTGATCTTGTCGAAAGGGAACGCCTGCAAATAGCTGAGCGAGGAATAGCCGCTGCCGAAATCGTCCATCGAAACGCGCACGCCAAGCGCCTTGAGCCGCCGCAGCAGCGCGAGCCCGCGATCGAAATCCTCGATCAGCACGCCCTCGGTGATCTCGAGTTCCAGCCGGCCCGGCGACAGGCCGGTTTCGAGCAGAATCGAATGCACCAGTCCGACCACGTCGCCATGCATGAACTGCACAGGCGACAGATTGACCGCGATCTGCAGCGGCAACGGCCAGGACGCCGCCTCGCGGCAGGCTTCGCGCAGGATCCACTCGCCCATCTCGACGATCAGGCCGCTTTCTTCCGCAAGCGGAATGAAGTCGCTGGGCTGAACATAGCCGCGGACGGGGTGGCGCCAGCGCGCCAGCGCCTCGAAGCCGATCACTTCGCTGCTGGCGACGGTCTGACGCGACATCGCCTGCGGCTGATAATACAGCGAAAGCTCGCCGTTCTTGATCGCGAGCGAGAGATCCTGGTGCAGCACCCGGCGATCGCGGATCTGCTGGTCCATCTCGGGCTCGTAGAGGCTGATCGATCCGCGCGACTTCGCCTTGGCGCGGAACAGGGCGGCGCCTGCGTTGGCGAGCAGCGAAGCAGCGTCCGCGCCGTTTTGCGGAAATATTGAAATGCCCGTCGTCAGGCCGGTACGAACCGATTTGCCGTCAATCAGGAACTCGTTCGACATCGCCTCGGCGAGTTGTTTGGCGAGCGCCAGCCCGGCGTCTGGCTGCGTTCCGTCGATCAGCAACCCGAACTCGTCGCCGCTCAGGCGGGCGACGACCCCGCCGCGCGAGGAAGCCTGGATGCGCCTCGCCACCTCGATCAGCAGCTTGTCGCCGACCGCATGGCCGAACACGTCGTTGATCTCCTTGAGGCCGTCGAGATCGACCGACAGCACTGCGAACTCCTCATCGCTGCCGGCGCAGGCTTCGATCATCTGGGCGAGCGCCTGCAGGAAGGCGGCGCGGTTCGGCAAGTCCGTCAAACCGTCATGATAGGCCATATGGGCCATCCGCGACTCGGTCTGGCGGCGGTCGGTGACGTCTTCGTGGGTCTTGATCAGATATTGCGGCTCGCCGCTATCGTCGAGCACGGTCATGCGCCGGGTCAGGAACAGCCGCAGTCCGTCCTTGGTGCTGATCGGATGTTCTTCGGTCAACAGGCCACGCTTGCGGATCGCCGCTTCGTCGCGCGCGATGATCAGCTTGGCTTCCTTCGGGTTGAAGATATCCGCAGCCGTCAGCCCCGTGACGTCCTCGCGGCGGCGGTTGAGGATGGTTTCGGCGCTGCGATTGGCGAGCAGGTATCGGCCGTCGGCGACGCGCTCGACGATCAGCGAGACCGGAATGTTGTCGACCACCAGCTCGAGGAATTTCTTGGTGGTTTCGAGCTCCTTGGAAAGCGACTTCCGGTCGGTGACGTCGTCGAAAAGCGCGATCAGGAATGCCGCGCGGTCGTTTTGATCGCGCGCGACCACCCGGTTGGAGGCAAGGATGCGCTGCTTGGTGCCGCGCTCGACCGCGAACTCGCTGCGAAACTGGCCGTCGGGCGAATCGAGCGCGGCCTGATCGGCCGCTTCGATCGTCGCCGCGGTTGCAGGCTGGAAAATCTCGTCGGCCCGCTTGCCGACGATCTTGTCGCGGGGATAGCGCGAGAAGCGCTCGAACGCCCGGTTGGCGAAAATGTAGCGGCCATCCTCGATGCTCTTCGCCGCCACGCATACCGGCACATTGTCGAGCACCGATTCCAGGAATTGCTTGGTCGACGCGAGCTGTCGCGACAGTTCGCGCTGCTCGCTGCAATCATCATGGGTTGCCACCGAGCCGCCGTTCGGCAGCGAGAAATGCCTGACCAGAACCGACCGTCCGTCGGGAAGCTCGGTCACGAGACCCCCCGGGGAGCGGACGTTTGCATAGAATTCGTCGACGCCGATATGGAGCGTGCCGCGCTCGCGACGCATCGCCAGCAGTTCCGGACCGGTCATGTTCGGGGCGATATCGGAGCGTGACAGGCCGTAGATCTCGAGATAGCGATCGTTGCAGAACACCACGCGCTTCTGCCAATCCGTCATCACCACGCCCTGGCTGAGATTATTGAGGGCGGAACGGACGAATCCGTCTCGGCGCAGTTGCGAGCGTTTCACCCTGCGCAGTGCCGAATGGATCCATAGGGCGATGGCGGTCAGAAATGCGCAGACGGCGATGCCGCCAATCAGCACTTGCCAGACCATGTTGGGGTCGGCGGAACCGACAGGGCTCGCCGGCGCGAAATCATCAGGGGCGCCGCAGGCGGCACTGAACGGCACAAGGATGCCGAGCAGGCACAGCAAGGCCCGCGCGGGAATCGAGTTGTTGCCGCCTGCCTGCCACTTCCTGTCGGCCATCAGTCACTCGCGAATTTCAGCGCCGGAGTGTCTGGCTTGGCGGGTTTGGATCGGGTAAACGGCTGTCCTTGCAACCCAAAAATGTGACTCAAATTACGGCAATTGCCCTGACATGATTAATGTTTCGCTAACGCGGGCCGGGCTTTCCGATCTTTCGCAAGGCTTTCTTCTAAAGGTTCAGGCCGAACAACGCGATACGGTGCAGGGACGATCGATTCCCGGACCCGCTCCGGCTCTGCCAGGCACGAGGTCCGGATCGAAACTGCCGACAACCTGGAATTGAATTACCGATGGACAGAGTCGATTGCGTTGTGGTCGGCGCGGGAGTGATCGGACTTGCCGTCGCCCGCAAGCTCGCCCAGGCAGGCCGCGAGGTCATCATCCTGGAGGCGGCGGAAGCGATCGGCACCGTCACATCCTCGCGCAACAGCGAGGTGATCCACGCCGGCATCTATTATCCGGCCGGAAGCCTGATGGCGCGGATGTGCGTCGCCGGCAAGGGCGCACTATACGACTATTGCCGCGACCACGGCCTCCCGCATCGCAATTGCGGCAAGCTGATCGTCGCGACCACACCGAGCGAGAGCGAGAAACTGCAATCGATCAGGGCTCATGCCGAAGCCAACGGCGTCAACGACCTGCAGGTGCTTTCCGGCGATGCCGCACGCGAGCTGGAGCCGGCGCTGAATTGCAATGCCGCCCTGCTCTCGCCGTCGACCGGCATCATTGACAGCCACGCCTACATGCTGGCCCTGCGCGGCGATGCCGAGGCAGCCGGCGCGGTTCCCGCTTTCAACACGCCATTGCTGCGCGCCAAGGCGAGCGAGGGCCGGATCGAGCTCGATGCCGGCGGCGACGCGCCGATGACCCTTGAATGCAGCCTGCTCGTCAATGCCGCCGGGCTCGCGGCGTCGGCGGTGGCGCGCAGCATCGACGGCATGCCGATCGAACTGATCCCGCGCGCCTATCTCGCCAAGGGGAACTATTTTAGCTGCCATGCGCGGGCGCCGTTTTCGCACCTGATCTACCCGGTACCGGAGCCCGGCGGGCTCGGCGTGCACCTCACGCTCGACATGGCGGGACAGGCGCGGTTCGGCCCCGACGTCGAATGGGTCGATGCGATCGATTACGCGGTCGACCCGGCGCGGGCCGAGCGGTTTTATCCGGCGATCCGGCGTTACTGGCCGACACTGCCGGACGGCGCCTTGATGCCGAGCTATTCGGGCATTCGACCCAAGATCGTACCGCCGGCGGTGGCGGTGCAGGATTTCCTGATCCAGGGACCTCGCGATCACGGCGTCGAAGGGTTGATCAACCTGTTCGGAATCGAATCGCCGGGGCTCACGTCGTCACTGGCGATCGCCGACCATGTCGGCGATCTGGCTGACGTCTAATCCAATTCGGGGATACAACCCAATAGTTCGCACCGGCGCGCCGACCCGCTTGTGGCGTCGGCACAACGAGCGAACGTGGAGCCTTTTCAGCTTCCTAGTGCAGGGTTTCAGCGGCGCTATGTCTCAGCCGCTCGATCTCGTCCTTAACCATCAATTTCCGGCGCTTCAACTCGACAATTTGCAGGTCGTCCGTGGAAAGGTGCACCAGAGCCTCGTGCAGTTCGTTTTCGAGAATCTTGTGTTTCCGTTCTAGTTCAACAAGATGCGCCTGCATCGCCATTCGAAACCTCCTCGGTGGCATTAAACCTCAGATTCGATCCGGACGCGCAAGTCTACACCAGCCACCGAAACTGTCGATGGGTATCGAAAATCCGTCCGTCATATTTCGGTGCCACAGGTTCGGATCGCGAGGGCGGAACCCGGCGGTATCCCGCTCTGAAATTGGCCCCACGGCGAGGCCCTTGGCGGCTTGCGGAGCGGGCCGGCAAGCGCAATATTCCCCGCAGGAGCTTCCGCAATCTTGCGGATTCTCGTCGCGCTTTTCAGTTTAACCATACGCCATGACCGACCAGGACGAGCGCGAACTCGAGGCCGAGCTTGCACGGCTGCAGCAGGAGCACCGTGATCTCGACGCCGCCATCGATGCCCTGCATCAATCGCCGGCACCGGATTTGCTGCGGCTGCAACGGCTGAAAAAGCGCAAGCTGCAGCTTCGCGACCGCATCGCCTTCATCGAAGACCAGATCACGCCGGACATCATTGCATAGGCGGACCCCGGCAGCGCGCGTGACTGCCAATCGGCGGTCAACTCCCGCAGCACACCCTTGACCCGCACCGGGCTGTAGGGCTTCGGCAGAAATCGGCCGCGGGGATGTCCTGTGGGAGATCGCCGAAATCGAGGGGACGAAAGCGATCCCGCGGCGGCAAGGGCCTTGACTTCAAGGGAACAAAAGAAGAACATAACTCAACCTGCCGCCAATGGGGAATTTCGCCATGTCCGAATCCACTCGCCTGCCCGACATCAACCACTATGAGCAAGCCTGCGACCAGGCGATCGCGATGTGTGACGGTAACCTGCGCAGCGCGATCAAAATATTGATCATGGCCAACGAATATCTGGAAGGAGAGTTGCAGGAACTGCAGGCGGCGGCCTCGCAGGCACGACCGGGCGAAGCCAGGAGCGATGCCGCCTGATCGCTCGAACCGGAGAACGCAGCAATGGCCGATGTCACCTACTATGTCGCAATGCCGTTCCTCCAGGACGACACCGGTTCGCCGGTCGCAGGCGCGGCGGAGGAATGCCAGAGTTCAGCCGGCGCCTTGCGGCGCGCCGAGATCCTGTCGAGAACCGCGGGCAGCATCGGTGCGATCGCCTTCAGTCGCACCGGCGACCCGTCGATCGGCGAATTCAGCGACGCGCAATTGCTGCGAAAGTTCGGCCAGGTACCGGACGACCTCAGCACTTTGTGAAAGGCCACGGCATCGCCGGCGACCACGCCGCGCTGCTCGTGCTCAGGTCTCGTGCCGCCGTTGCGCCTTGCGCACATACATCGCGCGGTCGGCTTGTTCCAGCGCCGGGCCGGCTTGCGTATGAGGGTCGAGCATCGCAACACCGGCGGAGGCGCCGGCCTTTACGATGCGGCCACGAAACACGAAGCTGAGCCGATCGACCGCCTGTTCCAGCGACGCCGCCTTGGCGTGAGCGTCGGTCTCGCTGAGATTCCACAACAGCAGTGCGAATTCGTCGCCGCCGAGCCGCCCGATCAGGTCCGAGGCGCGCACGTGACGCAACAATGCCGTCACGACGGCTTTCAGCACCTGATCGCCAGCGGCATGGCCGAACTCATCATTGATCGGCTTCAGGCGATCGACATCGACCAGGATCAGCGCGCCGCTGCCTCGATAGCGATGGATATAGGCGATCGAGCGATGGAGCTCGCGCTCAAAGCCGCGCCGGTTGGGAATCTCCAGCAGAAAGTCGTTGTCCGCGGCCGCCTCCAACTCCTTGATTCGAGTCTGCGCCCGCGCCAGTTGGGCGCGCAGCCGCCGAATTACGGGCCTGGCGGGATCGGTAGCGGCCGCCGGCCGGGACCGAGGCGCCGGAGACTTCGCCCGCCCCTCGCGTCGCGTCGCGGCTTTGCCCACGGCGCGGCCGCTTTTGCGGCGCTTTGCCGTCCGCGCGGCCGTCACCCCGGTTTTCTTCTTCATCGGCACCTGCCAGGGGCTTGCCCGGATTCACCAAGACAGGATAGTCCATTCCGGACCCCTTGCCACCGCCTTGCCGAACCCCAGGTCGACCCTATAATCCGACCTATGTTTTTGGATTCTCGAAAAGAATTGAGCGCATGACCGCCCCGATCGCCATCATCATGGGAAGCCAGTCGGACTGGCAAACCATGCGCCATACCGCGGAAACCCTGACCGCGCTCGGGATCGGTTGCGAGACGCACATCGTATCCGCGCACCGTACTCCCGACCGCATGTTCGCCTTTGCCAGGGGTGCCAAGGCGGCCGGGTTCAAGGTCATCATCGCCGGCGCTGGCGGGGCGGCGCATCTGCCGGGCATGACCGCATCGCTGACGGAATTGCCGGTGTTCGGTGTTCCCATCGAATCCCAGGCGCTGTCCGGCCTCGATTCGCTCTATTCCATCGTCCAGATGCCGGCCGGGGTTCCGGTCGGAACGCTGGCAATCGGCAAGGCCGGCGCCGTCAACGCCGCGCTGCTCGCCGCCAGCGTGCTTGCGCTGAACGATCCGGCACTGTCGGGCAGACTGCTCGCCTGGCGAAAGCAGCAGACCGAAGCGGTCAGCGAGCGCCCGGAGGGCTCTGCGTGACCGTCTCGGGTCAGGCGAAGCTGAAGCCCGGCGACACCATCGGAATTCTCGGTGGCGGGCAATTGGGCCGGATGCTGGCCATGGCGGCGGCGCGGCTCGGCCTCAAATGCCAGGTGTTTTCACCGGACCCGGACTCGCCGGCATTCGATGTGGTGCTCAACGCGACCTGTGCGGAATTTGCCGATGTCGAGGCGCTCGAACTGTTCGCCAACGATGTCGACGTCATCACCTACGAATTCGAGAACGTCCCGGCGGCCTGCACGATGATCCTGGCGGCGCGGCGTCCGGTGCTGCCCGACCGGAAAATCCTGGAAACCACCCAGGACCGCCTTGCCGAGAAGGACTTCGTCAGGAAGCTCGGGATCGGTACGGCCGAATATGCCGACGTCTCGTCGGCTCCGGGGCTGCGGGCCGCGATCGCACGAATAGGCCTCCCCGCCGTGCTCAAGACCCGCCGCTTCGGCTACGACGGCAAGGGCCAGGCCATCATCCGCGAGGGCGACGATCCCGACCGGATCTGGGAGGAACTCGCCACCAAATCCGCAATCCTCGAGGCCTTCATTCCGTTCGAGCGCGAAATCTCGGTCATCGCGGCGCGCAGCGCCGAGGGCGTGGTCGAGTGCTTCGACGTCACCGAGAACGAGCACAGCGACCACATTCTGAAAACCTCGCGCGCGCCGGCGGCGATCGCCGACGCGCTGGCGGCGCAGGCACGCGACGTCGCAGCGAGGATCGCCAACGCCCTGAACTATGTCGGTGTGCTCGCGGTCGAATTCTTCGTGGTGCAGCGAGATGGCGGCGCGAGGATCCTGGTCAACGAGATCGCGCCGCGGGTGCACAATTCCGGGCACTGGACGCTGGACGGCGCCTCGATCTCGCAGTTCGAGCAGCACATCCGCGCCATTGCCGGCTGGCCGCTCGGCAAGCCGGTCCGCCACGGCCCCGTCACCATGACCAATCTGATCGGGGACGAGATCAAGGACTATGAGCGATGGCTGACCGTCCCGGGCGCAACCGTTCATCTCTATGGCAAGGGCGCGGCGCGGCCGGGCCGCAAGATGGGCCATGTGACCGAGGTCGCGGCCCCGCCGACGAAATCCGCCTGAATGTGACCGAACACGGACGAGGGTCGCGCCCGCAGAATAGCGCGCTCGCCGGTGGACATTCCCGGTTTGATCTGATACATCCGCGCGCTTGAGGCCAAGGGACCGGTTTTGCGCCGGCTTTTGCTCTACCAGAATTCCAATCCATCCGATCCACTGAAAGAGGATGCCGCGTGCAGGTTCTCGTTCGCGATAACAACGTCGATCAAGCCCTCAAGGCGCTGAAGAAGAAGATGCAGCGCGAGGGGATTTTCCGCGAGATGAAGCTCCGCGGCCACTATGAGAAGCCCTCCGAGAAGAAAGCCCGCGAAAAGGCCGAGGCCGTGCGCCGCGCGCGCAAGCTCGCCCGCAAGAAGCTGCAGCGCGAAGGCTTGCTGCCGATGAAGCCGAAGCCGGTGTTCGGCGCAGGTCCGGGAGCCGAGCGCGGCGGCGCCGGCGGTCGCGGCGGTCCGGGGGGCGGCCCGCGTGGGCCGCGCTGATTGCCGCTTTCGCCTCCACTGAATCCGACGACGCGGGCCTGGTGCCCGCGTTTTTCGTTTTGACCGATGCATTTTGCCGGGCGACAATGTTGCGCAAGCCCCGTGAGTGGTTCATCGATGGCTGATCGGGCCCGCCCTGCTGTTTGCGGACTTTCGCGTTTCCACCGCGCCGCCGCGCCGCTCGCAGCCGCGATCGCGCTGTGCGGATGTTCGATCAATCTGGATTCGCTGTCGCCAGCGCCGGACAAGGCACCGGCTGCGAAAGCGGTGTCTGAAACCGGTGTCAGCGAGTCCCAGGCCCACGCCCGGCAGGGCGAGGCGCTGGCGCGCGCCAAAAGAACCGAGGAGGCGCTGGCCGAATTCGATCAGGCGATCGGGCTCGATCCCAACAACTCGAAGGCGCTATTCGGTCGCGGCCTGCTTTACCAGGGCGAGCAGCAGCATCAACTGGCGATCGACGACTTCACGGCGGCGAACGGTCTCGAGCCGCAACAGTCCGGACCGCTGCTCGCGCGCGCGATCAGTTATCTCGCGTTGAACAAGGCGAGGGAAGCCGCGGTCGACCTCGACGAAGCCGTGCAGGCCGATCCGCAGAACGAGCAGATCTGGACCAACCGCGGGCTTGCCTATGAACGTCTCGGCGACAGGACCAAGGCCGCCAGTTACTACGGCCGCGCGGTCAGCCTTCGGCCCGCCGATGAGGCTGCACGAAGCGGACTGGCGCGCGTCGGCGGCAGGGCCGGCTAAACTATTGCGGCAAAACCGCGTGAAACACCGATTTCGCCGCCGACAACATGTCGTCGGCAACCGTGCGTCGGCGCGGCGGCGGTGCGCCGGCATCTGCACGCAGATCGAGCGGCCGGGCGTCGGGAATATCGGCGGGTGGTGTCGGGCGCCGCGGATCGTCGGGAGTTCCAGCAGCCGCAGAAGGCGGCGTTGCCGGCACCGATGCGGTCATCGAATCGAAGGTCTCGCCGGCCGGGGAGGAAACCATCACCGGCGGCGGAAGCGGCCGAACCGGCGGCGCCGAGGCAATGCGGGGCGCCTCCACCGGGGGCGCAGCGGCGTTACGTGTCAGCTCCGGCGCGCGCGCCGCCTCCTGCGGATGCGGGGAGCCTTCGTTCAAGCCACGCAGGCGCTCGATCGCGGCTCGGGCCAGATCGTTGGCATCGCGATGCTCGTCCGGGGCAATCGCAGCCTCGGCCGCAGGCGCCGCGGCCGGCGTCGCCACGATTGGCGCCACGGCAGGTTGAACCGGGGTTGCGATGGGTTTCGCGGCGGTCTTTTCACGCAGCACCGGCGGGTGTCGCGGAAGGCTGGCAGTTTCCACCGGCTTCTGCTCGGACTTCTCGGCGGGCTTTTCTGCTGCTTTCTCGGGGGCGGCCTTTTCGCCGGCAGATTTTTCCGCGATCGATTTTTCGGAGATGCCCCTGGCCCGGACGCCTGCCGCCGGAAGATTGGCAACGTCGGTCGAACCCTCGGTGGCCGCCACACCGTTCTTGCCCGGGGCCTTCCCGGCATCGACGGACGACACCGCGGCCGGCGTCTCGGTTGTGGGCTTGTTGGTGATGTAGTGGTTAACGATGTACGCCCCGATGATGGTTGCTGCCACCGACGGCAGGATGTCCGAGGCGAATTTCGATAGGTATTTCAGCATGGCCACCACTCCCCGGCAGTTGATGCTGGAACTTTGAGGCACATTGAGGGATCAACTGCGACGGATCGGTGGCAATTCGGTAAACGGAATTTACGGTTTCAATTCCACCTCCAGGAACACGATTTCGGCCGCGGTCTCGTTGTGCACATCGTGTTCGACCCCGGCCTTGCGGAAATAGGATTTGCCGGCACCAAGTTGAGCCCTGGAGCGCTCTCCATTCGGCGCCACGATGGTCATTTCACCCGAGGTGACGGGAACGATCACATAGTCCATCTGATGAACGTGATGGCCGGTGGCGCTGCCCGGCGCCAGCCGCCACTCGGTGACCCGGACTTCCGGCGTATCCACCTGAACGTTCGACCTCGCACTGATCATGTCCGCCATTCTCCCGCCTCGCGTTCCATCACGGCACGAACACCATCAGGACAAATACCGCAAAGACCACCAGGTGGACCAGCCCGAACAGGATATTGGTGCGACCGGTGCCGAAGGTCAGCATGCTCAGGATGAACGTCAGCATCAGCAGCACGATATCCCGGTGGTCGAGACCCAGAACGAGGGTCTTGTCCAGCGTGTATGCCGCGACCGCAACCGCCGGAATCGTCAGCCCGATGGTCGCGAGCGACGACCCCAGGGCCAGATTGATGCTCTTCTGCAGATCGTTGCTGCGCGCCGCCGCGACGGCCGCGACGCTTTCCGGCAGCAGAATCAGGAACGCCACCACAATACCGGCGAAGGCCGGGGGCGCGCCGATCAGGGCGGCAACGGCGTCGACCACCAGTGAGAATTTCTTCGCCAGCAGCACCACCGCCAACAGCGAGACCAGCAGCAACCCGACGCTCAACATCAGCGTGCGATTGGATGCCGGCGGAGCGTGGCCGGCAGCGCCGGCGGCTTCGCGAACGAAATAGTCGCGATGCCGAATGGTCTGGGTATAGAGAAAAACCCCGTACAGGGCGATCGTCACGGCGCTGACGAAGCCAAGCTGGGCCGCCGAGTAAAACGGTCCCGGCGTCGTCAGCGTGTAGTTCGGCAGGATCAGCGTGATGGTCGCGAACACCGCCAGCACCGACAGGTAAACATTGGCGCCGGAGACCTGAAAGTCCTGCTCGCGGTAGCGCAGGCCACCGACCAGGATGCAGATGCCGACCAGACCGTTGCAGATGATCATCACCACTGCGAACACGGTATCGCGGGCGAGCGTGGGCGCGGCCTTGTCGCCGAGCATGATGGTGGCGATCAGGGCCACCTCGATGATGGTGACGGCGAGTGTCAGCAGCAGCGTGCCGTAAGGTTCGCCGATTCGCTCGGCGATCGCTTCCGCATGGTGCACGGCGGCGAACACGGTGCCGAACAGGATCAGCAGCAGCACCGCCGCAAACAGCGATCCGGCGGCCGATGGCGTGAAGCTGTAGCCGGCGGCGGTGACCGCCGCGAACAGCAGAACCGCCAGCGCCGGGAACACCCAGGCCGATCGCGGCATCGGGCCGTGCATGCTCATGGCTTCGGCCTCACCTGACGCGGGCTCACATCCCCTTGACGATGTTCTCGGTCATCTTCTTGGCGTCGCCGAGCAGCATCATGGTGTTGTCGCGGTAGAACAGCGGATTGTCGATGCCGGCATAACCCGACGCCAGCGACCGCTTGATGAACATCACGGTGCCGGCCTTCCAGACCTGCAATACCGGCATGCCGTAGATCGGCGATTTTGGGTCGTCCTCGGCCGCCGGGTTGGTGACGTCGTTGGCGCCGATCACGAAGGCGACGTCGGCCTGGGCAAATTCGGAATTGATGTCCTCGAGTTCGAACACCTCGTCATAGGGCACGTTGGCTTCGGCAAGCAGCACGTTCATGTGCCCGGGCATGCGCCCCGCGACGGGGTGAATGGCGTATTTGACCTCGACCCCCTCCTTCTTGAGCTGGTCGGCCATTTCACGCAAAGCGTGCTGCGCCTGGGCCACCGCCATGCCGTAGCCGGGCACGATGATGACCTTCTGCGCGTTCTTCATGATGAAGGCGGCGTCGTCCGCAGAGCCGAGTTTGACCGGACGCACTTCACCGCCGGCACCGCCGCCGGCGGCCGCCGTCTCGCCACCAAAGCCGCCAAGGATAACCGAGATGAAGGAGCGGTTCATCGCGTGGCACATGATGTAGGACAAGATGGCGCCGGATGATCCGACCAGCGCACCGGTGATGATCAGCGCGGAATTGCCCAGCGTGAAGCCGATGCCGGCGGCGGCCCAGCCGGAATAGGAGTTCAGCATCGAGATCACGACCGGCATGTCGGCGCCCCCGATCGGGATGATCAGGAGCCCACCAAGCATCAGCGCCAGCATGACGATCAGCCAGAAGTCGACGGCGCTGCCCGACATCACGAGGCCGACGATGAAGACCAACAGCGCAATGCCAAGCAGGATGTTGACGAGATGCCGCGCCGGCAGGATGATCGGCGCCCCGCTCATGCGCCCGGACAATTTGGCGAAGGCGATCACCGAGCCGGTGAACGTCAGCGCGCCGATGGCGACGCCGAGCGACATTTCGATCAGGCTCTGCGAATGGATGTGGCCGGGCGTGCCGATGTCGAAGGCTTCCGGCGCATAGAATGCTCCGGCCGCGACCAGCACGGCGGCCATGCCGACCAGCGAATGGAACGCGGCGACCAGTTCCGGCATCGACGTCATCGGCACCCGGCGGGCGATGACCGCCCCGATGCTGCCGCCGATGGCGACGCCGAGCACCACCAGCAGCCAGGCAAGGCCGTCGGCCGGCGGATGCGCCGCGAGCGTGGTCGCCACCGCAATCGCCATGCCGATCATGCCGAGGAAATTGCCCTGGCGGCTCGATGCCGGGCTCGACAATCCGCGCAGCGACAGGATGAACAGGACGCCGGCGACGAGATACAGCACCGCGGATAGGTTGGCGTTCATCTGGAGGCCCCCATTGTCTTCATCACCACGAGGTGCACGCCGTTCACTTGGTCTTCTTCTTGTACATCGCGAGCATGCGCTGGGTGACCAGGAAGCCACCGAAGATGTTCACGCACGCAAACGTCAGCGCGATAAAGCCGAAACCGCGTGCCCAGCCGCTGCCGCTGGAGACCATGGCGACCCCGACCGCGAGCAATGCACCGACCACGATCACCGAGGAGATCGCGTTGGTCACCGACATCAACGGCGTATGCAGCGCAGGGGTCACCGACCACACCACGAAATAGCCGACGAATACCGCGAGCACGAAAATGGACAGCCGGAATACGAAGGGATCGACGGCCTGCGCAATATGGTCCATGGCGAAGCTCCTATTCGTCGTCCCAGGGCACGCTGCAGGCGTGAACCCGGAATCCAGACATGAAGGGCCGAATCGTGATTCCGGCTTCGCGCTTCGCGCGCCCGGGAATGACCCGTTGAAAGGCGATGCACATGGTCACGCGCGCTTCGGCTGGAAGTTCGGATGAATGACGGCACCGTCCTTGGTCAGCGCGGTGGCCTTGACCAGTTCGTCGTCCCACTTCACGGCGAGCGCCTTGGTCGATTTGTCGACCAGCGTCTCGATGAAGGAAAACAGGTTGCGCGCATAAAGGCTCGATGCCGAGGCGGCGACGCGGCCGGCCACATTGGTGAAGCCGACGATCTTGATGCCGCCGACATCGGCGACTTCGCCGGCCCTTGCGCCCTCGACATTGCCGCCGCGCTCGACCGCGAGATCGACCAGCACCGAGCCCGGCTTCATCGACTTCACCATGTCGGCCGTGACCAGCCGCGGCGCCGGCCGCCCCGGGATCAGCGCCGTGGTGATGATGATGTCCTGCTTCTTGATGTGCTCGGCGGTCAGCGCCGCCTGCTTGGCCTGATACTCCTTCGACATTTCCTTGGCATAGCCGCCGGCGGTTTCGGCCTGCTTGAATTCCTCGTCCTCGACCGCGAGAAACTTGGCGCCGAGGCTTTCGACCTGTTCCTTCACCGCCGGGCGGACGTCGGTCGCGGTGACGACGGCTCCAAGCCGGCGCGCGGTGGCGATCGCCTGCAGGCCGGCGACCCCGACCCCCATCACGAATACCTTGGCTGCGGGAATCGTGCCCGCCGCCGTCATCATCATCGGAAAAGCGCGGCCGAACGCTTCCGCCGCCTCGATCACCGCGCGATAGCCGGCAAGGTTGGCCTGGCTCGACAGCACGTCCATCGCCTGCGCGCGGGTGATGCGCGGCATCAGTTCCATGGCGAATGCCGAGATGCCGGCATCCGCCATCGACTTCAGCGCGGCGTCGTTGCCGTAGGGATCCATGATGGCGATGACCAGCGCGCCGCGTTTGAAGTTCGCAAGCTCCGAAGGCTCCGGCCGCTTCACCTTGATGACGATGTCGGCGTCCTTCAAGGCATCGCCGCCGACGGTGGCGCCGGCGGCGGCGAATTCAGCGTCCGGAATGCCGGACCTGACGCCGGCACCGGGCTCGACGGCAATCTCGGCGCCCAGCGCCTTGAATTTTTTCACCGTGTCCGGCGAGGCCGCAACGCGCGGCTCGGACGGATCGATTTCCTTGGCGACGGCAATCTTCATGAGGCCTCCGGCAGCGTGAGACACGCCCGCGCAAGCAAGCTAGCGCTGAATTCGCAAAAACGGATACTGGTTTTGCGAGCCGCGTGCGTGCGACATCCAGGCCGCCGCCGGTCGGCGGCGCGGCGTCAGGTCAGGAAAATCGCCATCATGGCCAAGATGAAGATGACGGCCGCCGAGCCGCACTTCACCAGCGTGATGAAGCCTTCATAGGTCTGCTCGTGGGCCGGATAGTCGTTGCCGTCAGCGGTGGTGTAGGCGACTTCGCTATGATCTGCCATTGGTAATCCCCAGTCGAGGTCCGATTTGATATGGAATTAGCGCAATCCCGGCGGAAGGGCAACGGCGGAGCGGCCGGATATCGCTATTTGGGCACCTCGGAGGGCCAATTATCCCGGACCCAGCGGGCCAGGCTTTGTTCGCTGACCTCGCCGGCGGCCAGCGCGAGGATCATGGCGGTGGATTGTGCCGGGTCAGGTCCAAAGGCAATGCCGTTCTTGAGCAGGAAGCCCATCATGGTCATGAAGGCAATCCGCTTGTTGCCATCGACGAGCGCGTGATTTTTCGCCAGTCCAAATGCATAGGCTGCTGCAAGGTCCGCCATATCGGACTGTTCGTAGCGCCATTTATTGACGGGACGTTCGAGCGCGGAGCGCAGCATGCCTTCGTCGCGCAAGCCGGGTGCGCCACCGAAGCGACGCAGTTGCCGGCTATGGATCGCGATGGCTTGTTCATAGGTAATCCACAGCGGTTCTTTCGGCTCACTCATGCGCGGTTCCGCTCATTTTGCCAGCGCCGCCAAGGTATCCCGGTACTTGTCCATCACTTGATCGGCAATCTCCATGGTCCTCTCGAAATCCGGATCATAAGGCATTGCCTGAAACCCACCTCCGGCGAGCTCGGTAATGTGAAGTTCCTGACCTCGCTTGAGGTCTAGCCGCTGCATCAATTCGCGCGGCAGCAACAGGCCGTCGGAATTCCCGATTTTCTTGATTTCGATCTTCATGATCCAATTCTCCTCATGGTGGCCACAATGCCGCGAGGTTCACTTCGTATCCAAGCTCAAGGACGACCCAAACGTCCAAGGCCGTGTTGTACACTTGTATAACACGGCCTTGGACAACGTTCAACACTTGTAATACAACTTCACCCCATCCCCTCCAGCTCATCAATCATGCCCGAGATCACCGACAGTCCGCCGTCCCAGAATTTCGGGTCCTTGGCGTCCAGTCCGAACGGCTTCAGCAGTTCGGAATAATGCTTGGTACCGCCGGCCGCCAGCATCGCCAGATAGCGCTCGGCGAAGCCATCGGAGGCCTTTTCGTAGACCGCATAGAGCGAGTTCACGAGGCAATCGCCGAACGCATAGGCGTAGACATAGAACGGTGAGTGGATGAAATGCGGGATATACATCCAGAAACTTTCATAGCCGGGCCGGATGTCGATCGCCGGGCCGAGACTCTCGCTTTGCACACCGAGCCAGATTTCGCCGATGCGCTGCGCCGTCAGTTCGCCGTTGCGCCGCTCGGCATGGACCGCCCGCTCGAATGAATAGAACGCGATCTGCCGCACCACCGTGTTGATCATGTCCTCGACCTTGCCGGCCAGCAGCGCCTGGCGCTGCCTGGCGTTCGAGGTCTCCGCCAACAGCCGCCTGAAGGTCAGCATCTCGCCGAACACGCTGGCGGTTTCGGCGAGTGTCAGCGGCGTCGGCGCCATCAGCGCGCCGTTCGCTGCCGCCAGCACCTGATGCACGCCGTGGCCGAGTTCATGGGCAAGCGTCATCACGTCGCGCGGCTTGCCCTGGTAGTTCATCAGCACATAAGGATGCGCCGAGGGCGTGGTCGGATGCGAGAACGCGCCCGGCGCCTTTCCCGGCCGCAACGGCGCGTCGATCCAGCGATCGGTGAAAAATCGCTCGGCGATGCGCGCCATCTCGGGAGAAAAACCGCGATAGGCCGTCAGCACCATGTCCTTCGCCTCCGGCCAGGCGATGCTTCCAGTCGCCGAAAACGGCAGCGGCGCGTTGCGGTCCCAATGGGCGAGCTTCTTTTTTTTGAACCAGCCCGCCTTGAGCCGGTAGTAGCGATGCGACAAGCGCGGATAGGCGACGCGAACCGAACCGACCAGCGCATCGACCACCTCGCGCTCGACGCGGTTGTTCAAATGGCGCGAATCCGCGACATCCTGGAAGCCGCGCCAGCGATCCGAAATCTCCTTGTCCTTGGCCAGCGTGTTGGTCACCAGCGCGAATGTCCGCTCATTGGCCTTGAAGGTCTTCGCCAGCGCCTGTGCCGCCGCCTTGCGCTTCTCGCCGGCGCGGTCCTGCAGCAGATTGAGCGTCGGCTCGATCGCCAGTTCACGCCCCGAAACCCTGAAGCGCAGGCCGGAAATGGTCTGGTCGAACAGCCGGTTCCAGGCGGTGTAGCCACTCTGGGATTTCTCATGAAAGAGCTGCTCGATGCGATCCTCGAGTTGATACGGCTTGTCCTTGCGCAGATCCTCGATCCACGGCCGATAGTGCCCAAGCTCGGGCGTCTGCATCGCATGGTCGATCGTTGCATCGTCCACCCGATTGAGCTCGAGCGCGAAGAACAGCAGGTGCAGCGATGCCGCCGTCAGGCGCTCGGAGACGTCCCCGTAGAATTTGGAGATCGCGGGGTCGACGCTGTCGCCGGCATGAACGAGGCCGGCATAAGATCCGAGACGGCCGGCCAGATCGTCGATCGCCTCGTAGCGCCTGACCGCTTCGGCGAGCCACCTGCCGCCGTCCTCCTTTGCGGTGCGCCCCGCAAGCCTGCCCTTGTAGTCGGTCTCAAACGCGACGCATTCGGCGTCCATTCTTGCGAGGTCGCGCGCAATCTCCGGCGCGTCGATACCGGCATAGAGGTCGGAGAGATTCCATTCCGGCAGTTTGCCGCTGCCGGTCCGGGTCACCGATTTCTTCGGTTTGCGTAGCAGGGACGGCTTGCGGAGAGCGGAGGAGCGCGAGGTCATCTGGTTCGAGCCTGTGTGATACAAATGAACGAGGCGGGGCGACAACGTTTAAGAGGTCGTTAATCGGCATCGGCGAGAGTGCCCCGATTCGAGACAAATAGTTGTAAGGTGTGGGGAAAGCCATGGCGGCGACCATTTTGATTGTCGATGATGACGCAGTCCAGCGCCGTCTGGTCGAGAACATGGTGCAAAAATCCGGTTACGAGGCGGTCGTCGTCGACAGCGGCGACGCGGCCATCGCCCTGCTGACTGCGCCGGACGCCGCGGCAATCGACGCGGTGGTGCTCGACCTCGTGATGCCCGGCCTCGACGGCATGGGCGTGCTGGCAAAAATCCGCGATGCCGGCCTCAATGTTCCCGTCATCGTCCAGACCGCCCATGGCGGCATCGACAATGTGGTGTCGGCGATGCGCGCGGGTGCGCAGGATTTCGTGGTGAAGCCGGTCGGCATCGAACGACTGCAGGTATCGCTGCGCAATGCGCTCAATGCCAGCGCGCTCAAAGGCGAGCTGCAGCGCCTGCGGCACAGCCGCGAGGGCCGCCTGACCTTCGCCGATATTGTCACCCGCAGCGAGGCCATGGCAGGCGTTTTGCGTACCGCGCAGAAGGCGGCCGGCTCGACCATTCCGGTGCTGGTCGAAGGCGAATCCGGCGTCGGCAAGGAACTGTTCGCGCGCGCCATCCATGGCAGCGGCGAGCGCAAATCAAAGCCGTTCGTCGCCGTCAATTGCGGAGCCATCCCGGACAATCTGGTGGAGTCGATCCTGTTCGGCCATGAAAAAGGAGCCTTCACCGGCGCCACCGAACGTCACCCCGGCAAATTCGTCGAAGCCTCCGGCGGCACGCTGTTCCTCGATGAAGTCAGCGAGCTGCCGCTCTCAGCTCAGGTCAAACTGCTTCGCGCCCTGCAGGAGGGCGCGGTCGAGGCAGTCGGCGGCCGCAAGCCCGTCAAAGTCGACGTCCGGATCATATCCGCGACCAACCGCAAATTGCTCGACCGGGTCAAAAACGGACAGTTTCGCGAGGACCTGTTCTATCGCCTCCACGTTCTGCCGTTGACCATTCCACCGCTGCGGATGCGACGCGAGGACATCCCGCATCTGCTGCGGCACTTTCTGGCGCGGTTTTGTGCCGAAGAAAATCGCCCAATTGCCGGCATCAGCGGCGAGGCCGTGGCGCTGCTGTCGCAGCTCGATTGGCCGGGCAACATCCGGCAGCTCGAGAACGCGGTGTATCGCGCCGTCGTGATGAGCGAAGCCGATCAGCTCGGCGTTGCGGATTTCCCCCAGGCGGCCACCCAATCGCAGGCGATGCCGGCGGCGGGTCACGCGCCCGGCGAGCCCCTGGCCATCGACCCTGGCTTTCATTCAACCGCTCCAGCCATCGTTTCAGGTAGCGAAATACCTATCGCTCCGCTGCCCGCGGCCAGCGGAGCGCTGCCGATGCTGACCGCCTCCGGCGAAATGCGGCCGCTCGAAGAGCTGGAAGGCGAGATCATCCGCTTCGCGATCGCACATTATCGCGGTCAGATGTCAGAGGTTGCGCGCCGTTTGAAAATTGGCCGCTCGACGCTCTATCGGAAGATCGACGAGGCGGCGGCCGACGATTCGGCCGAGGGCGACAAGACGAGTTGAACGACACCGACTGCGGCGATTCGGGGTCGGAAAAGAGTTGAAGCGGGCCCGGTTCCGGAACATTCGAACCGTGGCTTGACGGTGACAGACAAAGGGCCAGGAGCGTGGCAAAAGCACGCAATCCGCCGCAAGGCGGATTCTTGAAGTCAGTTTGTCGTGAGACGCCCTGCGTAGCGCTGGCTGCAGCAGGGGCGCGCGTGTATCGTCTGCGTATGAACCGTTGCGTGCAGGCGTACCAGAGCTGGGAGTGCATTCAGACACGATCCGATGTGCTCACTGAATGCGTTTTCCGAATCGGTCAGGCCGGCGCCTTAGCAAAACCCGTGAAACCGACGATACCGCGAGCCGCTTCGCGTCGAGGCAGCATCGCCCAGGGGATGAGATGATGCCTGACCGTTCGAACCACCGTGCCGGATACGACCGCGTACTGTTCGCCGTCGCGGCGACCTTCCTCGCGGTGTCGGCATCCTCTGCACTGGCGCAGACCGACCCGTCACGCAACAGCGCCGCCGAGCTTGCGATCGACGCCGCAATTCCGCGCCCCGAACCCGCCAATGTCCCGCCTCCGACGGTCAACGATTTCAAGCCGGACGTCGTCAAGACCGACGCATCCGCGCCCGCACCGGTAAAGACAACGGAGAAGGCCGCCGAGACCAAGAAGTCCGATGTCGTTGCCGCGCCGGCCGCCGATCCCGGCAAGCCGGAAACCGCCAAGGTCGAACCCGAAAATGCAGCGCCCGCCCAGAGCGACACCGCCAAAAATGATCCGGCGACCGCCGCGCCCACCCCGCCTCCAGCCGCCGCTGCGGCACCGCCGGCCGCTGAGCCCGCCAAGGAGCCGGCCAAGGCCGCCAGCAATGTGACGCCGGCCGACCAGCCGGTGGCCGACCGGCTGCGCGACATCATGGCAGCGAAGTCCTCGCATTATTTCGACCGCAAGGCCGAACGGATCGCGGCGGAGAAATTCTATGACGCGCGCAGCTTTGCTCCATTGTGGACGCAGGGCGGCAAGCTGACCGCGACCGGAAAAGGCGTCATCGCGCGTCTCCAGGATGCCGCCTCCGACGGCTTGGACGCCGCCGACTATCCGGTGCCGGATTTCAAGGCTGCATCGACGCCGGATGCGCTTGCAGAAGCCGATCTGAAGCTGACTGCCAGCATGTTCGACTATGCGCGCCAGGCTCAGAGCGGCCGGATGCACTGGTCCCAGGTCAGCGGCGACATCCAGTATCCGGAACATCCGATCGATCCTGCCGAGGTGCTGACCAACGTCACCACCGCGAAGGATGCCTCCGCCGCGCTCGACGGCTACAACCCGCCGCAACGGCTCTATCGCGAGTTGAAGGCGAAGCTCGCCGAGTTGCGCGGTGTGGGTGACGGACCGATGATCCGGATCGCGGAGGGGCCAGCGCTCCGATTCACGCCGTCCCGCAGCCGGCGGCAGCCGGCGGCCGAAATGGAGGATGCGCGCGTGCCGCAACTGCGCGCCAAGCTCGGCGTCACCGAAAACGCGGACGACGATCACTACGATGCCAAGGTTGCCGCGGCCGTACGCAGATTCCAGGAGGGCGCCGACCTCAAGCCCACCGGGGTGCTCGACGACAGAACGGTGAAGGCCATCAACAGCCCGAAACGCGACAAGCAGATCGACACGGTGATCGTCAACATGGAGCGGTGGCGCTGGCTGCCGCGCGATCTCGGCGCACCCGGGATCGGCGACGCCTACGTCATTCTCAACATCCCGGACTATACGCTCAGGGTGATGCAGCACGGCGCCCCGGTCTGGACCACCCGCGTGGTAACCGGCCAGCCCGGCATTCACGCCACGCCGCTGCTGACCGAGACGATGAAGTTCATCACGGTCAATCCGACCTGGAATGTGCCGCCCTCGATCATCTACAATGAATACCTGCCGGCCCTGCAGCAGGATCCCACGGTGCTTCAGCGCATGGGATTGAAGCTGGAGCGCGCCAGCGACGGCAGCATCCACATCTCGCAACCGCCCGGCGAGCGCAACGCGCTCGGCCGCATCCGCTTCAACTTCCCGAACAAATTCCTGGTGTATCAGCACGATACCCCGGACAAATACCTGTTCGCCAAGGACGAGCGCGCCTTCAGCCACGGCTGCATGCGAGTACAGAATCCGGATCAATATGCCTCGGTCCTGCTCAACATCACCGAGCCCAACCAGCACTACACCCCGGAGAAGATCCGCAGCATGTACGGCCAGAACGAGATCGACCTGAAATTCCCGACGCCGATCCCGGTCAACATCACCTACCAGACGGCATTCGTCGACGATTCCGGCAAGCTGCAATTCCGCAGAGACGTTTATGGCCGCGATGCCACCATGCTGGCGCTGCTGCGCAACAGCCACAACAAGGATCTTGAAGCCGTGGTGGCGCATGCGCAGCCGAACTATTCGCACCCGGTCGCCAACCTGCCCGACAATGTCAACTTCGCGAGCGACAACAGCTTTTCCGGCTTTTCTTCCGGGCCGTCGTTCTTTGAACGGCTGTTCGGAGGACCTTCGCCCGCCCCCGCTCCGTACGGCCACCGACCGCCGCGACGAATCATTACCCGCTGATCGGCCGGTTATCCCCCGACTGGCCCGAACCTTCGGCAGGTCCCTGAATTTGATGGCAAGATCAGGGATCTCGTCAGCCGGCAATGCCCCGATTCGGGCCGGTCCCCTGCTGATCCAGGCGCCGGCTAGTTTTCGCCACACTCGACGGGTTAGCTTTCACCCTGACTTGGGGATGGATCGTAAATTGCGGTTTACCCTTACGTTTTAAGACTGCATTCATGCTCTTTCGCCACCCGGGGGTAGCGGAAGAGTCGTTTCGATCGGTCGTCCTGTGGGTGGGCTCTCGGTGCTGGCTGGTTTCGCACGCCAATTCGGTTCGCTGTCGTTGTCGAAGGCCGGGTATCGTCTCGGCCTGACCTCGTTGCTGCTCCTGCTTGGAGCCGGATCGGTCCATGATGCGACCGCCGAGAACGAAACCCGTACCCTTTCGTTCCATCACACCCACTCCAACGAAGACCTCACCGTCACCTTCAAGCGCGACGGACGCTATGACGAGGAGGCGCTGAAACAGCTCAATCACTATCTTCGCGACTGGCGCACCCAGGACGAGACCGTGATGGATCGCCACCTGTTCGATATCCTGTGGGAGGTCTATCGCGACGTCGACGCCAAGAAGCCGATCCAGATCATTTCCGCCTATCGTTCCCCCGCCACCAACGCCATGCTTCGCCGCCGTTCTTCGGGAGTGGCTCGTTACAGCCAGCACATGCTCGGCCACGCCATGGACTTGTACATTCCCGACGTGCCGCTCGAGCAGATCCGTTTCGCGGGGCTCCGCCTGCAACGCGGCGGCGTCGGCTTCTATCCGACGTCGGGATCGCCGTTCGTTCATCTCGATACCGGCAGCATCCGCCACTGGCCGCGCATGACCCACGATCAACTGGTCAGGGTATTCCCCGATGGCCGCACCGTGCATGTCCCCGCTGACGGCACGCCGTTGAAGGGATATGAGCTGGCCCGCGCCGACATCGAAAAACGTGACGGCGGCGACAGGGCATTGACGCGGAGCAGCCCGAGCCTGTGGGCGGCGCTGTTCAAGACCCGGTCGAGCGACGACGAGGATGAGGGTGTGAGCGCATCGCCGCCAGCCACCTATCAGGTCGCCGCCGACAAGTCCGTCGAGCCGGTGCCGATGCCGCGCATGAAGCCGCGCGCGGCCGCGTTCCAGTTCGCCTCGGCCGACGCCCAGATCGTGCGGCCCGCCACCCCGAAGCCGGCTGCGCCGCCATCGGCTGAAAGCAGCGAAATCAGGCCGCAAACGCCGGCCGACATCATCAATGCCCGCGGCTTGTGGAGCGAGATCCCGGCCACGCCGAAGCAGGCGACACCGGCGCAGGTCGCCGCCATCACCGCCCGCGAGGCGGTCGCGGCTGCGGACCCGCACTCGACAGCCGGTATCTCCGCCGCGTTCCAGGCGCTGGCCTACGCGCCCGGCACCGCTGCGCCAGCCGGCCGCCCCGCGGTCGTGGCGGCCACGGCGCCGATGCCCCTCAACATGAGGCCGGCTGTCCGCAATGCCATGGCCGCCATGCCGATCAACACGGTGGCCATCAAGGGGCCGCAAGGCCCGGCCGGCCCGGTTCCAACGTCGGCGCGGATTTCCGCGGCC
The DNA here is from genome assembly GCA_036273255.1 of Bradyrhizobium sp. Taxonomy (GTDB): domain Bacteria; phylum Pseudomonadota; class Alphaproteobacteria; order Rhizobiales; family Xanthobacteraceae; genus Bradyrhizobium. The sequence goes on from DASUIA010000158.1 coordinate 23,540, forward strand.
AGGGGCGGCGATATCTGGATGCGCGCGATGATCCTCGCGCCGAGCGCCAGCCTCTCGATGGCCTCGACCGTGCTGGGCGATACCGACATGACGCTGATGCGCGCCTTTTTCGTCAAGCCGCAATCTGCCGTGACGATGGGCTTCTCGAATGATCCGCAGATGGGATTGCAGTGCGACCGGTTCACCGGATCGGCCACCGCGACGCTGACGACCACATCATTCGTGTTGCGGACCGCATCGCTGCATTGAGGCGGGATCGTCCATGCCGGGCCTGACCCGGCATTTCACCTGCGTCCTAGGTATCCGTTGAAGACGCGAGTGGGACCCGCAGATGGCGCTTGCCGACTTCAGAGCATCCCGAGCGCCTGCATGTAGGTTTCCAGGATGGTCTCCTGCTCGGCGCGCTCGTTGGCGTCCTGCTTGCGCAGCCGCACGATGGAGCGCAGCGCCTTGACATCGAAACCGTTGCCCTTGGCCTCGGCGTAGACGTCGCGGATATCGTCCGAAATCGTCTTCTTCTCCTCTTCCAGCCGCTCGATGCGCTCGATGATGGCCCTGAGCTGGTCCTTGGCAAATCGCGTCGCGGGCGCTTCCTTGACGGCAGCGGCAGTGGTGGCCATCGGGTACTCCTGATGAACTGAAGGGGTTGCAGGTGAGCAGACAAACAAGGCGCGCTTCATGCGCGCCGCCGGTCTGCAGAATGACCCTCAAGATTGCAGCCGCTGACGTCAAGGAAACATCGCGCTCATCCACAGCGCACCCACAGGAGAAAGCTCTCCTGCGGCTTCAGGGATTCGTAGCGGGCGGAAGGCTCAGTGCCCGCTCTGCGATTTCTTCATCGCCGCCAGTTGGTCGGGACTGGCGCTGCCCTGGTGGATTGACTTCCAGGTCTCGTAGGGCATGCCATAGATCGCCTCGCGGCTTTCGTCCTTGCTCATCGGCGTGCCGCTGGCGTCGGCCTCTTCCTTGAGCCAGTTGGACAGACAGTTGCGGCAGAAGCCAGCCAGATTCATCAGATCGATATTCTGGACATCGTTGCGGGCGCGCAAATGTTCGACGAGGCGCCGGAAGACCGCCGCTTCAAGTTCCGTCGTGGTTTTGTGATCGGTGGTCATGACCGTTGTCTCACTGTTGCTCGACAGCTACCGAGTATCAAATGGGGGCCGTCTCATTTGCCACAAGCGGCCTAGTAACTCCTTGTTCGGCAAGCATTTCCTCGGCGCTGCGCGTGAGGATGACGGCTCGGTCGGTGGCGATCGAGTAGAAATTGCACATGGTGCGGGCCGCGTCACTGCCTTCGCAGGTTCTTCCAGGTGCCTATGGGTTAACGGCCCGGTGAAATTTCCGTCCTTGATACAGGAAGCACCGGCAACCTCGCACAGGCTCATCGATGTTGGGCTAGCCGGGCCTGCCCGTTGATGTGATCCGACGCGAGATGCAACATTTCGTGGAAAAATCGGGAACAGACGTCCGACCTTGGCGTTGCTTGCGGGAATGGGCTCCAGGAGAACCTTCATGACAGGCCCCCAAGAAATTTCCAGACGACGAATGTTGACCATCGCCGCCGGCGTAACCGGAACATCGATTGGCGCCGCCATGATCGGTATACCGACGCCGGCTCCGGCCGCCGCCAAGGTTGCGCAGACCGTCGTCAAGTATCAGGACACGCCGAAGGGGGATCAGCACTGCGATAATTGTCTGCATTTTGAACCTCCATCGTCCTGCCAGTTGGTCGATGGGACGATCTCCCCCCAAGGCTGGTGCATGATCTATGCGAAGAAGCCGACGTAGACGACTCTAACAAGGGCCGCATTGTTCGCATGTTCAGGTGCCAGTGCGGCGAGCAGACGTGGGCTTCAGACCTGGCTTAGTCGGCGGCCTGCCCAACCTTCTGCCTCGGAACGATCCCGGTGCCGTCCCCGAGATCGCCACATCGTGAACTTCGGCTATCCCAAAACCTCCGAAAACGTGGGGAACGGCCCTGACCATCTCTTGCGCTGTCGGGCCATCCGCCGCACCCTTGGTGAGGTCAGCGAAAAGCCGCCCCCGGTTAGACGAGGACGGCTTTCGCTTTGGTCGTACATTTCCCAACGGGACCACGCCCGACATTTCCCGCTTTTGGCAAGTGGGAGCCGTCACAGATTTTGCCATATCGCGGCGCAGGAGGAGGTTGACACCGCCATCGGCCCACGCGCAATCGTCAAGGAACTGATATAGCTTCATTAAATGACTGCTGAAAATCCCCCTCGCACCCTTCCGTTTGCTCGTGCCGCCGCCGGTTTGATGCTGGCGCTGGCCATGGCCTGTTTGTGGAGCAGTTCGGCTGCCGCCGACTTCCGCCTCTGCAACAATACCTCGAGCCGGGTCGGCGTCGCTCTGGGCTACAAGGACGCCGAAGGCTGGACTACCGAAGGCTGGTGGAACGTCTCGTCGCGCGCCTGCGAGACGCTGCTGCGCGGCACCCTGGTTGCCCGGTATTATTACATCTATGCGCTCGATTACGACCGGGGCGGCGAGTGGTCGGGGCAGGCCTTCATGTGTTCGCGGGACAAGGAATTCACCATCAAGGGTACCGAAAATTGTCTGGCGCGCGGCTTCGACCGCACCGGCTTCTTCGAGGTCGACACCGGCGAGCAGCGTGCATGGACCGTACAATTGACTGAATCCGCCGAACAGCAACCTGCGCAACGGGTGCCGGGAATCCCGGGGACGGTCAACCCGAACGCACCCGCCGGCATTCCCGGCGTGTCCGGTGCACCGAGCGGAACGCCTCCGGGCACGGCTGGTCCGCCGCCAGCCGCCGCGCCCGGAAGCAAGCCATGAGACGCCTGCGCCGTATCAAGATCCTGGCGACGCTGGGGCCTGCCTCCTCCAGCAGCGCCATCATCAGGCGCCTGTTCGAGGCCGGCGCCGACGTCTTCCGCATCAATATGAGCCATACGGCGCACGACAAGATGCGCGAACTGGTCAATACCATTCGCAATGTCGAGTCGAGCTATGGCCGGCCGATCGGGATTCTGGTCGATCTCCAGGGACCGAAGCTGCGGCTCGGCTCGTTCGCGGAGGGCGCGATCCAGCTCAAGAACGGCGAGAGCTTCGTACTCGATTCCGACAAGGCGCCCGGCGACAATACCCGCGTCCAGCTCCCGCACCCCGAGATTCTCGCCGCGCTGCGGCCGGGTGATGCGTTGCTGCTGGACGACGGCAAGGTGCGCCTGATCGCCGAGGAGACCTCGCCCGAGCGGGCCGTGACGCGGGTCGTGATCGGCGGCAAGATGTCGGACCGCAAGGGCGTCAGCCTGCCCGACACCGACCTGCCGGTCTCCGCCATGACGCCAAAGGATCGTGCCGACCTCGAAGCGGCGCTGGCTACCGGCGTCGACTGGATCGCGCTTTCCTTCGTGCAACGCGCCGAGGACGTCGTCGAGGCCAAGAAACTGATCCGCGGCCGCGCCGCCGTGATGGCCAAGATCGAAAAGCCGCAGGCGATCGACCGCCTTCCGGAAATCATCGAAGCCTCCGACGCCCTGATGGTGGCGCGCGGCGATCTCGGCGTCGAACTGCCGCTGGAACGGGTGCCGAGTCTGCAGAAGCAGATGACGCGGCTGGCGCGGCGCGCGGGCAAGCCGGTGGTGGTCGCGACCCAGATGCTGGAATCGATGATCCAGAGCCCGGTGCCGACGCGGGCGGAGGTCTCGGACGTCGCCACGGCCGTCTATGAAGGCGCCGACGCGATCATGCTGTCGGCGGAATCGGCCGCAGGCAAGTTTCCGGTCGAAGCGGTCTCGACCATGAACCGGATCGGCGAAGAGGTGGAGCGCGACCCGACCTATCGCGGTGTGCTCAGCGCGCAGCGCGCCGAACCGGAGCCCACCGTCGGCGACGCCATTGCCGACGCGGCGCGGCAGATCGCCGAAACGCTCGACCTGTCCGCGATCATCTGCTGGACCAGCTCGGGATCGACCGCGCTGCGGGTGGCGCGCGAGCGGCCGAAGCCGCCGGTGGTGGCGATCACGCCGAACCTTGCCACCGGGCGCAAGCTGTCGGCGGTCTGGGGTGTGCATTGCGTGGTCGCGGAAGATGCCCACGACCAGGACGACATGGTCGACCGCGCCGGCTCCATCGCGTTTCGCGACGGTTTCGCCAAGGCCGGACAGCGCGTGATCATTGTCGCCGGCGTCCCGCTCGGCACGCCCGGCGCGACCAATATGTTGCGCATCGCCTATGTCGGGCCGAACGCCGACGCCAACATGTGATACCAACGGTCCCGGATGATGACTCTCTATCTTCGTCATGGCCGGACCTGTTCCGGCCATCCACGTCTTTGATGCTGTTCGGCTTTCAAGACGTGGATGCCCGCGACAAGCGCGGGCATGACGAGTCAATTACGCAGGGC
>DASUIA010000159.1:0-14729 GCA_036273255.1 Bradyrhizobium sp.
TCATGCGCGCCCTTCTCCATTTGCGTATGAGACCGCGGGTGCAGCGCGCCCCCGGCATTCCCTGCGCCCTCTGATTTCCGGAGGGCGAACTGATCAGGTAAAACTCGGACGCATCGCGCCGCGAGAAGGTGCACTCACATCTCACCGCCGTCACTCCGGGGCGTGAAGCGAAGCGGCGCGAGCCCGGAATCCATCCAACCGCGATCGTTGCGGCCCAATGGATTCCGGGTTCGCGCAAAGGGGCGCGCCCCGGAATGACGACGGAAGAGCCTGCGCGAAGCGGCGCATCCCGATTGACGAATCAAAGCTCATGAAAGTCAGCCGTGCTCAGTAACACCCTTGCTCGACACCGATCGATCGCTCCAGGTAATTTGCTTCGATATTTTGGCGGAAGGGGTGGGATTCGAACCCACGGTACCCTTGCAGGCACGCCGGTTTTCAAGACCGGTGCCTTAAACCACTCGGCCACCCTTCCGGAATCCCAGCGGCTTAGCAGAGACGTTCGAGCCGTGAAAGAGGCGACCGGCGGCGAAGCACGCGCCGTCAGATTCGGGCCGTTGTCCGGCGCGAGCTGCGCCGGCTTGTGAACCGGGGCGAGGCGAGGGTGGCTACTGCAGCCGCGACCGGTAGCCGTCGACGGCGTGGGCGATGAAAATGCCGGCGCTCATGAAGCCGAAGAATGCGGTGACTGCTTCCAACATGGTGACGATCCCTGACCCAGCACGCCGACCTAACGGCACGGGGCGCTACACAGTCAAAAGAATTCCTCCCGCGTCTGGATTTAGCAAACCGATGGTGATTTTTGGGCAACACAGGGCCCGAGCTCGTCGCCGGCCAGCGACGGCCGGGCAGGGGAAACGATTGATTCACCACCTTTCAGGCTCTCCCCATTTCCGCCGCGTTCCGGCTGCGATATGTTTATCACTTGATGCGGAAATGGGGCGCGTCGGGGATGCAGCGCGGTTTCAGGCTCGCAACCGGGTCAGGGCCGCCGGAGTGGTTTTGGGGCGTATGGGGATTCGACGGTCAGATTCGGCGGTTCGGGCGGCGCGCGGCGTCGCCGCGGCGGTGGCCTGCCTCGCGCTCGCCAACTGCGCCTCTTCGGGAAAATTCGCCAACCGGGTCGACCCCCGCTACGGCGTCTCCTCCAGCCCGCGCGTGGTCGCGTTTGGCGAACCGGTGCCGAAGGGCGGTGGCACCTACCGGGTCGGCAAGCCCTATGTCGTCGCCGGCCGGGTCTACGTCCCGGAAGAAGACGTGAATTACCGCGAGGAAGGCCTGGCGTCCTGGTATGGCGATGATTTCCATGGCCGGCTGACCGCCAATGGCGAAGTGTTCGACATGAGCGCGCTGACCGCGGCCCATCCGACACTGCCGATGCCCTGCTATGCCCGCGTCACCAATCTCAGCAATGGCCGGTCGCTGATCGTCCGCGTCAATGACCGCGGGCCGTACCATGCCAACCGGGTCATCGATGTCTCCAACAAGGCCGCCGAATTGCTTGATTTCAAGGGCAACGGGGTGGCGCGCGTGCGGGTCGAATATGTCGGGCGCGCGCCGCTCGAGGGTTCCGACGACCGTCTGCTGATGGCGACGCTGCGCACCGGCGTCCCGGCGCCGGCACCGTCTCTGGTTCGGGTGGCCTCCGCCCGTTCATTCGTCCCGGAAATGCCGTCGGGTCGGGCGATCCGCGGCGGAGTTCCGATGCCGGAAGGGCGCCCCTACAGCCTCGGCAACACGGCGGCGGACCAGGCCTCCATCAATGCGACGTCCGAGATGTCCGCATCCGCCCGCCTGCGCTCGAACGGCCGCGTCCTCGATTATCCGCGCGCGGTGTCCTATGAGGACGACGACCGCTATGTCCCGAGCGTCCGGCCGGTCTCCGCCTATGCGCCGATCGATCGGCACGGGCCGAGCGAGATCCTGGCCGGTCGCGGGCTCTATTGATTTCCGTTCTGGGTGGCCGCTGACCGGTATTTCCCCGGTGTTCCCGTCGGGTTCGGTGGCCTGCGCGCGTCGACGGCCGTGTTGTTTGCGTTACTTCCAACTGTTAGAACGCCGGGACTCAAGGCACCGCCCATGGCAGTCGCAACATCATTCTCCGGCAGGTCGACATCCCTCTGGCGCCGCCTGATCGCAACCGTCGTGTTGATTGCGGTCGGCGGCGGCGTGGCCTTCGCCGCCAATCAGAGCGTGCAGGGAGCGAGGAAGGAAGACGGAGGCTTTGCCGGCGATGCGCCGACTGCGATCCTGATCGAGGCGTCCAGCGGCAGCGTGTTGTTCGAGAAGAACGCCGACGAGTTACGGGCGCCGTCCAGCATGATGAAGCTGATGACGGTGGAGACGGTGTTCCACGCCATCGAAAAGGGCGACGTCAAGCTGACGGACGAATATCACGTCAGCGAGCACGCCTGGCGCACCGGGGGCGCGCCCTCGGGCACCTCGACCATGTTCGCGGCCATCAACAGCAAGATCTCGGTCGACGATCTCCTGCACGGCGCCATTATCCAGAGCGGCAACGATGCCTGCATCGCGCTGGCGGAGGGGATGGACGGCAACGAAAGCAGCTTCGCGGCCGACATGATGACCAAGCGCGCCCGCGAACTCGGCCTGACGCGATCGACGTTCGCCAATTCCAACGGTCTGCCCGATCCCGGTAACAGGATGACCGTGCGGGAACTGGCAAAACTGGCGCGCTACATCATCCAGACCTATCCCGAGTTCTACAAGCTGTTCGGCCAGCGCGAATTCACCTGGAACAAGATCCGCCAGCAGAACCGCAACCCGCTGCTGACGTCGCTGGAGGGCGCCGACGGGCTCAAGACCGGATACACCAAGGAGGGCGGCTACGGCATGGTCGGGTCCGCGGTGCAAAACGGAATCCGCCTGATCGTCGTCGTCAACGGCCTCGAGGATTCCGAGGACCGCGCGTCGGAAGCCAAGAAGATGCTGGAATGGGGATACCGGAACTTCGAGGCGCGAACCCTGTTCGCGGCCAATCAGACGGTCGGTTATGCCAGGGTGTTCGGCGGCGACAGCCGATCGGTGAAGCTCGCAAGCCCGGATCCGATCAAGGTCATGGTGCAGAAGAACGGCAACGATAAATTGCTCGCACGGGTGGTCTATAGTGGACCGGTCCGTGCACCGATCGAGGCCGGCCAGCGTATCGGCGTGGTCCGGATCTGGCGGGGCGGCAACCTTGCCGAGGAAACTCCGGTCTTTGCGGCCGAATCGATCGGCAAGGGCTCGACGATGCGGCGGGCGATCGACGGTGCAAGCGAGCTCGTCATCGGAATGTTTCGCGCCGGCGCCGAGAAGCTCTGATCATGGCCGGGACGGCGGTCAAAAGAGCTCCCGGGCGCGGGCGGTTTATCACCTTTGAAGGCGGCGAGGGATCGGGCAAATCCACCCAGATCAAGGCGCTCGCGCAACGTCTCGATGGCGCCAAGCTGCGCACCATCGTCACCCGCGAGCCCGGCGGATCGCCCGGTGCCGAGATCATTCGCCATCTCGTGCTGTCCGGTATGGGCAAGCTGCTGGGGGCTGACGCGGAGACCCTGCTGTTTGCCGCCGCCCGCGACGATCATGTCCGCAGCGTGATCAAGCCCGCTCTCAACCAGGGAATCTGGGTCCTGTGCGACCGGTTTTCCGATTCGACGCGCGCCTATCAGGGCAGCCTCGGCAACGTCGCGCCCGAGGTGCTCAATGCGATGGAACGGGTGACCATCGGCGATCTCAAGCCGGATTTGACCATCATCCTCGACGTCCCGGTGGAGGTCGGCATGCAGCGAGCTGCCGTCCGACGCGGCAGCGGCGCGCCCGACAGATTCGAGGCCGAGGACATCAAATTTCACAGGCAACTGCGCGACGCCTATCGGCAGATCGCGGCAGCCGAGCCACAGCGATGCGTACTGGTCGACGCCAATGCCGATACCGCGGCGGTGGCCGCGGCGGTCTGGGCGGCGGTGCGCGACCGCTTGTTCGCGGTCGATGCCGACAGCGCGGTCAATTCAGCATGAGCGCCCGTCAGGTCGAAGCGCCGATCGCGGCGCTGCATCCCCGCGAAAACACCGCGCTGTTCGGACACCGCGACGCCGAATTGGCACTGCTTGACGGTTATCGCAGCGGTCGGATGGCGCATGCCTGGCTGATCGGAGGCGCGCAGGGCATCGGCAAGGCGACGCTCGCCTATCGCCTGGCAAGGTTCGTGCTCGCCCATCGCGATCCGCTCGCCGCCGCAGTGCAGGGCGCCGCGACATTGGCGGTTGATCCGTCGGAGCCGGCGGCGCGGCTGGTCGCAGGCGGCGCCCATGGCGGCCTGCTCGTCCTGGAACGCACGCTCAACGAAAAGGGCGTGATGCGTTCCGTGATCACCGTCGACGAGACCAGGGAGACGATCTCGTTTTTCGGCTCGACCGCGGCAGTCGAGGGCTGGCGGATCTGCATCGTCGATGCCGTCGACGAGCTCAATCCGAACGCCGCCAATGCGCTGCTCAAAATTCTGGAGGAGCCGCCGCGGCGCTCGCTTTTCCTGCTGGTCAGCCACGCGCCGGCGCGGCTGCTGCCGACCATCCTGTCCCGATGTCGCAAGCTGGCGTTGCGGCCGCTCGCGGCCGACGACGTCATCGGTGCCGCCGCCCACGCTGCCGGGCTCGCGCGCGACGATCCGGCGCTGGCCGAAGCGGCCGCGGCGGCAGAAGGCAGCGTTGCGCGCGCGCTGACGCTGCTCGGCGGCGACGCCGTCAAATTGCACCAGCGGACCGCGGCCCTGCTCGCCACCCTGCCGCAGGTCGATCCGCGCGAATTGCACGCGCTTGGCGATGCGCTCGGCGGCAGCGACCGGGCGGCGCTGGCGGCCTTCATCGACAGCGTCGATCGCTGGGTGAGCGGGCGCCTGCGTGTCGACGGCGCCAATGCCAATGCGAACCTGCCGCGCCTTGCACGGCTGGCGGAGGTGTGGGAAAAGATCAGCCTCGCCGCGCGAGATGTCGAAGCCTACAATCTCGAACGAAAACCACTGGTTTTCTCGGTGTTCGGGCTGCTCGCGGAAGCCACGCGGTAAACACGCGGCGGATTGACCCTCCCTGACAGATCAATTTGTGCAACGAAGGAATTTGGTGTGGCGACGGCCAGGAAGAAAACTCCCACAAGGCGAACAGCGAAGAAGGTTCGTGAATCACGGCGCGCCAGCCAAGCCTCCGCGACGAAAAAACGCGCCAAGACCGGCAAGCATGCAGTGAGGAAGGCCACGAAAAAGACCAGCAAGACCGTGAACAAGGCAGCCCGCAAAACGGCCAAAAAGTCTAGCAAGACCGGGACCGGGAAACCCGGCACAACGGCGCGGCATGCCAAGATCGTCAAGAACACGGCGAAGAGAGCGGCCACCGGCTCGAACGCGGAAGCCGCCGCATCCGTTCAGCCTCGCAGCAACCTCTACTACATCACGACCGCGATTGCGTATCCCAACGGCATGCCGCATATCGGCCACGCCTATGAGGCGATCGCCACCGATGCGCTGGCGCGCTTTCAGCGGCTCGACGGCAAGGATGTGTTTTTTCTCACCGGCACCGACGAGCACGGACTGAAGATGATTCAGACCGCGCAGGGCGAGGGCATGACGCCGTCCGAACTCGCCGACCGCAACGCGGCCCGGTTCAAGGAAATGGATCAGCGCCTGAACGTGTCGTTCGACCGCTTCATCCGTACCTCAGAACCCGCGCACCACCGTTCGGTCCAGGTGATCTGGGACCGGATGCAACGGAATGGCGACATCTACATCGACACCTATTCCGGCTGGTATTCGGTGCGCGACGAGGCCTATTACGCCGAGGAGGAAACCACGCTCGGCGAGGATGACGTGCGCCGCGGCCCACAGGGCACGCCGGTGGAGTGGGTCGAGGAAAAGAGCTATTTCTTCCGGCTGTCGGCCTATCAGGACCGATTGCTTGCGCTGTACGACGAGCAACCGGATTTTATCGGCCCGGATTCCCGCCGCAACGAGGTCATGAGCTTCGTGAAGGGTGGTCTGAAGGATCTGTCGATCTCCCGCACCACCTTCGACTGGGGCGTCAAGGTGCCGAACGATCCTGATCATGTGATGTATGTGTGGGTCGATGCGCTGACCAACTATGTCACCGGCGTCGGCTTTCCCGACGAGCATGATGCGAACTGGCGCTACTGGCCGGCCGACGTGCATATCATCGGCAAGGACATCATCCGTTTCCACGCGGTGTACTGGCCGGCCTTCCTGCTCTCGGCGGGCATCGCCTTGCCGAGGCGCGTGTACGCCCATGGCTTTCTGTTCAACAGGGGCGAGAAAATGTCGAAATCGGTCGGCAATGTCGTCGATCCCTTCAACCTGGCGGATCAATACGGCGTCGATCAGATGCGCTACTTCTTTCTGCGCGAGGTGCCGTTCGGCCAGGACGGCAGCTATAACCATGAAGCCATTGTCGCGCGCATCAATGCCGATCTCGCCAACGATCTAGGCAATCTCGCGCAACGCTCGCTGTCGATGATCGCCAAGCAGTTTGGCGGCGTGCTGCCCGAGCCCGGCGCCTTCAGCGAAAACGACCAGGCCATCCTGGCCCAGGCCGATGGCATGCTCGCGCTGGCGCGAACGGCGATGAGCACCCAGCAGATTCATCACTGGCTGAATGCGGTCTGGGCCGTGGTCGCGGAAGCCAACCGCTATTTCGCGGGCGAGGCACCGTGGGCGCTGGCCAAGACCGACCCGCCGCGCCAGCGCACGGTGCTTTACGTCACCGCGGAGATCGTCAGGCAGGTCGCCATCCTTGCTCAGCCGGCAATGCCGGAAGCGTCGGCGAAACTGCTGGATATCCTCGGCACGCCCACGGACGCGCGCAGCTTCGCGACACTCGGCCGCGCCGCGCGGATCAAGCCGGGCAGGATACTCCCCGCACCGGTGCCGGTATTTCCGCGCTATATCGAACCGACCGCCACCTGAACGGTTAAGGACGGATGCTGATCGACAGCCATTGCCATCTCGATTTTCCGGATTTTGCCGACGATCTCGACGCTCTGGTCGGTCGCGCTTCCGCTGCCGGGATCGGACGCATGGTCACGATCTCGACCCGGGTGCGGCGGCTCGGCGCGCTCCTGGAAATCGCCGGGCGATTTCCCGATGTCTATTGTTCGGTCGGGACCCATCCGCATCAAGCCGATGAGGAGGACGGGATTCCCGCGAGCGATCTGGTCGAACTGACCCGGCACCCCAAGGTCGTGGCGCTGGGCGAGGCGGGGCTCGACTATTTCTATCAGCACAGTTCGCGCGAGGCGCAGGAACGGGGCTTCCGCACCCATATCGCGGCGGCCCGCGCCACCGGCCTGCCGCTGGTCATCCATACCCGCGAAGCCGACGAGGATTGCGGCCGCATCCTCGAGGACGAAATGACCAAGGGCGCGTTTCGGGGCGTCCTGCACTGCTACACCGGCGGACGCGATCTCGCGATGAAGGCCATCGCGCTCGGTCTTTCGATCTCGTTCACGGGAATTCTGACCTTCAAGAAATCGCAGGCGTTGCGTGACCTCTCGGCCGAACTGCCGGCGGATCGCATCATGGTGGAGACCGACGCGCCGTATCTGGCGCCGGGCAAGTTTCGCGGCAAGCGCAACGAACCGAGCTACGTGGTGGAAATCGCCAAGGTGCTGGCGGAGGCGCGCGGGGTTTCGCTCGAGGAGATTTCCCGCCAGACCACGGCAAATTTCTTTCGCCTGTTCAGCAAAGTGCCGGCTGCGGATAGGCCTGCATGACGCTCACGCTCACGATTCTCGGTTGCGGATCCTCTGCCGGCGTTCCGCGCCCCGCGCTGGGCTGGGGCGCGTGCGACCCCGCCAACCCAAAGAACCGCCGCCGCCGCTGTTCGCTGTTGGTGGAGCGGACGTCGGACCAGGGCATGACCAGGGTCGTGGTCGATACCTCGCCCGATCTGCGCGAGCAGTTGATCGACGCCGAGGTCGATCAAATCGATGCGGTATTCCTCACCCACGAGCACGCCGATCAAACGCACGGCATCGACGATCTTCGTTCGGTGGTGCTGCATCAGCGCCGGCGCATCCCGGTCTTTCTCAATCAATCGACCGCCGAGCATGTCGTGCTGCGATTTTCATACTGCTTCGTCTCGCCGCCGGGCAGCGACTATCCGCCGATCCTCGACAATTTCCCGATCGAGGCCGGAGAAAGCCGCACCATCGACGGGAAGGGCGGTCCGGTCACGCTCGCGGCCTTCAGCCTGCAGCACGGCCAGATTCAGGCGCTCGGTTACCGGATCGGCGATGCTGCCTATACGCCCGATGTGAGCGACATTCCGCCCGATAGCTGGCGTCACCTGGAAAACCTCGAGCTCTGGATCATCGACGGGCTGCGCTATACCGGGCATCCCAGCCATTTCAGCGTCAATGACGCCCTGTCGTGGATCGAGCGCTTCCGGCCGCGCCGGGCGATCATCACCAACATGCATTCCGATCTCGATTACGAGGTGCTGCGGCGGAGGCTGCCGCCGAACGTCGTTCCGGCCTATGACGGCATGCGGTTGACGCTGGAACGAACGGGCTAAGTCCGGAATTCAATTGCTTTGTTCCGGCTCGAAGCCTTTCGATTTGAACACGGCCATCGCAGCAGGTCCCTTCAGAAACTCGATCAGCGATTTCGCCGCCTCCGCGACCTTGGTGTCGGCTCCGATTCCGGCGGTGAAGACCGTCATGCTCGCGAACTGACCCGGCAAGGGCCCGACCAATTGCGCGCCCGGCACCGGCAGGATCTCCGAGCCCTGTGCGACGCCGATTTCCGCTACGCCTTTGGCAACCAGTTCGGCGGACTGCGCTCCCGGCACCAGGATCGTTTTGGACTTCAATTGCTCGGCGATTCCGAGTTGATCGATGACGTGCGCAAAATAGACCCCGCTGGCGCCGCCCTTGGCCGGATCCGCATAAACGATCATTTTGGCGTCGAGCAGCGTGCGCTTCAGAGCGTCGACCGAACTGATGTCCGGTCTGGCTGCACCCGCACGTGCCGCCATCGCAACCGGTGTGCCCGCGACATTCGCGACGCTGCCGGGCGCGAACTTTTCCAGCTTCTGGAGGTCGTCCATCGCCGGCCGCGACAGGATGATGACGTCGGCGGTCTCACCCGCAATCATGCGTTTCTTGATATCGGCGATCAGGCTGAAGCCGATCTTGAGCTTGTTTCCGGTCGCCTGCTGGAATTGCGGGGCAATTTCGTCAAATACCGAAGTCAGCGCTACCGACGTCAATACCTTGACCTCGGCGGGCTCAGCGGCGGCGGCGGTGAACGCTGCCATCGAACAAGACAGCAAGCCGCCCGTTACCGCCAGGACAAGTCGCGTCGCAGACGATTTCCCCATCATGGCCATCTCTCCCCGTGTTTACGCTGCGCTTGATCGGGCTGCGGCGCGGCATCAGGCTGATATCGCCTTGGCGGAATCAACCTGGTTGCGCAGCAGGAATTTCTGGATCTTGCCGGTCGACGTCTTCGGGATCGCTCCGAACACCACCGCCTTCGGCGCCTTGAAACCCGACATGTGAGCGCGGCAGAACGCGATGATCTCCACCTCGGTCGCGCGGGCGTTGTCCTTCAGTTCGACGAACGCGCAGGGCACTTCGCCCCATTTTGAATCCGGCTTTGCCACCACGGCGGCGAACAGCACCGCGGGATGACGGTAGAGCACGTCCTCGACCTCGACCGAGGAGATGTTTTCGCCGCCGGAAATGATGATGTCCTTGGAACGGTCCTTGATGATGACATAGCCGTGTTCATCGAGCACACCGAGATCGCCGGTGTGAAACCAGCCGCCGGCAAACGCTTCGGCGGTGGCCTTCTCGTTCTTCAGATAGCCCTTCATCACGATGTTGCCACGGAACATCACCTCGCCGATGGTTTCGCCGTCGCGCGGCACTTCGCGCATGGTTTCGGGATCAATGACCGTGATCGATTCCTGCAACGGATAGGAAACGCCCTGGCGGCGCTTCAGTTGTGCGCGTTGCTCGGCGGGCAACTCGTCCCAGCCGGGCTGTTCCGCACACACCGACGCCGGACCATAGACCTCGGTCAGGCCATAGACATGGGTGAGCTTGATCCCGATCCGCTCGGCACCCTCGAGCACCGCGACCGGCGGCGCCGCGCCCGCGATCAGCCCGACGACAGGTCGCGCGCTGGGGCCTTTGGGCGCCGTGGGCGCGTTGATCAGCGTGTTGTAGACGATCGGCGCGCCGCACATGTGGGTGACGCCATGTTTTCCGATCAACTCGAAAATCTTCGCAGGATCTACCTTGCGCAGGCAGACGTTGATGCCGGCGGCCGCCGCAATGGTCCAGGGAAAACACCAGCCGTTGCAGTGGAACATCGGCAGCGTCCACAGATAGACCGGATGCTGGCCGAGGTTGCCGGCAAGAATGTTGCTGACGGCGTTGAGATAGGCGCCGCGATGGTGGGTGACGACGCCCTTGGGATTGCCCGTGGTGCCCGAAGTGTAACTCAGCGCGATGGCGTCCCATTCGTCGTGCGGCGGCCGCGCGATGAAACCCGGATTGCCCTGCGACAACGCCTCTTCATATTCGATGCCGCCGATGCGCCGGCCGCCGGCAAAGGCGCTGTCGTCGACATCGACAACAAATGGCTTCGGTCCCGTCATCAAAGTGAGCGCCTCGGCGATGACGCCGGCAAATTCCGGATCGACCAGAAGGAGTTTGGCGCCGCCATGATCGAGCTGAAACGCGATCGACGGGGCATCGAGCCGGATGTTCAGTGCGTTCAGCACCGCGCCCGCGAGCGGCACCGCAAAGTGCAGTTCGTTCATGGCCGGAATGTTCGGCAGCATCGCCGCGACGGTATCGCCGAGGCCGATGTTGCGGCTGGCAAGGTACGACGCCAGCCGATGGCACCGCGCCTGGGTTTCCGACCAGGTAAAGTAACGATCCTCATGGACCGTGCTGATATGGTCGGGATAGACCGCCGCCGTGCGCGCCAGGAAGCTCAATGGGCTGAGCGGAACGAAGTTGGCCGGGGTCTTGTCCAGCCCGGTCAGGTATTGGTTCTGGCTGCCACTCATCGGCCACCTTCCATTTCAAGCAGGCTTACAGAAAACCGATCGATATCCAAGGAAATATCGCCACCACGATCAGGCCGACCAAGAGCGCCAGCATATAGCCCCAGATCGGCCGGATGCCATCGGCCGGATCGACCCGGCCGATGGCGCAGGCGGCATAATAGCCGACCCCGAACGGCGGTGCGAACAGCCCCATGCCCATGGCGAGGATGATGATCATCGCATAATGGACCTCGTGCACGCCGACCTGCCGCGCGATCGGAAACAGCAGCGGACCGAACAGCACGACCGCCGGGATGCCCTCGAGTACGCTGCCCAGGATGGTGAACGCCACGATCGATACCGCGATAAAGGACGCGTGGCCGCCGGGCAGGCCGGTCATGGCCGCGGCCAGCGCGCGGGAAAAGCCGGATTGGGTCAGGCCCCAGGCCATGCCGGTCGCCGTGCCGATGATCAGAAGGATCGCGCCCGACAGGCAGGCGGTCTCGACCAGCATCGGTGCCAACCGCCGCCAGTCGAAGCCGCGATAGACCACGAGGCCAACGACGAAGCCGTAGACGATGCCGATGGTGGAAACCTCGGTCGCCGTGGCGATGCCCTCGACCACGGCGGCGCGGATCACGAACGGCAGTGCCAGAGCGGGCAGGGCGATGACGAAGGATTTGACGATATCGCCGGCGGTCGCCTTCTCGACATGGCTGAGGTCTTCCCGGCGGTAGCGCCACCACACCAGGGCCGACAGCGTGATCGCCAGCACCATGCCGGGCAACAGGCCGCCAGTGAACAGTGCCGAGATCGACACGCCGGTCACCGAGCCGATGGTGATCAGCACGAGGCTGGGCGGGATGGTTTCGGTCTGAGCGCCGGTGGCCGCGAGCAGGGCGACGAGGTCGCCTGGCCTGGCGCCGCGCTTCTTCATTTCGGGAAACAACACCGGTGCCACCGCCGCCATATCGGCCGCCTTCGAGCCCGATATGCCGGAGACCAGATACATCGCACCGACCAGCACGTAGTGCAGGCCACCACGGACATGGCCGAGCAGGCTGGCCAGAAACGCCACCATGGCGCGCGCCATGCCGGTCATCTCGATCAACAGGCCGAGGAACACGAACAGCGGCACCGCCAGCAGGATCAGGTGGCTCATGCCCTCGTCCATGCGGCCGACCAGCACCATCAGCGGCGTGTGCGTCGTCAGCGCGAGGTATCCGAACACGGCGAGCCCGAAACCGAAGGCAATGGGAACCCCGGCAAAGACGCAGAAACCGGCGACGCCGACAAAAAAGATGACGAGGTTGATGTTGCCGAGCGGGCGAAGCCATGGCTGCGCCAGCCAGAAAACCGCGATCAGCAGTACCACCGACAGCACCGCACCGAGCACGATCCGCGCGTCGCCGCTGCGTACCAGCCGCAACAAGGCAAACAGCGCCATCAGGCAGGTGCCGACCGGCAGCGCCGCGGCACGCCAGATGTTGGGAATTTGCAGCGCGGGCGTGGTGATGAAGCTCTCTTCGTAGGCGTATTGGTAGGACGGCCAGGCGAGCAGCAGCAGGAAGGCCAGCGCCGCACAGGTCGCGACGACGTCGAGATAGGTCCGTAGCGCGGGCCCCGCACCGGCCACGATCGCGGTCATTCGCATGTGCTCGGATCGGCGGAACGCCACCGCGGCCCCCAGCATCGCCAGCCACAGGAACAGGATCGACGCCAATTCGTCCGACCAGATCAGCGGATCATGCAGGCCGTAGCGCGCGACCACGCCGACAAACAGGATGACGATTTCGGCGACGACCAGAATGGCCGCGGGAATCTCGACCAGCAGTCCCAGCAAAGCCTCGAGCGATGCCGCGAGCGACTGGCGGCGAGGGGGGATCGCCTCGCCTACCGACGCCTGCGTGAGTTCCGCCTGCGCCACCGCGGTCTCCCGTTACGACAGCTTGCCTACCGACTTCTCCAGCAATGCCCACGCCTGATCGCCATACTTGCCCTTCCATTCGGCATAGAACCCGGCAGAACGGAGCTTGTCGCGGAACGGCGCGATATCCGGCTGGTTGAATGTCAATCCCTTGCCGGCCAGTTCCTGCCGCAAGCCGGCGTTGAGCTTCTCGACATCGACACGCTCCTTGACCCCGGCCGCGTTAATGTTTTTGGCGATGACGGTGCGAAGGTCCTCGGGGAGCCGTTCCCAGGCGCGGCGATTGGCCAGGAACCAGAAGCCGTCCCACATGTGATTGGTCAGCGAGCAGAATTTCTGCACCTCGTAGAGCTTCGCGGTCGAGATGATGGCCAGCGGATTCTCCTGGCCCTCGACGATCTTGGTCTGCAATGCCGAATAGACCTCGCTGAAATTGATCGACGCCGGCGACGCATCGAATGCCTTGAACATCGAGGTCCAGAGCGGTGACACCGGGACGCGGATCTTGAAACCCTTGAAGTCGTCCGGACCGTTGATCGGCTTGGTCGACGAGGTGGTTTCCCGGAATCCATTGTCCCAGATTTTGTCCATCACGACGAGATTGGCTTTGGTAATCTCACCGCGGATATGGGCGCCGAGCTCACCGTCCATGGCCTTCCAGACCGTGTCATAGTCCGGAAAAGCGAACCCGATGCCGTTGATCGAGGCAGCCGGCACCAGCGTCGACAGGATCAGGCCCGACAACGTGAAGAACTCGACGCCGCCGGAACGGACCTGGCTCAGCATGTCGGTGTCGGACCCGAGCTGGTTGTTGGGAAAGATCTGCACATCGACGCGGCCGTTGGTTTCAGTCTTGATCGCCGCCGCCATCTCCTTGGCGCGGATATTCATGGGATGCGCATCCGGAAGATTATTGGCATATTTGTAGGCGAATTCGGCCTGCTGCGCGCGCGCGACAAATGGCGCGCCGACGCCACTCAACACCGCCGAGGCCGCGCTCGCCTTGAGCAGAGCGCGTCGTGAAAACTTCATCTGGTTTACTCCCTGATTGTTCGTTGTAGGTGGCACCATACGGAGCCGAGACCGCCGGGGTCGTCACCGGTCGTTGCGGGATTTATTGCCCGCTTTCCGCGCAAATACCAAGCCCTTCGCCACCAGCCTTTGTGCGGTCTGCCGTTGCGATTGCGGATGGATGCGCGAGAGGATTTCGCTCCAAACCTCTGAAACTGCTATGATATAAATATTCCATAATATACCTTATGCGAATTCGAGGTTCAGGCAGACCTTGTGACCCCCACGATCGTGCCGGCCGCTGGTCGCGACAACGATCTACCGTCCCTTGAAGCGCGGCTTGCGCCGGCCGAGGAACGCCGCAACGCCATCCTTGTGGTCCTCGGTCAGGCTTGCCAGCGCGAACTGGTCGAGGTCCATGTGGCTGGCCAGATCGTCGAGCGCGTGCGCGAGCCGGTTGACGGTCAGCTTGGTCATTGCCACCGATATGGGCGGCTGCGCGGCGACTTTCGCGGCCAGGGCCATCGCTGCGTCGAACGCCTTGCCGGGGTCGGCCAGCTGCTCCACCAGACCCGATTCAAGGGCCTCGCCGGCGCTGATGCGCTGGTCGGCCAGGATCACGGCCTGCTTGGTGCGGGCCGATCAGATGCAGCATCCGCGGAATGCTCTGCCAGCTCATATTCATGCCGAGCCCGATCTCCGGCACCCTGAGATGGGCGTTGCGG
>DASUIA010000160.1:0-13914 GCA_036273255.1 Bradyrhizobium sp.
GATAGGTCGGGCCCTCGGCAAACGGCAGGCCTTTGGCTGCGATGTTCTGGGCAAATTTGGCAGCCGGCACCGACAGCGTCTCGCGCGCCTCCGCTAGACCCGAGGATTCACCTGGACGCAAGCCGTGCGGGCCAAGGGGAGGGCGCGCTACGACAACTTGGTCGCCGTCCTCGGGCGCCGGCTGAGCCAGGCAACCGAGGTTAAGGCGGGAGATCCCGGAAGACATAACGCCTCAGAATGAACCGCATGTGCACGAGCCTGGCGGAGCTGCCGGCTCTCTGGTTCCGGGGGTCATTCCAAGCCTGAAGTCGGATTACAATTCTAGCCGCGTGTTCTACGCGTTTACTCCTTGCGAAGGAACGCCATTCGACAGACGGTCCGTGCCGATCACGTGCGGAGCGGCCTGATCTGGCGGCAGATATGAGGCGCCTTCAAGTGGCTTCCCATAGGTCGCAAAATCTGATTCACGCTGTGTATTGGGACAAAGGCAATCTGCCTTGGGGCAACACCAACCGAGTGGCGACGCCGCGGCGGGTATTCGAAAATGTTTTGCGGTGCGAGGGTTGTCGTTCGGGCGCACCGCGCCGTCGAGCAGGCGAAAGACGCCGACGAAAGGAGATTGGCATGACGAAGACGACGATGTTTGTTGGGCCTTTCGGCGAGATCGCCGTCCACGAATCGGAAGGAGTGGGACAACCCGTTGTTCTCATCCACGGCAATTCCTCTTCCGCGCGCGCCTTTTCGCGCCAACTGGAGAGTCCGTTGGGCGCTTCGCACCGTCTTATCGCGATCGACCTGATGGGACACGGCCATTCGACGAATGCCGGCGACCCCGCCGCTTACCTGTTATCCGGCCACGCGCGCTCGCTGGTCGCCTTCTTGACGGCGCGCGGGATTGAGGATTCGATCCTCGTCGGCTGGAGCCTTGGCGGTCATATTTTGCTGGAGGCGGCGCCCGACCTTGCCCGCGCGCGCGGCCTGCTGATCTTCGGCACGCCGCCGATTGGATTTCCGCCGGCACTGGACAAGGCCTTCCTTCCCAATCCTGCCATGCAGGTCGGCTTCATCCCCGAAATCACCGCCGAGATGGCCCAGGTCTATGTCGCCGCGTTCTTCGCGCCGGGATTTGTCGACGTTCCCCCATTTTTCCTCGAGGACGCAATCCGAACCGATGGGATCGCACGTGCGCAAGTTGGTGCGAGCATCGATCCGACGGTCACCCGCGATGAAGTCGAGGTTGCCGCCGCATTGCAGGTTCCGCTAGCCATCCTGCATGGTACGCGGGAGCAACTCGTCAATGGCGCCTATTTTGACTCACTGAAACTTCCCACGCTCTGGCGCGGCGCCACGCAGGTCGTCGCTGAAGCGGGTCATGCCCCGCAATGGGAACGCCCGGAGCAATTCAACGCCCTGCTTCGGGCTTTCGCTGCTGACTGCAGAGCCTAGCTGTCTAGCCTGGCACCCTGACCTCGAGCGGCACCGCGGCCTCGTATTTCGAGTTGTGCAGCACCAGCGAGGTCCTGACATTGCGCACATGCGGCGCCGCGGTCAGGTGGGTGACGAAATCCTGAAACGTCGCCATGTCGGGTGCAACGCATTTCAGGATGAAATCGACCTCGCCAGACAGCATCCAGCATTCCCGCACCAGCGGTTCGGCGCGCACGAAATCCTCGAACGCGCGCAGATCGGCGTCGGCCTGGCTCGCGAGATGTACCGATGCGAACACCGTGACATCGAAACCGAGCCGGCGCGGGTCGAGCAGGCCGCGATAGCCCTGGATGTAACCGTCTTCCTCCAGCGTCCGCACCCGGCGCAGACAGGGAGGCGGCGAAATGCCGACGCGCTTGGCCAATTCGACATTGGTGATTCGACCATCGGCCTGGATTTCGCTGAGAATCCTCAGGTCGATCTCGTCAAGATTCTTCGACACGCGGGGGTCCGGTTCCTGGGCTGGAAGAAGGGCGGCAACAGTCTTAGCGCAGCTCCGGCACGTTGAGCAATTTTATTGCGCGTGCGATGCGCCATTTCGGCACCGAGCGTGGAAAATCTGCCCATTTGGATTGCAATTCTTGCATGGCTCGCCAGATGCCCTAGACTTGGATTTGACACTTTCGGTGCCCCGAGCCGCCTTTTCGGGTGATTTCCGGCCAAGCTTCGACCGATTGCCGTTCAGAGAGAGACATCCATGCCTGCTGCCGTCCAAGCCAAGGTCGTCATCATCGGTTCCGGCCCGGCCGGCTATACCGCGGCGATCTATGCGGCGCGTGCGATGCTCGAGCCCGTTCTGATCCAGGGGATCCAGCCCGGCGGCCAGCTCACCATCACCACCGACGTCGAGAACTATCCCGGCTTCGTCGACGTCATTCAGGGCCCCTGGCTGATGGAGCAGATGGAGAAGCAGGCCGCCCATGTCGGCACCAGGATCGTCACCGATTTCGTCACCCGGCTTGAACTCGGACAGCGGCCGTTCCGCCTGACCTGCGACAGCGGCGACGTCTATCTGGCCGACACCGTCATCCTCGCCACCGGCGCCCAGGCGCGCTGGCTCGGAACGCCATCGGAGGAAAAATTCAAGGGCTTCGGCGTTTCGGCCTGCGCGACCTGCGACGGCTTCTTCTACCGCGGCAAGCAAGTCGTGGTGGTCGGCGGCGGCAACACGGCGGTCGAGGAAGCGCTGTTTCTGACCAATTTCGCATCCCAGGTGACCCTCGTGCATCGCCGCGACCATTTCCGCGCCGAGCGCATCCTGCAGGACCGCCTGTTCAGAAATCCGAAGATCCGGGTGATCTGGGACAGCGCGATCGACGAAATCTGCGGCACCGAGAATCCCGGCAAGGTCACCCACGTCCGGTTGAAGAATGTCAAAAGCGGCGCGCTGACCGAGGTCGCCGCCGACGGGGTCTTCATCGCGATCGGCCATGCACCGGCGACCGAGCTCGTTCTCGGCCAGATCAGGCTGAAGCCGTCGGGCTATGTCGAGGTGGCGCCGAACTCGACCGCGACCTCGGTGCCCGGCGTGTTCGCCGCCGGCGACGTCGCCGACGAAACCTACCGGCAGGCAGTCACGGCCGCGGGCCTTGGCTGCATGGCCGCCCTCGAGGCCGAACGTTTTCTCACCTTGCGCGCGAGCGAGCGCGCGGCTGCGGAATGATCATGAACCGAGCTCGCGACGGATTTACCGACATGGATTGGGACAAGCTGAAAGTATTTCACGCAGCGGCGGAAGCGGGCAGCTTCACGCATGCCGGCGAGCAGCTTGGGCTGTCGCAATCGGCGGTGTCGCGCCAGGTCAGCGCGCTGGAGCAGGAGCTCTCGGTGTCGCTGTTCCACCGCCATGCCCGCGGCCTCATCCTCACCGAGCAGGGCGACCTGTTGTTCCGCACCGCGCATGACGTGTTCATGCAGTTGCAGGCGGCACGCGCCAAGCTCACCGACAGCCGCGAACGGCCGAGCGGCGACCTCAAGATCACGACCACCCCCGGCGTCGGCATCAACTGGCTGATCCCGCGGCTCGGCGAATTCACCGCGCTCTATCCCGAGATCCGGATTTCCCTGATCGTCACCGATGAGGAACTCGATTTGTCGATGCGCGAGGCCGATGTCGCGATCCGCACCCGCAAGCCGACGCAGCCGGACCTGATCCAGCGCAAGCTGTTCGCGATGGGCTTTCACGCCTACTGCTCGCCGGAATACATCAAGCGTTTCGGCACGCCGCGGACGCTCGACGAGCTCGACGCGCATCGCATCATCACGCTCAGCGACGGACAGGTCGCACCGCATCTGCAGAACCGCGCCTGGCTGATCGAGGCCGGACGCAACGGCAGCGGTCCGCGCGAAACCTATTTCAAGGTCAACAACATCCTGGGACTGGTGCGCGCCTGCCAGCAGGGGCTCGGCATCGCGGCGCTGCCGGACTATCTGGTCGAGGAAAACAATCGCCTGGTGCAGCTTTTCGGCGAATCCGATTCAATCCAGCTCGATACCTATTTCGTCTATCCCGAAGAGCTGAAAACGGTGGCGCGCGTGCAGGTGTTTCGCGATTTCGTGGTGAGCAAGGCGCAGCGCTGGCCGTCCTGACATGGCGGCGTCTGCAAGCCCCCGATCATCGCATGACTGACATGCGGCTCACCCAGTTGCCGCATGGTGCGAACGCGGCCCATAATATCTGGACGCTGAGCATTGGCGTTACGCATTTGTCCCCCTCCTCCAGTGGCGCGAACGCTCAGTAATCCCTCTTGGAAGGTGATTGTGTCGGCCTCACGTGGCCAATACCTTGAGCCGGGCTCTTCGGAGCCCGGCTTTTTTTCGCGAATGACGCGCGCGTGGATACGATCCACGCCGCCCAAACACGAATGATCACGTTTTTGTGCGCCGCCGGCCTCGCGTCCCCTCTCGTCATTCCGGGGCGGCGCGCAGGCGTCGAGCCCGGAAACCATAACCACGATCGGGAGTATGGATTCCGGGCTCGCGCCAAGAGGCGCGCCCCGGAATGACGAGACAAAACCGTGGTGCCCGATGGATTGCTTCGCGGCACCTAGTGGAGGTTGGTGCGGGCGAGCCGCAACGCGTTGCCGATCACGCTGACCGACGACAACGCCATCGCCGCGGCTCCCACCATCGGTGACAGCAAAATGCCGAATACCGGATAGAGCACGCCGGCGGCGATCGGCACGCCGGCAGCATTGTAGATGAATGCGAAAGCGAGGTTCTGGCGGATGTTGCGCATGGTCGCGACCGATAGCCGCCGCGCCCGCAGCAGCCCCGTGAGGTCGCCGGTCAACAGCGTGATCCCCGCGCTTTCGATCGCGACATCGGTGCCGCCGCCCATCGCAATGCCGACATCGGCCGCCGCCAGCGCCGGCGCGTCGTTGACGCCGTCGCCGACCATGGCGACGCAGCGACCTTCGCTGCGCAGCCGCTGCACCACCTCGCTCTTGCGCGCCGGCAGGACGCCCGCTTCGATTTCCTCGATACCGAGCTTGGCCGCCACCGCACGCGCAGTGGTGAGGTTGTCGCCGGTCAGCATCACCACGCGCAGGCCGTCGCCGCGCAGCGCCTGCAGCGCGGCCTGCGCCGACGGCTTGACCGGATCGGCGATCGCGATCACGCCCGCGGCCCGGCCATCCGCCGCCACATAGATGGCGGTGGCGCCGTCCCTGCGTGCGGCTTCGGCGGCACCATCGAGATCCGGGGTCGCAATCCGCAGTTCCGTCATCAGCATGGCGTTGCCGAGGGCAACAGCCCTGCCGTCGACGATGCCGGTGGCGCCCTTGCCGGCGGGCGAAGCAAAATCGCCGACCTCGACCGGCACAATCTGGCGCTCCTTGGCAGCATCCCGAATCGCCTGCGCCAGCGGATGCCCGCTGCCGCGCTCGACGCTTGCGGCGAGCCGCAGCAACTGGTTTTCGTCGAAGCCGTCGGCCGGAATGATCCGGACGACCTTCGGCTTGCCTTCGGTCAGCGTGCCGGTCTTGTCGATCACGATGGTGTCGACGTGCTCGAGGCGCTCCAATGCCTCGGCGTCTCGGATCAGAATGCCGGAATGCGCACCGCGGCCGACGCCGACCATGATTGACATCGGCGTGGCCAGACCCAGTGCGCAGGGACAGGCGATGATCAGCACCGTCACCGCCGCAACCAGCGCGAAGGTCAGCCGCGGCTCGGGCCCGAACATCATCCAGGCCGCGAACGCCAGCACCGCCGCGGCGATCACCGCCGGCACGAACCAGCCGGCGACCCGGTCGGCCAGGCGCTGGATCGGCGCCCGCGAGCGCTGCGCCCGTGCTACCAGGTCGACGATCCGGGCCAACATGGTGTCGCGGCCCACCCGGTCGGCGCGCAGGATCAGGCCGCCGTCCTGGTTGACGGTGCCGCCGATGACGCGCGCGCCTTCGGCTTTCGAGACCGGCATCGATTCGCCGGTCACCATCGATTCGTCGACCGAAGAGCGGCCTTCCCTGACCACACCATCGACCGGAATCTTCTCGCCGGGGCGCACCCGCAACAGATCGCCGACCGCGATCGCGTCGATCGCGACATCCTCGTCGCCCGCGGCGGTGATGCGCCTTGCGGTTTTCGGCGCAAGGCCGAGCAAGGCGCGGATGGCGCCGGAAGTGCGTTCGCGCGCGCGCAATTCCAGCACCTGCCCGAGCAGGACCAGCACCGTGATGACGGCAGCCGCCTCGAAATACACCGCGACCGCACCGTGCATGCCGCGAAGCGCGGGCGGGAACAATTGCGGCAGCAGCGTTCCGACCACGCTGTAGAGAAAGGCCATGCCGGTGCCGATCGCGATCAGGGTGAACATGTTGAGATTTCGGGTCAGCAGCGAACGCCAGCCCCGCGCGAAGAACGGCGCGCCCGCCCACAGAACCACGGGCGCGGCAAAAACCAGCGAGATCCAGTTCGACCATGGCGATGCCATGGCGGAGACCAGGCCGAGATGGCCGCCCATGTCGAGCACGAACACCGGGACGGTGAGGACCAGCGCGATCCAGAACCGCCTCGTCATGTCGATCAGTTCGGGATCGCGGGCCTGGTCGAGCGAGACCTGCTCGGGCTCCAGCGCCATGCCGCAGATCGGGCAACTGCCCGGCCCGACCTGCCGCACCTCCGGATGCATCGGACAGGTGTAGATGGCGCCGGCAGGCGCGGCGGGCGCAGCCGGGCGCCCGGCCAGGAATTTTTCCGGCTCGGCTTCGAACCGTTCGCGGCAGCGACCGCCGCAGAAGAAATAGTCCCGGCCGCGGTACGAAAAGCGATGCTTCGCGGTCGCCGGATCGACCTTCATGCCGCAGACGGGATCGATCGCCGGCGCGGTCGCGGCGCCGGCTTCGTGCTCGCCGCCGCAGCATCCGTGCGAGTCGGCGGCATGCGCGTTTCCGGGAGAATATTCCGCCTGTGTCACCGAGCGCCTCTTGATCACAATACCCTAGGGGGGTATATGACGCGGATGCGCACCGAGATCAAGGCCTCCTGCCTGAAACGGCTGAAACGGATTGAAGGCCAGATCCGCGGCCTTGCCGGCATGGTCGAGGACGGCCGCTATTGCATCGACGTGGTGACGCAGATCGCGGCGGCGAAGGCGGCGTTGCGCCGGGTCGAGGAGGAAATCCTGCGCGACCACGTCGCCCACTGCGTCGAGCATGCGATCTCCTCCGGCGACAAGGCCGACCAGCGCCGCAAGATCGCGGAATTGATGGACGTGGTGAGCCGCGCCGATCGGTGATCCCGAGGCCCGGCCAGCATGCTGCGCCGCCGCCGGCCTTGGTTAAATTGCGATTAGGCCGGCCCTTCAAATCGCAACCAGGTGGCGGCAGGACGCTTAAACCTTGTAGCTTATTGACCCCGCATCATAACGGATGGGGGAAACAAAATGGCCAGACCTGCCACCGCGGATAAAAGGTATCCGGTTTGCGAACGGGCGCTGCGGAAGCAGGATCTGCTTCTGGTGTCGTCATTCGGCCTGTGGGCCGCCGTGCTCGGGCTGTCGCCGGTGCTGGCGTTCCACCTGCTGGTCGGAAGCTGAAGCTGATCGCCAACTGCCGTCATCGTTAATCGGCGGTAGCACCTGTGTTTAAATGCGAGCGAAATTGCGACCGGCTTTTTAAAACACGACGTGTATCAAAATCCCCGGAAGAATAAAAAAAGCGCGGGGGCGTTGTGAACAGGGAAGACCATCGGCTCCGCGAGCAGCGGGGCTTTACCACCCAGGATATCCTGTGGGCGCTCGGCATCTGGTCGGTAATCCTGACCCTGTCGCCGGTGGTCGCCTTCTATCTGCTGATGGTAAATTAGCATGCATGGAAAAACGCGCGGAGCCCGCGCGTTCACACTCGGCCTTGGGCGGCGAGGTTACGCCGCCTGCTTGTGCATGGCGCCGGACGCCGACGCCGAACCACGGATCGCCTTCACCGAGCGCTCGACCGCAGCCCACAGCCGGCCGATCTCCGCCGCTGCACGGCCTTCCGCATAATATTCACGCGCGCCTTCGCCATGGCTGAGCGCCATCAGCAGATCGGCGCGGTTGGTGATCTGGCCGCCCCAGACCGGAGCCCGGAACTTGGCCAGCGCCTCGCGGGCAATGGTAACGATCGGGCTTTCAACCTCGTCCCTGCGGGCCGGCGCGCCATTGAGCACGACCGCATAGGGCTTGCGCGCCGAACGGCAGGTCTGAATCGTTTCCTGCACCGCATTGACGTCGAATACTCCCGGCCGGGCCGGAATGATCACCATCGTGGCGTTCCTGATGGCGTCTTCCACCACCGACGACATGTTCGGCGGCGTATCGATGAACACCCATTCCATGCCGTCGCGCCTGGCGGCGGCGACGATCCCGCTGACGGAGTTGACCGCTGTCTTGATCGCCGGTTCGTTGGTGCCGCGCAGCTTGTGCCAAAGTGTGAGCGATCCTTGCGGATCGGCATCGACCAGCAGGCACGGCTTGGTTGATTTATGGACTTGCGCAGCGAGATGGGCTGCCAGGGTACTCTTTCCCGAGCCGCCCTTACGCGATGCGAAAACAATGACGTTCATACCTTGGCCTCCAGATTGACCCCAGAAATCAAAAATGAATCAGCGCGGTGATTCGTGAAAGAAAAATTTACTGCGAATTGTGGCAAAGCCCCGGAATTATCCAGGACGCGGGCTTTTGAGTCACACCCTGCGCTGCAGTTGAATCAGAAAAATCGAATCAACCGGGATAATTAAGCGGCTTTTGCCGCCGATTGGTCAATCCTTCGTATTCAACCTTTTAAGGGAATTTTGAATCGCGGTCGGGCGAACAAAACGAGTCCGGCGCGCCACCCGGCAGCTTTCAACCCGGCAAGGACCGGGATATCCACGGCAAGGCGTGCTCGCGAGCCAGCGATCCGGGACTGGCAGACCGCCGTCATTGCGAGCGATGCGAAGCAATCCATAGCTCCGCATACGACAGCGATGGATTGCTTCGTCGCTGATGCTCCTCGCAATCACGATGCATCGTGCAATGACGCCATGCGCGGCGTTACTTTACGTCATCCCAGCTCGCGCCGTTGAAGCGCTGCAGTTGCATGTAGGTAACGACGCGATAGTCGGTGGCCGAGGTGTTGATGCGGCTCTCCGGCAACAGCAACCCGACGCGGAAATCATGCAGGCTCGCTGCCTGCTTCATGATGTTCTCGCGGGTGAGATTGTCGCCGCACTGCTTCAGCACCTGCTCCAGGGTCTGGGCGAAGCTGTAGCCGGCGGCGGTCAGGCTGTCATTGCGATCGGCACCGGGCATGTTGGCCTTCATCCACTCGGTCCAGGTCTTGACCTCGGGATCGGCGGCCCATTTGGGATCGGTGACGTCCTTCATGAAACCGGCGCTCATGATGCCGACCGACTTGTCGAGCCCGGCCGGCCTGAAGGTGGCGCCGACCGACGCTGCGCCGAGATGCAGATAGGTCTCGGGCTTCCACTTCAGATCGTACATTTTCGAGATCGCCTGCGCCGCCTGCTTGGCGTAGGTGAACAGGAACAGCGCGTCGGCGCCGGAGTTCTGCAGGATCACCATCTGGCTGTCGATGGTGGGATCGGTCGACTGGAAATTCTGCGCACTGACAATCATCTTGTCGGAATCCTCGCCGAGGCCTTCCTTGAGGCCGTTCAGCAGATCCTTGCCGAAATCGTCGTTCTGGTAGAGCACCGCGACCTTCGGCTTCGGATTGTGGGCAAGCAGGTGCTTCGCATAGAACTTCGCCTCGTCGCGCAGATTGGGCTGCCAGCCCATGGTCCAGGGGAAATGCGCGGGATCGTTCAGGGCCGACGAGCCGGCGGCGACGAAAAGCTGCGGCACGCCCTGTTTGTTCAGATAGGGCCGGATCGCCATGTTCAACGGCGTCCCGAGCACGCCGAACATCAACGCGACCTCGTCGCCCTCGACGAGGCTGCGCGCATTTTCGACCGCCTTGGCCGGCGAATAGCCGTCGTCGCGGCTGATGAAGGTGATCTTGCGGCCATTGATGCCGCCCCTGGTGTCGTTCAGCCATTTGAAATAGGCGGCTTCCACCTTGCCCAGCGTGCCATAGGCCGAGGCCGGGCCGCTATAGGCGATGGTCTGTCCGATCTTGATCTCGGTATCGCTGGTGCCGGGACCGTACTGCTTCTCGGCCCGTGCCGGCGGCGCCAGCAGCAGCAGCGCCGCGGCGCCAAGGAGAATCATCCTGCGAACCGACATCGGGCATCCTCCACGTTTTTTGGTGGAGCGAGTGTGAGTGAGCGGTCGGATGTTGGCAAGCGGAGACGCCGCATGGCCGACATCGGCAATGCTGCACTGCCGTCAGGTCGCGCCGTGCCTGACCGGCTTTCTGGCCTTGTGCGGTTTCGCGGTGCCCGGCCTGATGCTGAGCGGCGCGCCCGCGTTCGCCTCCGGCTCCGGATCGGGCCTGAAGAACACCCGGCAGCCCGGTGAAAGCTGCTCCTTCTTGCTCACCATGCAGGCGGTGACCCGGTCGACATCCGGAATCTCGGGGCCGCAAAGCCGAAACGCGTCGTCGCTGCAGGCCTGCTGCTGCTCCTGCGTATAGGCCTCGCTTGCGGTCGGCAGCATCGCCACCGAAAACGCTGTCGCGAGCAGCAGACCGAAACGGAATCTTGCCGATGGCACCATAGTCATGAATCCCCCGACGCCTTGATGGCATGAATCGTGCGGGACTATAGCGTTTTCGAGCGGAGTTAATACCCGGTTGGCGCGAAGAAAACGCGCCAACAACAAAGTTCTGATTCAATCAGAACCGACGAACATGCCTAGTGGCGGGATTGGTAGGCCGCGAACCATGCCTGTGAGCCCGGCCGCGCCGAGCATGGCGACCCGCTGCAGGCTCGATGCAAGCGGAATGTTTCGGATGCGTTCAGACGGCCGCGTTCGTGCTGCCGGCCGCCTCTGGGCTTGTGCAGAGCAGGCGCCGGCGGATGGCTTCCTCGACCAGCGCGAGGGCTTGCCGCGCCTCGCGCGCTTCGGCCTCGGCGGCCTGTGCCCGGAATTCCACCGCCGTGAGCTGATCCTCGACGGTGACGATCCGTGATTGCGCCTGCTTCAGGGCTCGCGACGCATCCTGCAGCTTGCATTCGGCCGCGGTGATCAGTTCACGCCGCTCACGCTCCCCGTCTTCGATGCGCTGCTCGGCGATGGTCAGTCTTTCAGCGGCACTCCTGCACAAGGACTGCGCGCGGGCTTCGGTCTCGCGGGCGCGGTCTTCGATGCCGCCGATGACCTCGGCAGCCTGGTAGACGAGATTGAGAGCGGTCGCGCCGTAGTCCGGCGCCGATGACCGCGGAAACCTGAGGACCTTTTCGCTGTTGCCGACAGCCGTTCTCAACCGCTGCGCCATGAGGAAGACCTTTTGCAAATAACTACGAATTATTAAACACGACCGATATCATGACCATTTATGGTAAATGGACAGTTAAGCCCGACCGTCGGCACCCGATGTTCAGCCGTCGTGGAAGGCCGCTATGGCCGGCCTCGAGCGCGAGGCTGTCAGAACCTGTAGCTGATGCCGGCCCGCACCACCTGGAATGTATAAGCACTGTAATTCGCCGTAATCGTGCTTGGCGGAGCAGGGCCAATCTGGCGCTCGATGACGATTTCGTCGACGCTGGTGGGGCCATCCAGTTTGACATAGAGATATTCGGCCCGGATCGTCCAGTTGTTCGGCAGCGCATATTCGATGCCGCCGCCGGCGGTCCAGCCGTTCGCGGTGCGCCCCCTTGTGCCGGAATAGCAGGTTGATGCTTCCATGCAGATGCCGTTGATGCTGCTCAGCCCCGAGAATGGGGCGGTGTTGGTGTAACTGGCACTCTGATCGATCCGCGCGTAGGCGAATCCGCCGGTTCCGTAGATCAGGAGATGATCGATCGGGAGAAAGCCCAGGCGTCCCCGCACCGTGCCGAACCATCGCAGCGTCCGCGCGACCTCGCGTGGTCCGTGCGCAGATGCCTTGGGCCCGTCTGCTTTCTTGAAGATCAGAGCCTTCATCGATCGGCGCCGTCCCCGCACGAATGAACCTCATCGGAGTTGCAGGGGCCGCAAATCTGACGCAGAGTTCAGATTGGCGCCGGAAACTATCGGCGATTGTCAGACAGGGAATTGGCCATGATCAAGGTAAGCGTTATGTACCCCAATACACCCGGCGCGCGCTTCAACCACGAGTACTATCGAGATAAGCATATGCCGCTTGTGAAGGCTCGCATGGGTGATGCTTGCAAGTCCTATACCGTTGACAAGGGGCTCGCAGGTGGAGCGCCCGGCGCTCCTGCGACGTATGTCGGAATGTGTCATATTTTCTGCGACTCGATCGAGGCATTCCAGGCCGGTTTCGGGCCCCATGCCAAGGAAATCATGGCAGACATCGCAAACTACACCGACCAGTCCCCGGTGATCCAGATCAGTGAAGTCGTCGTAGGCTGAGCACGGACCGCCACGAACCCTGAGCA
The DNA here is from genome assembly GCA_036273255.1 of Bradyrhizobium sp. Lineage (GTDB taxonomy): Bacteria > Pseudomonadota > Alphaproteobacteria > Rhizobiales > Xanthobacteraceae > Bradyrhizobium. The sequence goes on from DASUIA010000160.1 coordinate 12,457, forward strand.
GACAATGGATGCTCAGGGTGCGGTTGCTGCGATAGCCAAATCGTTGAAGGCGGGTCCATGGTTCACATGAACCTGGGAAGCACCTTGGTCCACAACGCCTCGGTGGATTTCATCAACTTGCCGTGCGGAACCAGCGCGTTGTAGGTGTAGCAGAACAACCAGTCGACCGGCTGCCGTTTCATGTTGACCTCGAGCGCGCGCGTCACGGTGTCAACGGTGCCGACCAACGCGTAGCCGAGGTCGATTGATTCCTTCGCAGTGGCAAAGTTCTTGGTGACCGGGTCCATCAGGCCGCGCCGGAAGCCAAACGGCTCGAACCAGGCCCTGCCGGAGAATCGCCCGGAATCCTCCCACAACGCCATGGCCTCGTCGTCCGTGTCCGCGATGATGACATCGCGCAACAAGCCGGTGCCCCGACCGCGGGGCTTTCCCGACACCTCGGCATAGAGGTCGAACAGCGGTGACTCGTAGGCTTCATGCATCGGCGGCAGGATTGCAGTGACGCCCTCTCGCGCCGCCCAACGAATCGAATTCGGCGACGACGCGAACGGCAGGAACACCGGCGGATAGGGCTTCTGCAGCGGCTTCGGCACCACGCCCACCGACGTCAGCATGCCGTTCTCGACGCCCTTGCCGTATTTCGCCGTCGTCTCGAGATCCCAGGGCGTTGCGCCGGCCGGTATCTTCCAGTACTTGCCCTTGAACGTCAGCATCTCCTCGGTCCAGCACTTCTTGATGATCTGCCAGTTCTCTTCGAAGGCCTCGCGGTTGGTCTGATCGATCGCATCATGATGATGCGGCAAGGTCCCCGAGACGCCGTGGGTCTGCTGGGCCATGATGTCGACCCAGCGTCGCTGGTAGCCGCGGGCGAAGCCGGCGCAGGCGCGCCCGCCCGTCATGTGATCGAGCATCGCGATGTCCTCGGCGACGCGGATCGGGTTGGCGGCCGGCAGCACGATCCCGAGTTGACCGACCCGGATACGCTTCGTCTGCATCGCGAAGTAGAGGTCGAGCAGCACGGGATTGTTGGAAAGCTCGAAGCCCTCGATGTGGAAATGATGCTCGGTAAAGCTCACCGAATCGTAGCCGAGGTCGTCGGCAAGTTTGACGAGTTCGGTCAACTCCTTCAGCATCCGCTGGTAAAGTTCGGGCCTGGTCGCAGCCATGCCCTGCTCAATCTCGGCCCGCGAGCCGACGCTCGGCAGGCAGAATATCGATGCCTTCATTTTGCTCCCCCTCCCGTCCGTATCTGGTTGTGATTCATCACCCAGCGGACGGTGACCATCCTAGGCGAGCCGATGATGAACACCAATATGCCGCGCCATGCTCTTTGTGGCCGGGTCGATGTGGGCAACCGCGCCGCTGTTGGCGCCGGTGGATCACTTCGGCTCGCACGTTCTGTCGTGCAAGTTCAAAGAGGTACCGTGAAAGGTCGAGGCGTTTGATGACGGGTTCATT
>DASUIA010000161.1:0-15468 GCA_036273255.1 Bradyrhizobium sp.
ATTTCGGTCGGCGCCATCAGCGCCGCCTGCCGACCCACCTCGGCAACGGCAGCCGCCGCGAGCAATGCCACCACGGTCTTGCCCGAGCCAACGTCGCCTTGCAGCAGCCGCAGCATCCGCACCGGCTGGCGCAGGTCCTCCGTTATGGCGGCGGAAGCCTGGCGCTGCGAAGAGGTCAGCGCATAGGGCAGCGCATCGATGATCCTGTTGCGTAGATGACCATCGCCGGCATGACGGTCACCCGCGGGACGTCGCAACTGCGCCCGCACCAGTGCCAGCGCCAATTGGCCGGCCAGCAGTTCGTCAAAGGCAAGTCGCGACCAGTACGGACCGTCCGGCAGAATGTCGGTCAACTCGACCGGTGCATGCAGCCGGTTCAGCGCCTCGGCGATCGGCGGAAAATGGCAGCGGCGCAGGATCTGCGGGCTGATCCACTCGGGCAGGTTCGGTAGCTGGTGCAGCGCCTGCGCCACCGCGCGTCGCAGGCTGCCGAGCGCCAGTCCCTCGGTCAGGGGATAGACCGGGTCGATGCCCGAGAGTTTGGCAAAATTCGCCTCGTCGACGACGCGGTCGGGATGCACGATCTGCGGTACGCCGTCGAATATCTGCAAGGTGCCGGATACGTAGCGCTTTGAGCCGACCGGCAGCAGCTTTTCGACGTAGCCGGGCAGGGCACGAAAATAGGTCAGCACGACGTCGCCGCTACCGTCGCTGGCGTAGACCAAATACGGCGCGCGCGACCGTCCGCCCGGCGCCGGGCGATGCCGGTCGACCGTCACTTCCAGCGTCACCACCGTTCCGGGCACGGCATCCCGGATCTTGGGTCGTGCGCGGCGATCGATCACGTTCGTCGGCAGATGCAGCAGAAGATCGACCAGCCGCGGCGTCTCATCGCGGGCGAGCAGATAGCGCAACAATTTGTCCTGCTTCGGCCCGACGCCGGCAAGGCTCGTGACCGGTGCAAACAGCGGATTGAGCAGGGCCGGGCGCATCGGGATACCTGGGACCGTTTCCATCCGTCATGCCCGGCTTTCGGCGCGGCATCCACGTCTTTTTTCGGATGGCTCGTGTTTGTTCCGTATTGTGCGGGATCGGGTGCTGACATTTGTCGGCGCCGACGCTATATCAGCCTCGCCCGGCACGTCCGGGCTTTTGGCGTTCGGAATGGAATTGCAATGACTGGATCGACACGATCGAGCGACGGTCTCGATGACCGCCGCAAACGGCTGTTGTTTCGCTGTTGGCATCGTGGCACCCGCGAGATGGACCTCATTCTCGGCCGGTTCGCGGATGCCGAGATCGCAAGCCTCACCGAACAGGAACTGGCTCAGCTCGAACATTTGATCGAAGTGCCTGACCCCGACCTCTATGCCGCCTTGACCGGCGGAACACCGCTGGCGCCCGAATATGCCAACTCCGTTTTTCAGCGCGTCAAGGCCACGCGAGCCGTGGACCACGACGTATGAAGGCGCCGCTCCAATCTCCCGCACAGCGCCTCCATGCCGGTCGCCCGCTGACCTTTGCCAATGTGGCCGAGGGTGCCGAAGGGCTCGTGGTGTCGGACCTTGCGCGCGCGGTCGCGGCGCGGCCGAAACCGTCGGCCGTCAGCCTGGCGGTGGTTTGTCGCGATGCGCCGCGCATGCAGCAACTGGCGCGGGCGCTGGAATTCTTCGCCCCCGATCTGCCTGTCATGCAGTTTCCGGCCTGGGATTGCCAGCCCTACGACCGGGTATCGCCGCATGGCGGCATCCTGGCGCAACGGCTGACCACACTGGCAAGGCTGGCGCGACTGGCGGGCAGCGACAAGCCGCTGATCGTGCTGACCACGGTCAACGCCATCGTGCAGCGAGTGCCGGCGCGCGAAATAATTGCGGCGCAGGCGCTGTCGGTGGCACCCGGCCATGTGGTGCCGATGGACTCCATCGTGTCGTGGCTGGAGCACAACGGCTACAGCCGCTCCTCCACGGTGCGCGAGCCCGGCGAATACGCGGTTCGCGGCGGCATTCTCGATCTGTTTCCGGCAGGCCTCGATCAGCCCGTGCGGTTCGATTTCTTCGGCGACTCGCTCGAATCGATCCGTAGTTTCGACGCCGAGACCCAGCGCACGCTGCTCGACATGCGCGCGCTTGACCTCGTTCCGATCTCGGAATTTCAACTCACCACCGAGACCATCCGCCGGTTCCGGATGGGCTATGTCGCGGCATTCGGCGCGCCCGAGCGCGACGATCCGCTCTACGAGGCCGTCAGCGAGGGCCGCCGTCATCCCGGCATGGAGCATTGGCTGCCGCTGTTCAGTGAAAGAATGGATACGCTGTTCGATTATCTCGGCGACGCGCTGATGGCGATCGAGCCGCAGAGCGAGGACGCCGCGCGCGAGCGCTTCAGGCAGATCTCGGACTATTACGAGGCACGGCATGAGGCGATGGGCCATCCCGGCGGCGGCGCGGTCTACAAGCCGCTGCCGCCGGATCGGCTCTATCTGACCGAGGACGAATGGCTCAAGCGGATGGACCTGGCCGTGCTGGCACGGCTGACGCCGTTTGCGGTTCCCGAGGGCGGCGACGGCGTGGTCGATGCCGGGGCGCGGCAGGGACGCAATTTCACGCCGGAGCGGGCCGATGGCTCGGTCAACGTATTCGAAGCGGTGGTCGCGCATGTCGGCGCGCTGCAGGCCCGGCGCAAGAAGGTGGTGATGGCGTTGTGGAGCGAAGGCTCACGCGACCGCATGGGCAGCATGCTGCGGGATCACAAGCTGCTCAACCTGACCAACGTCAACACCTGGCGCACCGTGCAGGCGACGCCGCGCAACGAGACCATGCTGGCCGTGGTCGGCATGGAGTCCGGCTTCGAGACTGACCAGGTCGCCGTCATCACCGAGCAGGACATTCTCGGCGACCGGCTGGTGCGGCCGCGCCGGTCGAGCCGCAAGCTCGACAATTTCATCTCGGAGGTCACGAGTCTAGCCGCCGGCGATCTCGTGGTCCATGTCGAGCACGGCATCGGCCGCTTTGTCGGCTTGCAGACGCTCGACGTCGCCGGCGCGCCACACGATTGTCTCGAGCTGCATTACGCCGCCGAGACCAAGCTGTTCCTGCCGGTCGAAAATATCGAGCTGTTGTCGCGCTATGGCTCCGACCATGCCCATGTCGAGCTCGACCGGCTTGGCGGCGGCGGCTGGCAGGCGCGCAAGGCCAAGCTGAAGAAGCGGATCCGGGAGATCGCCGGCGAACTGATCAAGATCGCCGCGGAGCGGCATCTGCATGAAGCGCCGAAGATGCCGGTGCAGCCGCATGCCTATGACGAATTCTGCGCGCGCTTCCCCTATGAAGAGACCGAGGACCAGCTCGGCGCGATCAGTGCCACGCTGAAGGACCTCGAAAGCGGCCGGCCGATGGACCGGCTGATCTGCGGCGACGTCGGGTTCGGCAAGACCGAGGTGGCGCTGCGGGCGGCTTTCGCCGTCGCACTCGATGGCAAGCAGGTCGCCGTCGTGGTACCGACGACGCTGCTTGCGCGCCAGCACGGCAAAAATTTTGCCGAACGATTTCGCGGCTTTCCGGTCAATGTCGCGCAGGCCTCGCGCCTGATCGCACCGAAACAGCTTGCGCAGGTGAAAAGGGACCTCGCCGACGGCAATGTCGACATTGTGGTCGGCACCCATGCGCTGCTCGGCAAATCGATCAGGTTCAGGGAACTCGGGCTCCTGATCGTCGATGAGGAGCAGCATTTCGGCGTCAGCCACAAGGAGCGGCTGAAGCAGTTGCGCGCGCAGGTGCATGTGCTGACGCTGAGCGCGACGCCGATCCCGCGCACGCTGCAGCTCGCGCTGACCGGGGTGCGCGACCTCTCCATCATCGCCTCACCCCCGATCGATCGGCTGGCGGTCCGCACCTTCGTCGCGCCACACGATCCGCTGATGATCCGCGAGGCGCTGTTGCGCGAGCGCTATCGTGGCGGACAGGCGTTCTATGTGGTGCCGCGGATCGAGGATCTCGCGGGCGTGAAGGACTTCCTCGACAAGAACGTGCCGGAGGCCAAGGTTGCGGTCGCGCATGGACAGATGCCGCCGACCGCGATCGAGGACATCATGTCGGCATTCTACGACGGCAAATGCGATATCCTGCTCTCCACCACGATCATCGAATCCGGCCTCGACATTCCCACCGCCAACACGCTGATCGTGCATCGCGCCGACATGTTCGGGCTGGCCCAGCTCTACCAGTTGCGCGGCCGGGTCGGCCGTTCGAAGCTGCGCGCCTATGCGCTGTTCACGCTGCCGGCGCAGCAGAAGATCACGGCTCAGGCCGAACGCCGCCTCAAGGTGCTGCAATCGCTGGAAACGCTGGGCGCCGGATTCCAGCTCGCCTCGCACGATCTCGATATCCGCGGCGCCGGCAACCTGCTTGGCGAGGAGCAGTCGGGGCACATCAAGGAAGTCGGGTTCGAGCTGTACCAATCGATGCTCGAGGAGGCGATCCTCAATCTCAAGGCGGGCGTGGTCGAACCCGCCGCGGATCGCTGGTCGCCGCAGATCACCGTCGGCATGCCGGTGCTGATCCCCGAGGACTACGTCGCCGACCTCGCGGTGCGGCTGTCGCTGTACCGGCGGCTCGCCGATCTCGACACCGACGAGGAAATCGACAATTTTGGCGCCGAGCTGCGCGACCGCTTCGGCGTGATGCCGGACGAGGTGCGCTATCTGTTCAAGGTCGCCGCGATCAAGGGCTATTGCCGCCGCGCCAATGTCGAGAAGGTCGACGCCGGGCCGAAAGGCGCCGTGATCGCCTTCCGTGACAACAAGTTCGCGCAGCCTGACCGGCTGGTCTATTTCATCCGCCAGCACGGCCAGGCGGCGAGGGTGCGGCCCGACATGAAGGTGGTGTTCTTCCAGGAATGGGAGACGCCGGAGCAGCGCCTGACCGGCACCACCGAAATCCTGTGCCAGCTCGCCAATCTCGCCGAAGACCGCAAGGCGGCGTAAGCGAGCTCCAACGTCATTGCGAGCGAAAGCGAAGCAATCCATCTCACCACCTGCATGGAACGATGGATTGCTTCGTCGCAAGCGCTCCTCGCAATGACGAGCGACCTCGTCAATGCCATGACGGGTTCAGGACGCGGCGCGGCGGGTTTGGGTGTACAGCCGCGCGAGCAGGGATTTTGCCGAATCCGACGCCTGCATCGACGCAACCGTCACGACGGGCTCGGTGCGTGAATCGCCCTCGCCATGGCTGGTATGGCGCATCACACTGGAGAGCCGCCGCGCGATCATGTGGGCGGTACGCAGATCGGAATCGGCAAATGCCACGACCACGGATCCATCGTCGCGGGCGACCCCGAAATCCATCTGCCGCATCAGGCGACTCAGAATTCGTCCGCCGTCGAGCTGCGCGCGCGGATGATCCGGGTCGAAGGCAAAGCGGGCGACCGACAATCCGCCGCCGCGCGACTGGGTCTGGAAGATCGCGGTCGCGAAATCCCGATCGAATGCCGCCGGCGTCAGCAGGCCGGTGCCGGGATCGAGCAGACCGCCGGCATCGATCGAACGGAGCCTGCGGCTCAACTGGGTCTCGAGCGCGTGCTGGCGGATCAGCGGCGAGGCGTTCGCCGCGATATGCGAGGGGGAGCCCGATATGATCTCGAGATTTGGCAGCCCGTAATCCGGAGCCAGCTCGTCCGACGTCACCACCACCGGGAGATTGCGAAAGCGGGCATCCTCGGCAAGCACCGTCAGGAAGGCATCCATCACCCGCGGGCTGAAGCCTTCGCCAAGCACGATGCCGTTGACGTCTCGCACATTGAGATGCTTTGCCGCCGCCTCGATGCTGAGCGCACCGACGATCCCCATTCGCTGGCCGAGCGATACCGAAAGCGCAGGATAGGTTGCGCCGCGGCCGATCAGCAGCACGGTGGCGTCGCGGATCGGGTCGGTGTTCGACGGTGCCGCCGGCTCGTCTTTCAGCCGCCGCATCACGGTGGCATGCAGGCTCCTGACGCGCAGCGCCGCGCTCAGGCGTGCCGCCAGCCGATCGAACCGGCCGCCGCTCGAGGAAAACGGCATGGCGTTTTCCGGCAGCATGGTCCGCGGGTCGATCGCAATCAGCGGCAGATAGGGCTGGCGTGCCGCAACCCGTTCCGCAAGTGCCGAGAACGCCGGTTCGATGCTCTCGGACATCTCGACCAGGACCGCGCCAGGCTGCAACCGCGCCACCGCGCGCGCCGCGTCGTGCCAGGCGGCGTCGATGATCGGAAACAGCTTCGCATCCCCGAGCGCCGCCGCGAATGGCGGCCGCCCGGCGGTCGACACGACGATGATCGGGCCTTGCTGCGACATCCGGGAAGGGACCAATGCGACCGATTGAATCGCCGGATGCTAGTTCGGCTGCCTTAATGCGCCGTCAACGCGATCGCGCAGTCGCCTCAATGGCTCTTGGTCCGGTCACGAAACGCTTCGACCATCAACGGGTTAAGCCCGAGTTCGGCGAGCGCGTCGCGGGCGCGGGCATTGTCCTGGGCCCGGCCTGCGAGACGGTGCCCGCTCAACCGGTCCGGCAACGCGGTCAAGAGCGCGCCCTGGCCCAGTCGCTTCGTCCATTGCTGCAGGTCCTGCGACAGAAACCGGTATCCGCCGACGGCCATGATGCCCGGAGGAGGAGCGGTGATGCAGATCGCGCCGGTCGAATGATCGAGTCGTGCCGCGTAGTCGGTGTCGACATAGTCGCGCGGCGGCGGCGCCGCCGGTGGGTCGCCGGCCGGCAGGGCAGGCGCGTAGGCCGCAACCGTCACCATCGGCCCGCGCAGCGCCAGCGTCCCGTGCGGGGTGATCAGGGTTTCGCCCGCAATCGATGATCCCGCGATGTCACGGGGCGCGCCGTGCGGTCCCGGCAGGATGGCCGCCGGCGCGCCGTCCGCCGTGCGGCGGGCACCGAACAGCCCGGCTTCGCCGAACAGGTAGACGTCGGTGAGCGTGGCCTGCGGGACGGTCCAGGGCGCGCTGGACGCGATCTGTTCCGGTGCACGCCAGAGGGCGATGACCCGGCGCAGCGTCGGCAGGCGCATCGCCATCTCGATCTCGGCCAGCCGCATCACCAGCGGTGCCGGCGCCACCAGCGTATCGCAGCCATCGTCGTTGATCTGCTGCTCGAGGACTTCGCCGTCGAACGGGTGATGCAGCGCCAGCGTTCCGCCCGCCAGCAGCCACGCCACCAGGGACGAAGCAAGCCCAGCGAACGAAGAGGGCGCGAATGCCGACAGGATGGTGGTGCCGAGCGGCAGGGCACTTTCGAGAAAAACCGCAAGACCTCCCGCGACCAAACTGAGATGGCTGCGCGGCACCGCACGAAAACCCTCGGCAGTGACGTCAAAGGATATCAGCGCCGCCCTGCGGCCATCCTGGGTGACGGTACGCGTGGTGGAGGATGGCTTGGCGATCGCCTGATCGAGCGAGGCCATGCCGTCGGGCAGCTCGCTGCCGAAGCCGCAGACATGACGAACCGAAAAGGCCTCGACCGCCGCGTTCATGGCGAGGTCGGCGTGATCGACGCCGTCGATTTTGCCGGCGGTCACGATGGCCCGGGCGCCGGTCCGGCTCAGCGCCACCGTCAATTCCGCCTGCCGCCACAGCAGCGGAACCAGCGCGACGATCAACCCGGCGCGATGCGCCGCCAGTACCGTCAGCATGAAATCGACGGTATTGGGCAATTGCACCGCGACGACGGAATTCGCCGGCAAACCGGCTTCGATGAAATGCGCCGCCAGCGCCGAAATCGCCCGGTCGGCCTCGGCGAAGGTCAGACGCTTTGGCGCCTGCCCGGTCAGGCGCGATTTGTTCGGCGGGTCGAGCAAGGCCAGCGCGTCCGGCTGCCGTGCCAGGACCCGTCGAAACAGTCCGTCGAGCGTCGGTGATGGATTGGTCTGGATCACGGGATCACTTCGGTTGCGGGGCCGGCTGTCTTTGCCACCAGGTTTCCGGGAGATACCCCGTCAGCGCCGTGCCCGTTGGCCGTTCTATCCGATTCCAGCGCGCGATCCATTGCTCCCTGATGTCAAACAGGGGGATAGCGTAGCAGCCGGACATCAGGGCGCGGTCCAGCGCACGCACCGCCGAGACGAAGGAGGGACGCTCGCGCGCCGCCAGCACGGCCCCGATCATGGCATCGATCGCGGGGTCCTTTGCCCCCATGTAGTTCCGCGTGCCCGGATCGTCGGCCGCCGCACTTCCCCAGTAGAACCACTGTTCGTTCCCGGGCGACAAGGACTGGTCCCAGCGGTTCGGGATCATGTCGAAATCATAGCCGAGCCGCCGCTGGTCAAACTGGACGGCGTCGACCGAACGCACCGTCGCCTCGATGCCCGCGCGCTTCAGGTCGCGCAAATAGGCCAGCGCAATCCGCTCCTGGTCGCGCGTCGTCACCAGGATTTCGAAGCTGAGCGGCGTCCTGGTCTCGCGCTGCCGCAATTCGGTGCCATCGAGATCATAACCAGCGGCGGACAGCAGCGTCAGCGCATGGCGCAACGTCGTGCGATCACGGCCCGAGCCATCGCTGACCGGGAGACGGTAGCTGCCGTCGAGAATGTCCGGCGCCAGATGCGCGGCGAACGGCTTCAGAAGCTCCTGCTCGCGCGGGTCCGCCGGGCGCCCATAGGCCGACAATTCGGACCCGGCGAAGAAGCTTGGCGAGCGTGCGTAATATCCGAAAAAGTAGTTGCGGTTGACCCATTCAAAATCGAACAGCAGCGTCAACGCCTGCCGCACGCGGATATCGGAAAACACCGGCCGTCTGGTGTTGAAGACCAGGAATTCCGACGGTTGCGGTGTCCCGGGCTTGATGGTGTCGCGGATCACCTCGCCATCGCGGGCGGCCGGGAAATCGTATCCGTCGTGCCAGCGCAGCGGTTCGGTCTCGACGCGAAAATCGTACAGGCCGCGCTTGAAGGCTTCGAACAGGCCGTTCGCCTCGCGATAATAGTCCAGTCTGATCTCGTCGAAATTCCAGAATCCGCGGTTGATTGGCAGGTCGCGGCCCCAATAGTCGGGGTTGCGCGTGAAGGTGACGCTCGCACCGGGTTTGACGGCGGTGACGCGATAGGGACCGGAGCCGATCGGCGACGTCATCGAGGTCTCCTCGAAACTGGCGACGTCGGTGGCGTGCCGGGGCAGGATCGGCATCAGACCGAGGATGAGCGGCAGTTCACGATCGCCGACGCCGCCAAAATCGAACTTCACCGTATGCGGGTCGAGCGCTTCGGCCTTCACCACCTTGGAATAGTACTGGCGATGGTTCGGGCGGCCATGATCGCGCAACAACGCAAAGGAAAACAGCACGTCGTCGGCGAGCACCGGATGGCCGTCGGAGAAACGCGCAAGCGGGTTGAGGCGAAAGGTGACGAAGCTCCTGGCGTCGTCGGTCTCCACGCTGCTGGCCAACAGGCCGTATAGCGTGAAGGGCTCGTCGTTGCCCCGCGTCATCAGGCTTTCCAGCACGTAGCCCCGCTCGAATCCGTAACCCCTGATCTGCTGCACGGCGACCCCGTTGACAATCAGGGGGTTGAGGCTGTCGAAGCTGCCGAGCAGGCCCTGCACCAGTCGGCCGCCTTTCGGCGCGTCGGGGTTGGCGTAAGGCATATGGGTAAAACCGGTCGGCAGCGCCGGCGTACCGTGCATCGCGATCGCGTAGCTTTCCGCCGCCTGCGCCCGCGCGGTCATCGCAGCCACGAAAATCCCGAGAGCAAGCACGGCGCCGAGCACGATACGGAAGCCAAAATGTTTGGAAACGCGCAAGGACACACGCCGATGTGATTCGATGATGCTCACCTGGCGAGCTTTATCATATCAGCCGGTTTCCGGAGCCCCGGTGCACCAAAGGTCTATGCCAAAGAGGCCTGTCGCCATTGATCTTTTCGCCCGCCGTTGTATGAAGGCTGGCAATTGACCGAGACCGCCGGGCCTGTCACGTATCCGCCTCATTTGGCAAGGACACAGCCGCCCGAGTGGCCGGCTGCCGGTGCCTGAAGCGGTTCGGGCGCTCCCGTTCAGAAAGGGTTTTCCGCGATGAATTTCCGTATCTTGGCCGCGCCGGTGAGGCCGCGTGTGCGGGTTCTCGCGCTGTTGGCGGCGACCGCACTGGCCGCCTCGTTTTTTGTTCCGGATGCACAGGCCCAGCAGCCGCCGGCAGCCGCTCCGCATGCCAAGCCGAAGGCGGCTCCGAGAGCAGCACCTGCTCCGGCTGCCCAGCCAGCGCCGCCGGCAGGAGCGCCGGCAGCGGGCGCACCGGCCGCAGGCGCTCAGCCCCCGGAACAGGTGCAGTTGATCTACGCTCCCTGGACCAAATTCTGCCTGAAAGGACAGGATGCCAACGCCAAGCAGGTTTGCTTCACCGGCAAGGATGGACGCATCGAGTCTGGCCAGCCGGTAATCGCCGCCGTCATCATCGAGCCCGAAGGCGAACCAAAAAAGATCCTGCGCGTCACGCTTCCGCTCGGTATGCAACTGATCCATGGCACCCGCGTGATCGTCGACAACAATCCCCCGATGCAGAGCCCCTATGTGATCTGCTTCGCCAATGGTTGCATGTCGGACTACGAGGTGACGCCGGATCTGCTCGCCAACATGAAGAAGGGCCAGAACTTGGTGGTTCAGGCGATCAACTCCAACGGCGCGCCGCTGACCTTGCCGCTACCGCTTGCCGAGTTCGCCAAGGCCTATGACGGTCCGCCAACCGATCCGAAGGTGTTTGAAGAGACCCAGAAGAAGCTGCAGGAAGAGTTGCAAAAGCGCGCCGAGGAAACTCGCAAGAAGCTCGAGGCGACCCAGTCCGGCGCAGGCGCTGCGCCCAACGCGGCTGCGAAATAGATTGCTCTGAGCCGTCATTGCGAGGAGCGAAGCGACGAAGCAATCCATGCCTCCGCTTGCCGCGCCACGGATTGCTTCGCTTCACTCGCAATTGACGGAGTGACGGGCGCTGCGCTGCATCCGCGCTACGAGCCCGATGCGAGTTCAGTTCAGCGACGGATTCCGGGGCCGATACCCGCCCGACTTGTCCCTGACAAAAATCTCGGCGACCTGCGAGTGCCGGATCGGCTCGCCGGAATCGTCGGGCAACAGATTCTGCTCGGATACGTAGGCGACGTATTCCGATTCGGAGTTCTCGGCGAGCAGATGATAGAACGGCTGATCCTTGTGCGGCCGGGCCTCTTCGGGAATCGACAGCCACCATTCCTCGGTATTGTTGAACTCCGGATCGATATCGAACACCACACCCCGGAACGAATAGATCCGGTGGCGGACGATTTGTCCGATCTGGAATTTGGCTGTCCGCGCTTTCATCATGCTCGTCGAATAGACCATGATTGTGGCCGATGCTAGAGGCAAACCGTCGAATTAACCCAGTGTGGCACCCGTGCGGCGACCGACCGCAGCCGGCGAAATGAAAAAAACCTGCTCGGTGGTGGACGTTCGCTATCCGGGATTGCCATATTTCCGCCCGATCCAGACCGGTTTCGATTATCGCGCCCGTCGCGCCGCGCGCCAGGACGGCGCCAGGCCTTCGCGCATGGCGATGCGCCGGAGCGGTCCAAACGACCCGACCAGGTGAAGTCCGGCCGCGCGCAGGGTCTGCATGGGCAGGAAATCGCTCAACAGGGAACGGTTCGCAAGGTCGATCGCAAACATGCGGCTGGCGACATCGGGACGGCGGCTCGAATTGTAGCGGTCCAGCAGTAACGGTGCACCCGGATCCTCGCCCGCGGCGATCGCGTCCTTGACTGCGTCGGCGATGTCGCCGGCGTCGCGCAATCCCATGTTCAGGCCCTGCGCGCCGATCGGCGGCAGCACATGAGCGGCTTCGCCGACCAGGGCGATGCGATGCTGCGCAAATCGCCGGGGCCGCTCGATGGCAAGCGGAAACAAATGGCGCCCGGGCTCAATGCGTATGCGGCCGAGAATGGAGTGCGATTGCCTTTCCGCAGCTTCCGACAATTGCGGGTCGGTCAGCGCGCTGAGACGCTCGGCTTCTGCCGGACTTGCAACCCACACCACGCTGCTGCGGTCGCCAGGCAGCGGGACGAACACGCACGGTCCTTGCGGCGTATGAAACTCGGTGGAGATATCTCGATGCGGCCGTGAGTGGGCGACATTGAAGGTCAGCGCTGCCTGGCCGAGTTCGCGGCGCCTGACCTCGATTCCGGCTGCCGCGCGACAGAGCGACTGGCGCCCGTCGGCGCCGACCACGAGGCGACCGCGCAGCAATTTGCCCTGCCGGGTATGGGCGGCAACACCGTCCTGTCCCGGCACAATCGTGTCGGCCTCATCGTCGATCCGCGTCAGGTTCGAAAACTCGGCCGCGCGCTGTTCCAGCGCCGACATCAGCGCGCGGTTTTCGATGTTGTAGCCGAACTGGTCGAGGCCGATCTCATCGGAAGAAAATCGAACCTCCGGCGCGCGGATCAGCCGGCCGGTATCGTCGACCAGGCGCATGGTTCGCAATGCAGCCGCCTCGTCGGCGCAGCGCGACCAGACGTCGAGGCGGCGCAGGAGATCGACGGAACCGCCGAGCAGCGCCGTGGTGCGATTGTCCGCATAGGGCAGGCGACGCGCAATCAGAGCGGCGTTCGCACCGATTTCCGCCACCGCGACCGCGGCCGCCAACCCGGCCGGACCACCGCCGACCACGACGACATCGTATATGCCGGATCCACCGTTCATTTGAGGAGAATTGACGTTCCCGGCGGCATTTTCAAGCCGCTACGTGGCTTCGGCGGGCCGGCGGTTTGCGCGGCGGAACGCCGCAAGCGCGAATGTGCAAATCGAGGCGATTCCTGATAGCACTGCCGGCCAAATGGACCAGGCAAACCAGCAGGAGTCGTCGGCACCGCCGCTCGCCAGGGCCGTCGTGTTTTCCGTGCACATCTTGACCGCGCTCGGCGCGGGCGTGGCGCTGCTCGCATTGCTGGAGGCGGTGCGCGAGCATTGGGCGGCGATGTTCGGCTGGCTCGGGGTGGCGCTGGCAATCGACGCGATCGACGGCCCGATCGCACGCCGCCTCGATGTCATGCGGGCGCTCCCGAACTGGTCGGGCGACGTGCTCGACCTCGTCGTCGACTTCGTGACCTATGTCTTCGTGCCGGCCTACGCGATCACCGCCAGCGGCCTGCTGCTCCCGCTTTTCGCACCACTGCTCGGCATCGGCATCGTCGTCTCCGGCGCGCTTTATTTTGCCGATCGCCGCATGAAAGCGCCGGACAATTGCTTCCGCGGATTTCCGGCGCTGTGGAACGCCGCTGCATTCTACCTCTTTCTGCTGCATTGGCCGCCGGCGCTGTCGACCCTTGGCATCGCGCTGCTGATCGCCCTTACATTCGCGCCGTTTCACACCCTGCATCCCGTCCGCGTGACGCGGCTGCGCGGGCTTACGCTGTCGCTGATCGGAGTCTGGGCGCTGCTTGTCGTCTTCACCCTGGCGAACGATTTTCAGGTTGGGGCCGTCGCGACCATCGGTCTCTGTGCGATCGCCGCCTATGTCGTGGGCAGCGATGCCGTGATCCGCCGAATGGAGTCGTTCGGCGCATGATGGCGTTATGGTCCAGCCCGGAAGCCTGGGCGGCATTGCTGACCCTGACCGCGCTGGAAATCGTGCTCGGCATCGACAACGTCATCTTCCTGTCGGTGATCGTTTCGCGCATCCCGCCGGCGCAGGCGAAGCGAGCGCGCCAGATCGGCCTTCTGCTGGCGCTGCTGTTCCGCATCCTGCTGCTCAGCCTGCTGGTGTGGCTGATCGGGATGACCCGGGCCGTTCTCTCCGTGTACGGCATGGCGCTGTCGTGGCGCGACATCATCCTGATCGGCGGCGGGCTGTTTCTGATCGCGAAGGCGACCCACGAAATCCATACCGAAGTGGAAGCGCGCGAGGCAACGGGCGGCGATGCGCCAAAGGCCGGTGCGATGTTCTGGGTGATCGTCCAGATCATCGTCATCGACATGGTGTTCTCGCTGGACTCCATCATCACCGCGATCGGAATGGCGCAGGACCTCGAGATCATGATCGCGGCGGTCGTCATCGCCTGTCTCGTGATGTACCTTTCCTCCGGCCCGGTGGCGCGATTCGTCGCGGAGCATCCGACCACCAAGATGCTGGCGCTGGCGTTTCTGGTGCTGATCGGGGTCGCGCTGGTGGCGGATGGATTCAAGTTTCACATCCCGCGCGGCTACATTTATTTCGCGATCGCGTTTTCGGCCGCGGTCGAGGCCTTCAACGTCCTCGCCAAGCGCAATCGAAAGAATGCTCGCCGCTAATCCGTCGCAGCGGTTTTGCGGGCCCTGAGTTGACAACCCGGCCTCGATGGCTTTCGCTTGCGATCGCAACGCAATGCGAGAACGTCGCGAGGAGAACCCGATATGACCAAGGCCGTTCGCATCCACAAGGTGGGGGGCCCCGAGGCACTGGTCTATGAGACGGTGGACGTGCCGCCACCCGCGGCCGGCGAGGTACGCATCCGCCAGCATGCCGTCGGCCTCAACTTCATCGACGTCTACTACCGCACCGGTCTGTACAAGGCGCCGCAACTGCCATTCGTCGCCGGCAACGAGGCTGCCGGCGAGGTGGTGGCGGTCGGGCCTGGCGTGACCAATTTTCATCCCGGCGATCGCGTCGCCTACTATCACAACCTCGGCGCCTATGCCTCTGAACGCAATATCTCCTGGGAAAAACTGGTCAAGCTGCCCGACCATATCACGTACGAGCAGGGCGCCGTGCTGATGTTGAAGGGTCTGACGGTCTGGTATCTCCTGCACAAGACGTTCCGGATCGAACCGGGCCATCGGATTCTGATCCACGCCGCGGCAGGCGGCATCGGCCTGCTTGCCTGCCAATGGGCGAGAGCGCTCGGGGCCCATGTCATCGGTACGGTGGGTTCGAAGGCCAAGGCCGACCTCGCGCTCGCCAATGGCTGCGATCATGTCATCCTCTACAATGAAGAGGATTTCGTCGCGCGCGTAAGGCAGATCAGCCGCAACGAACTCTGCGACGTCGTCTACGACGGCGTCGGCAAGACGACGTTTCCCGGCTCGCTGTCCTGCCTGAAGCCGCGCGGCATGTTCGTGAGCTTCGGCAACGCCTCGGGTCCGGTGCCGCCGTTTGCCATCGCCGAACTCAACACGCATGGTTCGCTGTTCGCAACCCGGCCGAAGCTCAACGACTACATAGGCACGCGTTCGGAATTGCTGGAGGCCGCTGACACCCTGTTCGCCGCCGTCATCAACGGCAAGCTGCATGTGCCGATCAACCACGCCTACGCGCTGAAGGATGCCGCCAAGGCGCATGCCGATCTCGAAGCCAGGGCGACCACCGGAGCCGCGGTCTTCCGGCCGTAGCAGATTTCCGACGTCGTCTGCCCATCGTCATTGCTGTGCGAGGAGCCAACGACCAACACCGTCTTTCCGGGATGCGCTTCTCGGCGCAGGCCTCATACCAACGG
>DASUIA010000162.1:0-6612 GCA_036273255.1 Bradyrhizobium sp.
ACCATGCAAGACAGCAAAAACGCCGGCGGCATGCTGCGGTACAGCAAGTACACTGCCGAGATCTTTGACGAACATGGAAATGACATGGGGCCGATCAATGTATCCAGCGCCCGAAGCGACAAACAGGCTCGCGATATCGCCAGGCGAGAGGGAGAAAAGTGGCTGGAGGAAAGTGGATTGAATCGGGCAGCCGTCCGGATTTACCGGAGAGGCCATGGGTTGCCTCTTGTCGAGGTTCGCACCGCAGGTCCCGAAGTCGAGTGGCCGCGCCCAAACCCGGACCAGAAGCCGCATAAATATCTCAACTGATAGCGACTAAACCTCCAGCAACCCGGCCTCGCCATCCTCGGCGGCGAATGCCAGCAATGTGCCCCTGGCGTTCCAGGCCAGTGCCGATACTGCGGCTCCGCTGTTGCGGCGGACCAGGATTTCCGAGGCGTCGGTCAGCCGCACCATCAGGATGGTGCCATCGCGGTAGCCGGCCGCCAGGATGTCCTGCTTTGGATGACACGCCACCACGGAGACGCGCGCCTGCAGCGGGGCGAACATCGCCGGCTCCTTGCCCATCGGGCCGTCCTTGCTGGCGAACGGCCACAGGATCACGGCATCGGCCCCGGATGTCGCCAGTGCCTTGCCGCTCGCGCTCCACGACATCGTCCTGACCCGTCCGGGAAAGCCGGTCATGCGCATGTGGCGGTGATCGGCCAGCCGCCAGCCATGCAGCGACGGCTCGTGCATCGCGGTGACCAGAAACCTGTTGTCCGGGCTGAACACGACGCCGAGATGCGAGCCCGCCCATTCGAGGAATTCGGCGTTCGCTGCCATGTTCGGAAACCACAACGACACGCCGTTGTAATGCGCGATCGCAAGCCGCAGACCCTTCGGTGCGAAGGCGAGCCCGCCCACGGTCGACGGCACCTCGAACGACCTGTCCTCGGCCCGTCCGCTGCGGACGAAGGCCGTCTTGCCGACCGACCACGCCACCGCGCCGTCGGGATGAAGCGCGACATTGTCGATCCAGCGCCGCTTCGGATCGGTCGCAAGCACCGTGACCTCGCCGGCCTGGTCCAGCGCGACGAGCTTGCCGTCGTCGCCTCCCATGACGATCCGCTTGCCATCGGATGCAACGCAAAGGATGCCACCGCCATGAACCGCGACCTGCGAAATCTCGCCCTCCCCGTTCACCAGCGCGACATTCTCCTCGGCGCCGACAAAGGCCGCGCGGTCGCCCAGGAAATGGACCGCGATCACCGGCATGCCGATCGCGACCGGCCGCATCCGGTCGGCAACGGAGGCGATGGAGGCGGAATTGTCGCGATCGAGCTGCGTCATCACGTGGTGATGCACTGCTCGAAGCCGTCGCGGATGGTCTGCTCGGGCAATTCGCGTCCGATGAAGACGAGGCGGCTCTCACGCGGCTCGCCGTCCTTCCAGGCCCGCTGATGATCGCCCTCGAGCATCATGTGTACGCCCTGAAACACGTAGCGATCATCATCGTTGCTGAAGGCCAGAATTCCCTTCGAGCGCAGAATCTTCTGGCCCTCGCTGGCGACCAGGTTCTGCAGCCAGGGCATGAACTTGGTGGCATCGAGCGGCTTGCTCGAGCGCAGCGACAGCGATTGCATGTCCTCGTCATGGTAGTGCTTAAGGCCGCCATGGTGGTGACCATGATCATGATGGTGATGGTCGTGGTCGTGGTCGTGATCATGATGCTCGTGATCGTCGCCGGCCTCGAGGAACTCCGGCTCGATCTCGAGGATGCGATCGAGATCGAAGGCGCCGCGTTCCAGCACGTCGGACAGCGCCACCCGGCAGCGCTCGGTATGATGCAATTTGGCATAAGGGTTGATGGCGCGGATCCGCGCCTCGACTTCCGCGAGCTCGGGCCTGGAAACGAGATCGGTCTTGTTGAGCACGATGACGTCGGCGAAGGCGATCTGATTCTTCGCTTCGGGCGCATCCTTGAGCCGGTCGCTCAGCCATTTCGCATCGGCCACCGTCACCACGGCGTCGAGCCGCGCATGCTTTTGCACGTCCTCGTCGACGAAGAAGGTCTGTGCGACCGGCGCCGGATCGGCGAGGCCGGTAGTTTCGACGATGATGGCGTCGAACTTGCCCTTGCGTCGCATCAGCCCTGCCATGATGCGCACGAGGTCGCCACGGACGGTGCAACACACGCAGCCATTGTTCATCTCGAATACCTCTTCGTCGGCGCCGATGATGAGGTCGTTGTCGATGCCGATCTCGCCGAATTCGTTGACGATGACGGCGTATTTCTTGCCGTGATTTTCGGACAGAATGCGGTTGAGAAGGGTGGTCTTGCCGGCGCCGAGATAGCCGGTCAGCACGGTCACGGGAATTTTCTGGGACGTCGGTTCTGGCATAATCACTCCGAAAGCGGCAGTTCGCAGCGCTGCCGGCGACAGGCAGGCCTGCCCCTAATTTGCAAGTGCGCTGGTCAATGCCTTTATATTGTGCCTGACCATATCAATGTAAGTGGGGGCTGGCCCCTTTTCGTCCGTCAGGCTGTCGGAATAGAGCGTACCACCAAGGCGCGCACCGGTCTCGGCGGAGATCCGTTTGATCAGCCTGTCATCGCTGATGTTTTCGAGGAAGACCGCCGGGATTTTCGCGGTTTTGATCCGCCTGATGATGTCGGCGATATCGCGGGCGCTGGGCTCGGAATCCGTGGAAACGCCGAACGGCGCGATGAATTGAATGCCATAGGCGGCGGCAAAATAGCCGAAGGCCCGGTGGGTCGAGATCACTTTGCGGCGCGCTGCGGGGATCTGCTCGACCGCGATCCGGACCTCGCGGTCGAGCGCATCGAGCTTCGCCAGATAACCGTCGGCGTTGCTGCGAAAAACCCCTGCGTCGGGCGGGTCGGCAGCGACGAACGCGTCGCGGATATTGGCCACATAGATCTTGGCATCGACGACCGATTGCCAGGCATGGGGATCGGCGGCGCCGCCGACCTCGAGCGGCACGATGCCGCGGGTGGCGGTCACGATCGCGGCCTTGCCGCCGGAGGATTGCACCAGCCGCGGAAGC
Organism: Bradyrhizobium sp.; assembly: GCA_036273255.1. Lineage (GTDB taxonomy): Bacteria > Pseudomonadota > Alphaproteobacteria > Rhizobiales > Xanthobacteraceae > Bradyrhizobium. The sequence goes on from DASUIA010000162.1 coordinate 3,052, forward strand.
CAGCCCTCCAGACCGAGCCCGTTGACGATCAGCAGTCTGGCATCCGCCACCTTCCTCGCGTCGGCCGGTGCCGGCGTGTAGACATGGACGTCGCTGTCCGGACCGACCAGGGTCGCGACACTGGCGCGTTCACCGCCGACATTCTGCGCGAAATCGGCCAGGATCGAAAAGCTGGCGACGACGTTCAACCGGTCTTGCGCCTGCGCGGGCAGCGCCGATGCCGTGAGCAGCGAGCAGATCAGCCAGACGGGAAGACGCGGCATCGGCTGGCCCGTTACGCTTCGAGGTGGCGGCCGGGAAACAACTGCCGCACGATGCCGCTGACGCTGCCGAACAGCACGGATGCGATGTACAGCGCCGCGGCCACCAGGATGATCGCCGGCCCGGAAGGCACCCGGGTCTGGAACGACAGGACCAGTCCGGCATAGCCCGAGACGGCCGCGCTCGCCACCGCAATGCAGATCATGCCGGTAATGTCGCGCGACCAGAATCGCGCGATGCCCGCAGGCAGGATCATCAAGCCGACCGCGAGCAAGGTGCCGAGCGCGTGAAAGCCGTTGACCAGATTGACCACGACGAGCGCGAGAAACGCCAGATGCGCCGGCGCGCCGGCCCGGCTCACGGTGCGCAGGAACACCGGATCGACGCTTTCGATCACCAACGGGCGATAGATCACCGCCAGCACCAGAAGCGTGATCGTGGTGTTGAACGCGATCACGAACAGGGTCTGGTCGTCCATTGCCAGGATATTGCCGAACAGCACATGCAGGAGATCGATATTGGTGCCCTTGATCGAGACGATGGTGACGCCGCTTGCCAGTGAAACCAGATAGAACGTGGCGAGCGAGGCGTCTTCCTTCAACTCGGTGGTGCGGGCGACCACGCCGGCCAGAATCGCGACCGTAAATCCCGCGATCAGGCCGCCGGTCGTCATCGCGAACAGATTGAGTCCCGACAGCAGAAAGCCGATAGCCGCGCCCGGCAGGATGGCATGCGCCATGGCATCGCCGACCAGGCTCATTCGCCGCAGCATCAGGAACACCCCGATCGGTGCGCCGCCCAGCGCCAGCGCGATCACCGCCGCCAGCGCCCGGCGCATGAACTCGAATTCGGTGAAGGGCGCGATCAACGCATCGTAGATCATCACGGTCAGGCGGCCCGCGACGGCAGGTCGTCGACGGCGCAGGCCGCCGCGCTGTCGTCGAAGGCCTCGCACATCCGACGCGCTTCCAGGAGATTTTCAGATGTAAGCACCTCGGCCGTCGCGCCCCAGGCGACCTTGCCCCGCGCGATCAGCAGGGTTTCGGGGAAGTTGGCGCGCACCAGATCGATGTCATGCAGCGCCGCCAGCACCGTGCGCCGCTCGGCATGCCAGCGCCGCACCAACGCCAGCAGATCGGCCGCCGTTCTGGCGTCGATGGCATTGAGCGGTTCGTCGAGCACGATCACCGACGCGTCCTGCAGCATCACCCGGGCAAACAGCAAACGCTGCATCTGGCCTCCGGACAGCGTCCCGATCGGGCGGTTCTCGAAGCCATTGAGGCCCACGGCCGCGAGCGCCTGGGTGATCCGTTCGCGCGCGCCCTGGTTCATGCCGCCGAAAAAGCCGGTGCTGCGCCAAAGCCCGGTGGCGACGAAATCGAACACCGCAATCGGAAAGCTGCGATCGATGTCCGCGGTTTGCGGCAGATAGGCGATATCCCGGACATCGAGATCGCCACGCAGGATCGAGCCCGAAAGCGGCCTGAGGATGCCGACGATGCCGCGAAACAGCGTCGATTTGCCGGCACCGTTGGGGCCTACCACCGCAACCAGCGCGCCCGAGGCGACCTCGCCATTGAGATGATGCACCGCCGGATGGCGATCATAGCCGAGCGTGACGTCGCGGAATTGCAGTTGCGCGGCCATGCTCACCTCATCGCCAGCCACACCGCGGCCCACAGCACGGCGCTGACCATCAGCGCAGCACCCAATCGGGCGGCAACGGTCATGCGCAGGATCGACCAGGGCGCCGCCTGGGCCGGGTGCGGAGATGCCGGCCCGTGACTGTGTGCATGCGCGTGCCCGTGGTCATGTCCGTGGGCGTGGGAGTGAGGCATGGCAAAACGTTATATTATAACATAACGGGTGTCCATTGGGCGGAACCCGGGCCCACGGTCATGCCAGATGGCGGACCAGAGCAAGACCGGCGATCAGGCCCATCACCGTCGAGCCGGTGATGTTGATGATGAAGGTGCCATAGGGAAAGTCGGTGCCGACACAGCGCGCGCACGCGATGTTGATGAAATGGCGCAGCGACGCGCCGAGGCCGCCGCCGAAAAACACCAGCACGTAGTTCATCGCAAAGGTTCCCAAAACGAAAGGGCGGCAACCATTGCTGCCGCCCCAGATCCGTCGATCCGGCCGTCTCAGGCTTTCGACAACAACTGCTCGACATACTCCCAGTTCACCAGATGATCGAGGAATGCCTTGAGGTAATCCGGACGGCGGTTGCGGTAGTCGATGTAGTAGGAGTGCTCCCAGACGTCGCAGCCGAGGATCGGCGTCGCGCCGTGAACCAGGGGATTCTCGCCGTTCGGCGTCTTGGAAATCTCGAGCTTGCCGTTCTTGACCGCGACCCAGCACCATCCCGAACCGAACTGGCCGGCGCCGGCGGCGGCGAAATCGGTCTTGAATTTCTCGAACCCGCCGAGGTCTTCGGTGATCTTTTTTTCCAGCCGGCCGGGCAGCTTGCTGCCGCCGCCATGGGGCTTCATCCAGTTCCAGAAATGCAAATGGTTGTAATGCTGGCCGGCATTGTTGAAGACCGCGGCATTCTTCCCGAACGAGCCCTTCACGATCTCTTCGAGGGATTTGCCCTCGAATTCCGTGCCCTTGATCGCGTTGTTGCCGTTGGTCACATAGGCCTGGTGATGCTTGTCGTGGTGATATTCCAGCGTTTCCTTCGACATATGGGGCGCGAGGGCGTCATGGGCGTAAGGCAGGTTGGGGAGGGTGAAGGTCATGGGAGGATGTCCGGCAATGATGGGAGACGTTACTCAACGGGAATCGTTATAGAAGGTTCCATCGGGATTAAAACTGTAAATTGCGATGACGGGGGCCGGCGGCCGTCCGCGCTCGTCAAAAAGATGTATTTTATTGGCATCATTTTTGCTCATGCCGAATAGCGGGGCCCGACGGCCGGATTGATCGGGCCACGCATCAGACCGCCGTAGCCTTCAGTGCCATCGCCGCCGAGGCATAGCCGCCGCGCGCGCCATCGATGAAATGCACATGGTCGCTGCGCAACGCCGAGGGGGTAAAGCAGGTCATCATCGCCGCGTCCTGCCGGTGCAGGCCATATCGCGCGATTCCGGCCGAGGCGGCCGCACTGAGGCGCTGCGTCAATTCGCGCTCCAATTGCGGCGTGCAATCGAGGATCATGCGCAATCCGTCGTCATATTTGCGGAAATCCGAATTCTCCACCACCTGCTGGACATAGGTCTTCGGCACGAAGCCGCCGGCGCGGATGCCGAAGCGCATGATGAAATAGACAAACAGCGTATTGGCGAGCACCCGGGT
>DASUIA010000163.1:0-2399 GCA_036273255.1 Bradyrhizobium sp.
CCGACGCTGTGCTTGCGGTCTGCGGCGAAAATCTCGGCGAGATCCGCCCCGCCGCAACGCTCCTGGTGGTCGCCGGTCTGCTCAAGCCCGAGATGAAGATCGAGATCGAAGTGACTGCCAAGCGACCTTCAGCCTGATCCCTCCACGCCATAGCCAGCCTGCCGCCAGGAGACCCCTTGATGAGCCCTTCCGCGCCGATCCACGCCACGATTTCCGGCCCCGTTGTCATGATCGGATTCGGCTCGATCGGCAAAGGCACCTTGCCGCTGATCGAACGGCATTTCGACTATGACAAATCACGCTTTGCCATCATCGATCCGCATGAGGACGGCGAACTCGCCAGGCAACATGGCGTCCGTTTCATCCGGCAGGCCGTGACCAGGGACAATTACCGCGAGGTGCTGGTGCCGCTGTTGACCATCGGCGGCGGCCAGGGCTTTTGCGTCAATCTGTCGGTGGATACGTCCTCGGTCGATATCATGACGCTGTGCCGCGAGATCGGCGCGCTCTACATCGACACCGTCATCGAGCCCTGGCTCGGCTTCTATTTCGACAAAAATATCGGTCCCGAGAAGCGCTCGAACTATGCGCTGCGCGAGACGCTGCTCGCGGCCAAGCATGGCAGCCCGGGCGGACCGACGGCGGTTTCCACCTGTGGCGCCAATCCGGGCATGGTGTCCTGGTTCGTCAAGCAGGCGCTGTTTGACATCGCCCGCGACACCAACACGCCGTTCAACGAGCCGAAGAGCCGCGAAGGCTGGGGCCAGCTTGCCCACAAGCTCGGCGTCAAGGGTATCCATATCGCCGAGCGCGACACCCAGCGTTCGAAGAAGCCGAAGCCGATGAACGTGTTCGTCAACACCTGGTCGGTGGAGGGCTTCGTCTCCGAGGGCATGCAGCCGGCCGAGCTCGGCTGGGGCACCCACGAAAAATGGATGCCGGACAATGGCCGCAAGCACGACACCGGGTGCCAGGCTGCGATCTATCTGCTGCAGCCGGGCGCCAATACCAGGGTCCGCTCATGGTGTCCGACGCCGGGCGCGCAATATGGCTTTCTCGTCACCCACAATGAGTCGATCTCGATCGCGGACTATTTCACGGTTCGCGACGGCCAGCGCGTGGTGTACCGCCCGACCTGCCACTACGCCTACCACCCCGCCAATGACGCGGTGCTGTCGCTGCACGAAATATTCGGCGCGACCGGCAAGATGCAGCCGAAATGGCACATCCTCGGCGAGAACGAGATCGAGGACGGCATCGACGAATTGGGGGTGCTGCTCTACGGCCATGGCAGGAATGCCTACTGGTACGGATCGCAGCTCTCGATCGAGGAAACCCGAGGGCTCGCGCCCTACCAGAACGCCACCGGCCTGCAGGTGTCGTCGGCGGTGCTCGCCGGAATGGTGTGGGCGCTGGAAAATCCGGAGGCCGGCATCGTCGAGGCCGATGAGATGGACTTCCGCCGCTGTCTGGAAATCCAGCGGCCCTATCTCGGTCCGGTGAAGGGCTACTACACCGACTGGACCCCGCTCTCCGACCGGCCCGGCCTGTTCCCCGAAGACATCGACGGCAGCGATCCCTGGCAGTTCCGTAATGTGCTGGTACGCTGAACGTATGGGGCGCTACCGTCTCTCGAACTTATTTTTCTTTGATCGGCGGTCCGGTCTTTTCTGCTGGCGCAGGCGGTAGCGCGGGCGTCGCGCCTTCCTTTTGGGCCTGCGGGTCGGGGCGCGCAGGCTGAGGCGCCGGCGTGGTCGGGCGCTCGCCGCCGGGCTTGGATTCCGCGGGAGCCTTGTCCTGATCTGGCGGCGCGGGATTCCCTTGCAGGGGTTGCGTCGCCTGCGCCATGTGCTGGCTGTCGCCGGCCTCGATCTCGGCGATCGAAGCAGCCGCGATGGCAAGTCCCCCGATCACCATTGCGGCGGCGAGCAGCATATCCATCCTGTAGGCGCGCCTAATGCCGTCCGGCGTCATTGTCTCACCGCCTCACCACGAATTTCAGCAAGGTCAACCGCCGACGGAATGCATGGTTCCCGATGGAACAGGGTTCGGTTGCGTCGCATTCTCCTGGAAATTCATTCTCCGGCAGGGCGATCGAGCTTCGCTGCCGCGATCTGCGATTTCTTCGCGCTCACGGCTGAAGCAGCACGCCAATGACGGCAGATTGGAAGCGTTTGAAATTTGCCGGCCTTGACGATCGTTTCCTTTCGGGTCTCCTATATTATGCTCCGGGCAAGCGTGCGGATCACAAGAGGCTCACCATGCAAGACAGCAAAAACGCCGGCGGCATGCTGCGGTACAGCAAGTACACTGCCGAGATCTTTGACGAACATGGAAATGACATGGGGCCGATCAATGTATCCAGCGCCCGAAGCGACAAACAGGCTCGCGATATCGCC
>DASUIA010000164.1:0-4511 GCA_036273255.1 Bradyrhizobium sp.
AGACTCTTTGCTGGAGGGAGATGGATTCGAACTTTTAGTACCGCGGCACGAAAGCCCGCGATTTCCGAAGCATCCCGGCACGATTGCGGCGCCGACAGTGTGAACCGCGGCCACCGTTAGGATCAGCGCAAGCAGGCCGAGAGCGGCCGATACGAAGGCGAAAATGGCCTGCTGAGCGGCCGCGCCGAGCGCGCGACGACGCGGGGCTACATCGCGGTCGAACTCGACCTGCGTGATCAAGGGCGCCAGCAACACCAAAAAGAGCGCTGTCCCATCTTCAGGGCGGTCGGGGTGTAAACTGAACGGACGATTCAGACGCAGAGTCGCTTCATTTTACGCTCGCATGCCGTCGCCTGCCGCATCTTATTGGCCTAGAGGGATCTTCCAATCATGAGCCGGCCCGCCGCCGCAAAGCAGCAGAAGCCTGAGCCGAGGATTCGCCGCGTCCGATTCGCCGAGGAGGATCTTGTCAGCACCTTTGGTGAGGCGATGCTCGCGGAGGGGAGGCGGTTGCTGGGCGCTGGTGCCGTCGACCTTACCATCACCGGCCCGGCGATCGAGGCCACGATCGTAGCGGACGGGGAGCACCGCCGTGTCACCTTGAATCCAACCCAGACAGGCCGACGGGTTGCCTTCCTGGGAACCTGCGACCCCATGCCCTTTCCCCAAGCTCGGCGGGCTCAAGAACCTGCCCCAGGCGAGGCCGCCTGCGTCCATCGCGCGGCGGCGGCTTTGGCCGCACTAGAGCGCGATCCGACCTGGCGGCGTCCGGTGCAACACTCGCTCTTTGATCTTGCCTTCACCACCGCCCACAAGCGCCGCATCGTCTTCGCGCTCGAACCCGGAAGCGAAGATCAGGCGATTTTTGTCACCGTCTTTGCCGAGACCGTTGAAGGCGGCGTGCGAACCGCTGCCGAATGCAGCCCGGCTGCTGCCGCCGGCGAAACCGACGCCGCTGGCCGGGCGCTCTGTCGCCTCCTCGACGGTGCGGACCAGCACCGGATCGGGGTCGCAGCCTCTCAACGCGCCCTCGTCGATCGCGTCATTGAGCAGATGCTGGCGACCGGACACGCGCGCTGGGCGTCCTCTGGGGCACCTCTTGTGAGGAACTTTCCGCGAGACTTCCGAGCCCTGCGCAGCCCGCACACCGGCCGCCCGATCGCCATCGGCCTTTCAAAAGGGAGTGCGATCATCGAGGGGACGGTCGCGTGGTATGTCGATGCCAAAACCGGTGCGGTCGGGCGCGCGAGGCTCATCGCCTCCGAACCGCGTCACCCGGCCACCACCGCGCGGGCTAGAGAGGTGCGAGGCCGCTCAAACCAGCCGCCCACCAAACGCGATCTGTCGGCGGCCCCCGCGGTCATCGTTGAGGGTAGGCCGGTTCCCCATTTGACCTTGTTCAAGGCTACCCCGCCCGCCGGCACAGGGGGCGTGGCGATCGACATCGCGCAGCTTCGCTTTCTGTATGGCGAGGCAAGCGTCGACCTGGAAGACGAGCGGCAATTCGCCCGTAATCCTGGCGCCGAAGTCTTTTACCGTCGCGACCGTGTCGGCGAGGCAGCCGCAATCGAGCGGTTGCGACAATGCGGTCTTTCGATGATGCGGCTTGCCGCCGAAAGCGGCGCGCGTGGCGCGCGCATCTTTTTGTTCCAAGGCCGCGACTTGGCCGAGCTCTGGCAACAGTTTATCGCGACCGCGCTGCCGGCGCTCGAAAACGCGGACTGGCAAATCGAAATCGCCGCCGAGTTCGGGACACGGCCCGTCGAAGCCGGGAGCGAATGGCACGCCGACATCGCCGATACCAGGGATGGATGGTTTTCGCTCGACATGGGGATCGATGTCGACGGCGAACGTGTGCCGCTATTGCCGATCCTCGTCGGCTTGCTCGAAAGAGGCGGGATTAGGGGAGTACCTGTCACCGAAGGTCGGGTCCACGCGCCGCTCGATGACGGCCGCCTCGTGGCATTGCCGGCGGAGCGGGTTGGAAAGCTCCTCGCAATCATCGCTGAGATGGCCGATGCCGGGAGGCTTACCGCGGCGGGCGCAATGGTCCTGCCGACGGCCGAGGTGGCAAGCATCATCGACCTCGAACCCTTGGCGACGACGCGCTGGGAAAATGCAGCAGCGATCCGCGACTATGCGCGCAAGCTCCAGGGCGGCGCGACGCTGCCGCGAGTGGCGCCGCCCCCCTCTTTCACCACGGGGCTGCGGCCCTATCAGCAACAGGGTCTCGATTGGCTGCAGGATCTGCGCGCAAGTGGCATGGCAGGCATCCTCGCCGACGATATGGGATTGGGGAAAACCGCGCAGACCCTCGCCCACATAGCGGTGGAGCACGCCGCGGGGAGGCTCGACCGCCCGGCGCTCGTCGTCGTACCAACGAGCCTTGTCGCCAATTGGATGGCGGAGGCGGCGAAATTCACTCCGAATTTGCGGCTCGTCGTATGGCACGGGCTCGACCGCCACGAACGGCGCGAGGAGGTCGGCGGCGCCGATCTTGTTGTCACGACCTACACGGTTCTGGCGAGAGACATCGAGATCATGCGCGGCCTCCAGTGGCATATCGTGGTTCTTGACGAGTCGCAGGCGATCAAAAACCCCGAAGCGAAATGGTCGCGCGCGGTACGCCAGCTGAATGCCCGCCACCACCTCTGTTTGTCGGGAACCCCAGTCGAGAACAACCTCGGCGAGATCTGGTCGCAATTTGCATTTTTGATGCCGGGGCTACTGGGCGACCGGCGTGGGTTTGCTCGACGTTTTCGCACGCCAATCGAGAAGAACGGCGATGACGCCCGCCGATCGCTGCTGGCACGGCGCTTGAAGCCCTTTCTGTTACGGCGAACAAAAGGCGAGGTCGAGGCCGATCTACCGGCGAAGACCGAGATCGTGCAACGAGTTGTGCTCGAAGGCGATCAACGCGATCTTTACGAGACGATACGTCTAACGATGCACGAAAGGGTGCGGCGCGCGATTGCGGCCCATTCGCTCGAACGTAGCCAGATCATCGTGCTCGATGCGCTGTTAAAGCTCCGGCAAGTGTGCTGCGACCCGCGCCTAATCAAGCTCACGGCAATGCGAAAGGCACTCTCGGGATCGCGGGGCGAGGCGGAGGCGGCGCCGGCGGTGACGAGCAGCAAGCTCGCGGCCCTGATGCAGATGTTGCGTGAACTGGCGAGCGAAGGCCGGCGAGTGCTGGTGTTTTCGCAGTTCACCTCGATGCTCGATTTGATCAAGCCCGAACTTGCTACGGCTGAAATCGACTATGTCGAGTTGACCGGCGCCACTCGCGATCGAGCCGACCCGATCAGCCGTTTTCAGTCGGGGGCGGTCCCAGTTTTCCTGATCAGCTTGAAAGCGGGAGGCCGCGGCTTGAACCTCACCGCAGCCGATACGGTGATCCATTACGACCCGTGGTGGAACCCGGCGGTCGAGCACCAGGCGACCGACCGAGCCCACCGGATCGGCCAGACAAAGCCTGTCTTTGTCTATAAACTGATCGCCGCCGACACGGTCGAAGAGCGGATCATCGAGTTGCAGGATAAAAAGGACCGGCTTGCTGCCGCGACCCTCGATTCGGGCGCCGCCGTCGGAAGCCTTGCGGTTGAGGACCTCGATTATCTATTCGGCGACTGAAGGTTAGCTTGTGCGATTACAATCACCTTTTCACCCGAGCCTCGCGACAACGATTCATGGCGGCGGGGATCAGCACGCATCCCTTGGAGGCGGGACGGCCGAGACGCTGTTCGAGCTAGTCCGGATCGGTCGCATGCATTAGCAGCCGAATCTCGCCTTGCTCTTCACCCGTTCCCCAGCCTTTGTCGCGGGTTGCCAACCGAATCCCACACCCGCATGCCCTTGAGCCCGAGAGCGCGGATGTGTTGCGTATTGAACGTGCCCTCGGCGCGCCAGTCGAGGATTGCATCGGGATGCAGGAAAACGCCGGTCGGCGTCCGGTAGTAGTCGCGACGGCCGGTCTGGCCAGTGGATACTCTGCCACCGCCGAGGCTCGCCCATGCCCCATGTGGGCGCGGACCGCAATGCTTCACTCGCCGTCTGGGCGAGGCCTTGCATCCGGCGCGAGCCGCTCGCCGTTCTGCAGAACATCCGTCGCACGATTGGCGAGTGCAACTTTGCCGGCCAGTATCAGCAATCCCCGGCCCCCTTGGGCGGTGGCTTGGTCAAGGCCGAATGGTTCGTGTTCGGTGCCAATGAACCGACTGCTCACAGGACGTATGCGCACTTATGCGCACTATATACTCACGCAAGGAGCATCAGGCGGCCCACTGGCCCCCGGACGGCCTGCGCTGACCGGTATCTAAGGACGAAGCGAGTGTCCCATGCGAACCGTCATTTCCCAATCGGTCGTCCTGCCGGCCCCAGCCGAAAGTCTCTTCGCGATGTACACCGATCCCGCGAAGCATGCAGTGATCACTGGTGCGCCGGTCGCGATCAGCGTCGAGCCGGGTTCGCCATTCCAAGCCTTCAATGGCGCCCTCACCGGTGCGACACTC
>DASUIA010000165.1:0-3256 GCA_036273255.1 Bradyrhizobium sp.
TCGATCAGCTTCTCGCGCGCCTGACGGTAGGCGATCATATCGGCGATGGTGACGTGCCTGAGCTTGTGGGCGGCGGCGAACCGCGCCACCTGCTCGCCCTTCATCACGGTGCCGTCGTCGTTCATGAGCTCGCTGATGACGCCGACCGGCGGCAGGCCGGACAGCTTGCAGAGGTCGACGGCGGCTTCGGTATGACCGGAGCGCAGCAGCACGCCGCCGTCGCGGGCGATCAGCGGGAAGACGTGGCCGGGACGGGCAAAATCGGCGGCGCCGGCATTCGGGTTCGCCAGCGCGCGGCAGCAGGAAGCGCGCTCGTCGGCCGAGATGCCGGTGCCCCCGTCGGGCTTGTAGTCGATCGATACCGTGAACGCGGTGGTGTGGCTGGATTCATTGTGCGCGACCATCGGATCGAGCCGCAGCCGGCGCGCTTCTTCGGGGGTGATCGGGGCGCAGACGATGCCCGAGGTGTGACGAATGATGAATGCCATTTTCTCGGCGGTGCACAGCGACGCCGCGACGATCAGGTCGCCCTCGCCCTCGCGGTCATCGTCATCGGTCACGACGACGAGTTCGCCACTGGCGAAAGCCTGCAACACTTGCTGGACTGGATCGGCCATTGAGGGGTCTCACATGATGCCAGGAGCATTAGCCGGGTTGACGGAACTGCGCCAGCGTCATGACGCAGGGCATGGCGACGCCCGAGCATCGCTCGATCACACCCTGACCGCCCGGTTCGACCCCCGGAAAAGCGTTGACGAAGTCCAGTCGCGATCGTCATGGTCGCCGGCACAAGAGTATGTGGGAGATGCCGCTCATGACCGCAATGTTCGACTTCGCGCCGCTGCTTCCGGCCGGGCTGCCCGCGCCCGCGGCGCGGTGGACCGGCCTTGCCAGATACAGCTTCATCGGCGGCAACAACGACCCCGACCAGGTCCCGGTCGACGGCCTGATCGATGCGGTCAATGCCGTTCTGAAACGCGAAGGCAGGACGCTTGCCACCTATGGGCTCGCCAGCGGTCCGCAGGGCTACCGGCCGCTGCGTGAATTTCTCACCGCCAAGTTGAAGCGGGACGCCGGAATGAACTGCGCCGCCGACGACATCCTGATCGTTTCCGGCTCGCTGCAGGCGCTCGATCTCGTCAACCAGACCTTGCTGGCGCGCGGCGACACCGTGATCATCGAGCGGGAAACCTATCAGGGATCGCTGAACCGGTTGACCCGGCTTGGGGTCAATGCGGTCGGCATCCCGCTCGACCATCAGGGCATGCGGATGGACGCGCTCGGCGCCGCACTCGCCGACCTCGGACATCGCGGCATCACGCCGAAATACATCTACACCATCCCGACCGTGCAGAACCCGACCGGCACCATCATGCCGGAGCCGCGACGCGCCGAGCTTCTGAAGCTGTCACGACAATACGGCGTGCCGATCTTCGAGGACGATTGCTATGCCGACCTGATCTGGGACGGCGAGCGCCCGCCCGCGATCCATGCGATGGACCGGACCGGCGGGGTGATCCATATCGGCTCGTTTTCCAAGTCGATCGCGCCGGCGCTGCGGGTCGGGTTCATCGTCGCGCCGTGGCAGATGCTGTCGCGGATGCTGGCACTCAAGACCGACGCGGGTTCGGGTGCACTCGAACAGATGGTGCTCGCCGAATATTGCGCGCCGCACTTCACCACGCATGTGCCCAAGCTGACGCGCGGCCTGCGTGCCAAGCTCGACACGCTGATGGAGGCACTCAACGAGCAGTTCGGCACGGCGGCCGAATTCGACGATCCCAAAGGCGGCATCTTCCTCTGGGTGAAGCTGCCGGACCAGGTCGACACGCTGAAGCTCTACCAGGCCGCGCTTGCCGCCGGCGTCGCCATCAATCCGGGGCCGGAATGGTGCACCGACAAGGCCTATGCCGGCAGCCGGTTGCGGCTGTGCTTCGCCAGCCCGTCACATCAGCAGATCCGCGAGGGCGTCGCCGTGCTGGCCGAGGTCTGCCGTCGCGAATTCGGCGTGCCGGCGCGCAGCGCAAATGTCGAGAAGCGCGGCCGAATGTAAACCTTGCGACGATGGCGCCACCGCACCGGCGTGGTCGTCGACCATCGCGTGATGCAGGCTGAGGCGAGGCCGATGGCCCCGCGAGGGGCGATTTTTTCTCGACCATACCAACGGTCCCGAATGATGACTCTCTATCTTCGTGATTGGCCGGACCTGTCCGGCCATCCACGTCTTTCATGCTGTTCGGGTTTCAAGACGTGGATGCCCGCGACAAGCGCGGGCATGATGAGTCAATTGCGCAGGGCCGTTGGTATCAATCCCAGGCCGGGGCAAATCCGGGGCTGACAAATCGCTGGTCTTTCGGCAACGCCGCGATCGCCTTCCGGTCCGCATCGTCGAGCGTCAGGTTCAGCGCGCCGAGATTGGCCGCCTGGCTCTCGCGGCGTGACGCCTTCGGGATCGCAGCCACCTCATCCTGATCGAGCAGCCATTTCAGCGCCACCTGGGCGGCGGTGGCGTCGTGCTTCCTGCCGATTGCGATCAGCTCCTGATTGCTGGCGGCACGGCCTTGTGCCAGCGGGCAATAGGCCACCAGCGGGATCGATTTCGCCTTGAGATATTTCCGGATCGGGGTCTGATCGAGCATCACGTGATACTCGATCTGATTGCAGGCGATCGGGGCCCTGATCTCCTCGACCACGGTCCTGAGCAGCGCAATGTTGAAATTGGCAACCCCGATGGCGCGGGTGCGGCCCTCCTCCTTCAGCCTGACCAGCGTTTCGAACATCGCCGGCAGGTCCATCCGCTTCGCCGGCCAGTGCACGAGATAAAGATCGACATGATCGAGCCGCAGCTTTTTCAGGCTGGCATCGAACGCCCTGCGGATCGCATCCGGCGCGAGGTTTTCATTCCAGACCTTGGTGGTGACGTGGAGGTCCTGGCGCGCGACGCGCGAGGCGGCAATCGCCGCACCGATGGCGTCCTCGTTGCCATACATTTCCGCGGTGTCGATGTGCCGGTAGCCGAGACCGAGCGCGCTTTCGACCGCCGCGCGGCAGACGTCGCCCTGCATGCGATAGGTCCCGAGCCCGAGGCGCGGCAGGCGGATGCCCTGGGTTTGCAAATAGTCCATGATGGCTCCTGAAGGAATGAAATCCGGGATCAGAGGCGCGCGGCAATCCTGTCGGCCACGCGCAGCGCATTGGCGATGATGGTCAGGGTTGGATTGACCGATCCAATCGAGGGAAAGAAGCTCGCATCGGC
>DASUIA010000166.1:0-8084 GCA_036273255.1 Bradyrhizobium sp.
CTTTCAAACTGCGTTACGCAGCCTGAGCAACCGGAGCATAGTTGTCGTTTGCAACTATTGCATAGCCCGATAACGGCGGAACCATACCGAGAAAAAACACGCCCTTTACGCCCTCGTCGATCCTGTTTCGCCCCCGCCGAAGCCCGCACCGAGGTCACGGGCTTGGGTGGAGGCGCCGGGTGCTGCCCCCGGGTCCGAATGGTTTATTGCGACGGCAATTTATTTCCATAGCCGGCGAACCGGCACCCTCAATATAGGGTGCAAGTGTTGAGAAATACAGGGCCTTGGCTGGGCCTGCCGGCCCGGAACATCGCCTCCTCAATGCGTCGGTGGAATACCCGGGATTATGGGTTGGCCTCGTCCGGTCGCCGTTCTAAGTGTTGGCGATGCCTTCGGATTCGCCGCCGGCCGCCCTGGCGGCGCCGGAAAACCTGAACTCGACACCTCCCGGCCTGATCGTGCTGTTTGTCGCGTTCGCCAGGATGTCGCTGGCGGGTTTCGGCGGCGTGCTGGTATTCGCGCGGCGCGCCATCGTCGACCAACACCGCTGGATGAGTGCCGACGAGTTCAACGAGACCTTCGCGCTGTGCCATTTCCTGCCCGGTCCCAACATCGTCAACCTCTCGGTGGTGTTCGGTTCGCGCTTTCGCGGCGTCGCCGGCGCGATTGCGGCGTTTGCCGGGCTGGTCGGCCCGCCCGTCGTGATCGTGACCATCCTCGCGGTGCTCTATGCACAGTTCGGTGAAGTCGATGCGCTGCGACGCATTCTGGCCGGGGTGTCCTGCGCCGCGGTCGGTCTTTTGTTCGCTGTGGTCTTCCGCATGGTGATGCCGCTGATCGGGCGGCGCGACCTTGTCGGACTTGTGGTCCTGGCCGCGGTGTTTATTGCTATCGGTGTGGTACGACTGCCGCTGGCGGCGGTGCTGCTGGTGGCAATCCCGCTCAGCGTTGCCATCACATTGGCGATGCGGCGTCGGGTCGCGGCATGAATTCGGACGGCCATCCGATTTGGGCATTGGCATGGACGTTCGGGCTGATGTCGCTGTTTGCGGTGGGCGGCGCGAACTCCGCCATTCCGGAAATGCACCGGGTCGCGGTCGATGTTCACCACTGGCTGAGCGACACCCAATTTGCCGACGTGTTCGCGATCTCGCAATTGTCGCCGGGGCCGAACGTGCTGATCGTCACCCTGATCGGTTATGCCGTCGCCGGCGTCGCCGGCGCGCTGGTAGCGACCCTTTCGATGTGCGTCCCGACCGCCATCCTCGCTTTTGCCGTCAGCCGTATGCTGACGCGGTCGAGCCATTCACGATGGCCCGCGATCATCCAGGCGGCGCTGGTTCCCCTGTCGATCGGCCTGATGGGCGCAAGCGGCCTGGTGCTGGCGCTGACCTCGGATCGGACCCTGATGGCTGCGCTGGTCACCGCCGGCGCGGCCGTGATGGCCTTTGCGACCCCGATCAATCCGCTCTGGCTGCTGGTGGCCGGCGGACTGCTCGGGTTTGCCGGGTTGATCGGATGACGGAAATCCCGGATCACCCCTTGCCGTCCGCCGGCCGGATGCGCACTTTTCGGGGTATAATCGGGTCCTCGGCCGAATCGGCGCTGCCGGGTGGCGGCAGCGGCGGCTACAATTGACGGCCTCGAACCCCGGCCAGCGTCCGCGACACCTCGCCATGAATCAATATCACGACCTGCTCGAACGGATTCTGTCGGACGGCGCGGAAAAGCACGACCGCACCGGCACCGGCACGCTGTCGATCTTCGGTCACCAGATGCGCTTCAACCTCGCTTCGGGCTTTCCCATGCTCACCACGAAGCGGCTGCCGCTGAAGGCGATCGTGTACGAGCTGCTCTGGTTCCTCAAGGGCGACACCAACGTCAAATACCTCCGGGATCACGGTGTGACGATCTGGGACGAATGGGCCGACGCCAACGGCGACCTCGGCCCGGTCTACGGATCGCAGTGGCGGTCATGGCCGGCGCCCGACGGCCGCAGCATCGACCAGATTGCCAATGTCGTCGACATGATCCGGCGCAACCCGGATTCGCGGCGACTGATCGTCAGCGCCTGGAATCCGGCCGATGTCGACAGGATGGCGCTGCCGCCGTGTCACTGCCTGTTCCAGTTCTATGTCGCGGGCGGCAAATTGTCGTGCCAGCTCTATCAGCGTTCGGCCGACGTCTTCCTCGGCGTGCCGTTCAATATCGCCTCCTATGCGCTGCTTACCCTGATGGTCGCGCAGGTCACGGGCCTCGAGCCCGGCGACTTCGTGCACAGCCTTGGCGATGCGCATCTTTATTCGAACCATCTCGATCAGGCCCGGCTGCAACTGACGCGGCCGACGCGGCGGCTGCCGGTGATGAAGATCAATCCGGAGGTGAACGACATCTTCGGCTTCCGCTACGAAGATTTCGTGCTCGAAGGCTACGACCCGCACCCGCACATCAAGGCCGAGGTCGCGGTGTAGATCATGGTTGCACTACCGAGAGCTACGCTTCAGCGTCTAGCCACCGCCAAGGTCGAAGACGCCCGGCTCTTGTTCGAGAGCCAACGCTATTCCAATTCATACTATCTATACGGCTACGGGATTGAACTTGGCCTCAAGGCTTGCATTGCCCGCCAAATGGTCGCGGAAACGATACCCGACAAGGCAGTTTTGAGAGGTTTTCTGGACCACGAGATAGCAAAGCTAGTGGGTTTGGCCGGTTTGTCCGAATTGCTCAAAACGGAGCGGGATAATCCCGAGTTTGATGTCCGTTGGTCGATCGTGAGCGAATGGTCGGTCGACGCGCGCTATGATATGGTCGATGTCGTTGCCGCGGCTGCGATGCGAGATGCTATAGAGAGTCCGCAATACGGAGTAATGAGATGGCTGCGGCAATTCTGGTAGATGCTGACGTCGAGATGGGACGCGAGCTGCTTCGGATACTCGACGAGGCCAAATTTCCGGTGACGGCCGCGGCGTGGATTTTCTTCCCCGACATTGAAGAGTGGCGGTTGGTCATTCGAACTCCGAAGGCGGAGAAAAATCTGCAGCAAGCTTTGCTTGAGCTTGCCGTTTCCCTGGACAGACGAGGGGATCTGCGAAAGCGGCTCGATTTGTCGCGGGTCAAGCTTGTTCCACCGCAGGACAAGATGCTCGCCGCCATGAGCAGGGTGGTCAAGGTCGATGGTACGTCCGTTCTCCGCTTTAGTCGCAACGTGGTCGATGGCGTGCTTATCGACGATGCTTTGATATATCGGCTAGCTGCGTAATGCGGGTCCGGTGAAAAGTGCCATTGAAATCGTCCTCATCGTCGCCGTCGCCGACAATGGCGTGATCGGCGCCGGGGGCGGATTTCCCTGGCGGTTGAAATCCGACATGCAGCGGTTCAAGGCACTGACGATCGGCAAGCCCGTCGTGATGGGCCGCAAGACCTTCCAGTCGCTGCGCCGGCCGCTGCCCGGACGGACCAACATCGTGGTGACGCGCGATGCCGGCTTTCGCAGCCCGGGTGCGGTGGTGACGACGTCGCTTTCGAATGCGCGCGCCATCGCCACCGGCGATGCGCTGCGGCGTTTGGCCACGGAAATCGTCGTCATCGGCGGCGCGGAAATCTATGCGCAATCGATGGACATCGCCGACCGGCTGGAGATCACCGAAGTTCACGCGCGGCCGGAGGGCGACACCCGTCTTGCCGCGATCGCGCCGGCGGACTGGGAAGAGATCGAGCGTGTGCGCCATCCGTCCGGTCCGGACGACAGCGCGGACTTCTCCTATGTAACCTTGATCCGGCGAAGGTCGCATTAACCGCATTAGACGATGTTTACATTGACAATTGCGGCGTCAGGCTTAGCTGCATCGAGCCACAAGCCGCGTTGTAAGCGCCACGGCCGTCCCCTATAAAGCCTGCAGATCGTGCCAGGCGGGGCGCCCCTGACGCCCCGCGGAGGAGATTGTCGATGCCGTGGAAGAATCAAGGCGGAGGCCCCTGGGGCTCGGGTCCGAAAGGCCCCTGGGGCTCCGGGCCGCAACCCGTTGGGCCGAGGCCGCCCGATCTCGAGGATCTTCTGCGCCGTGGTCAGGACCGGCTGCAGCAATTGCTGCCGGGCGGGCATTTCAGCGGCCTCGGTGTGGCGCTGCTGCTGTTCGGCGTGGTGGCGATCTGGGGACTGTCCGGCTTCTACCGTGTTCAGTCCGAGGAGCAGGGCATCGTGCTGCGTTTCGGCAAGTATGTCTCCCACTCCGATCCCGGGTTGAACTACCATCTGCCCTATCCGATCGAGACCGTGCTGCTGCCGAAGGTGCTTCGGGTGTCGACGCTCAGCATCGGCATGACGCTGATCGACGATCCGGCGCGGCGTGGCAGGACCATGCGCGACGTGCCGGAAGAGAGCCTGATGCTCACCGGCGACGAGAACATCGTCGATGTCGACTTCACCGTGCTGTGGCGCATCAAGCCGAAAGGCGCGCCCGACTTCCTGTTCAACATCCAGAATCCCGAAGGGACCGTGAAGGCGGTCGCCGAAAGCGCGATGCGCGAGGTGATCGGCCGCTCCAACATCCAGCCGATCCTGACCGGCGCCCGCACCTCCACCGAGCTTGCGGTGCAGGAGCTGATGCAGAAGACGCTCGACAATTACGGCTCCGGCATCCTGGTGCAGCAGGTGCAGATGCAGAAGGTCGATCCGCCGGCACAGGTGATCGATTCGTTCCGCGACGTACAGGCGGCGCGCGCCGATCTCGAACGGCTGCAGAACGAGGCCCAGACCTACGCCAACCGCGTCGTTCCCGATGCGCGCGGCCGGGCCGCGCAGATCCTGCAGACCGCGGAAGGCTACAAGCAGCAGGCGGTCGCCGAGGCCAAGGGGCAGAGCGCGCGCTTCCTCAAGGTTTACGACGAATACAAGAAGGCGCCGGACGTGACGCGGCAGCGCATCTATCTCGAGACCATGGAACACGTCCTCGGCGGGTCCGAGAAGCTGATCTATGACGGCGGCAATTCCGCGCAGGGTGTCGTGCCGTATTTGCCGCTGAGCGAACTGACGCCGCGGCGTTCGACCGCGACCACCAGCAGCCAGCCGCAACAGCCGTCGGGAGCCACGCGATGAGGACCCCCGTTACTGGCATCGTCGCGCTGTTTGTCCTGCTCGTTGCCGTCGTCGTCGCCTACAGCTCGGTGTTCACGGTCGACCAGACCGAACAGGCGCTGGTGGTGCGGCTTGGCGAGCCGGTCGGTGTCGTCACCGACCCCGGCCTGCACTTCAAGGCGCCGTTCATCGACACCGTGATCCTGATCGACCGGCGCATCCTCGACCTCGAAAATCCATCGCAGGAGGTGATCGCCTCGGACCAGAAGCGGCTGGTGGTCGACGCCTTCGCGCGCTATCGCATCAAGGATGCGCTGCGCTTCTATCAGAGCGTCGGCTCGATTCAGGCTGCCAATGTCCAGTTGACGACGCTGTTGAACGCCTCGCTGCGTCGCGTGCTCGGCGAGGTCACCTTCATCCAGGTAGTGCGCGACGAGCGCGAAGCCCTGATGGGGCGGATCCGCGACCAGCTCGACAAGGAATCCGGTGCCTACGGCATCCAGGTCGTGGACGTGCGCATCAGGCGTGCCGACCTGCCGGAGCAGAACAGCCAGGCAGTCTACCAGCGCATGCAGACCGAGCGGCAGCGCGAAGCCGCCGAGTTCCGCGCCCAGGGCGGCCAGAAGGCACAGGAGATCAGGTCCAACGCCGACCGGGAAGCCACCGTCATCGTCGCCGAGGCCAATTCGACCGGCGAGCGGGTGCGCGGCGAGGGCGATGGCGAGCGCAACCGGCTGTTCGCCGAAGCCTATAGCAAGGATCCCGACTTCTTCGCGTTCTACCGGTCGATGACGGCCTATGAGAACGGCCTGAAAAGCAACGATACCCGCTTCCTGCTGTGGCCGGATTCCGATTTCTTCAAGTTCTTCAACAATGCATCCGGCAAGCCTCCCGCGACGGCCGCAGGCCCGGCAGCGACGGCCGCTGCGCCGCCGGCGCCGGCGGCACCAAAACCATAAAAACCGCAGCGGGCGTGACGCTCGAGTCTTGGCTGGCGCGCCCGCACTGACGGCAATATTCGGGAGGTTCCAATCCGATGAGGTCCATAGCGTTCGCCGACTTCCTCATCGGTGTGGGTGTTCTGTTTGTCATTGAAGGTCTGATGTTCGCGGCAAGCCCGACCTGGATGCGGCGGGCGATGAAAAGCGCGCTGGCGACGCCGGACAATATCCTGCGCGGCGTCGGCATCGGATCGGCGGTCGCCGGCCTGATCCTGATCTGGATCGTCCGGCATTAAGTCCGATCGGTACGCCGCGAAGGATAAAGCGGTAAAGGAGGCCGCGGCATCAACGCCATCGTGAGCGGCGACGCCGGTTTTTCGCCGTATTTGGCGCGCGGCTATGGCGCAGAAATGGCCGCCTTGATGCTTGCGCCGGAGGCCGGTTCGGGCGCAGTCTGGATTGAAATCCCGCTCTGTTTTTCTCGAGGAAAGAGACCGATCATGACCGGTGCGATCCCAGCGATGAGCCGCCTGCGCCCCTGGGTGGCCGCGATTCTCCTCGGCGCCACGTGCGCCTTCGTTTCGGCGCCGGCGCTGGCGCGAGGCCCCGACGGCATCGCCGATGTCGCGGAAAAGGTGATCGACGCCGTGGTCAATATCTCGACATCGCAGACCGTCGAGACCTCGGAGGGCGGCAGCGATCGCCGTGGCGCGACGCCGAAGCTGCCGCCGGGTTCGCCGTTCCAGGAATTCTTCGACGACTTCAAGAATCGCGGCGGTCCGGGTTCCCGGGGCGGCGAGATGTTGCAGCCGCACAAGACCACCTCGCTCGGTTCCGGCTTCATCGTCGATTCCTCCGGCATCGTCGTTACCAACAATCACGTCATCGCCGATGCGGACGAAATCAGCATCATCATGAACGACGGCAGCAAGTTCAAGGCCGAGATCGTCGGCGTAGACAAGAAGACCGATCTCGCGGTCCTGAAATTCAAGCCGACCAAGCCGCTGGTCTCGGTCAAGTTCGGCGATTCCGACAAGCTGCGGCTCGGTGAATGGGTGATTGCGATCGGCAATCCCTTCAGCCTCGGCGGCACCGTCACGGCGGGCATCGTGTCGGCGCGCAACCGCGACATCAGCCAGGGCCCCTACGACAACTACATCCAGACCGACGCCGCCATCAACCGCGGCAACTCCGGCGGCCCGCTGTTCAATCTCGACGGCGAGGTGATCGGGGTCAACACGCTGATCATCTCGCCGACCGGCGGCTCGATCGGCATCGGCTTTGCGGTGCCCTCGAAGACGGTGGCGGGCGTGGTCGACCAGTTGCGCCAGTTCGGCGAGCTTCGCCGCGGCTGGCTCGGCGTGCGCATCCAGCAGGTCACCGACGAGATCGCCGACAGCCTCAACATCAAGCCCGCGCGCGGCGCGCTGGTCGCGGGCGTTGACGACAAGGGCCCGGCCAAGCCCGCCGGTATCGAGCCCGGCGACGTCGTGGTCAGGTTCGACGGCGCCGACATCAAGGACCCGAAGGACCTGTCACGGGTGGTGGCCGACACCGCCGTCGGCAAGGAAGTCGATGTCGTCATCATCCGCAAGGGCCAGGAGGAAACCCGCAAGGTCACGCTCGGCCGGCTCGACGATGGCGACAAGCCGGTGCAGACGGCGGCCAAGACCCAGGCCGAACCCGCCGAAAAGCCGGTGACCCAGAAGGCGCTCGGTCTCGATCTCGCCACCCTGAGCAAGGACCTGCGCAGCCGCTACAAGATCAAGGACACCGTCAAGGGCGTGGTCGTCACCAATGTCGAAGCCGGTTCCGACGCCGCCGACAAGCGGCTTGGTGCCGGCGACGTCATCGTCGAGGTGGCGCAGGAATCGGTTGCCAACGCCGCCGACGTCAAGAAGCGGCTCGACCAGTTGAAAAAGGACGGCAAGAAGTCCGTCCTGCTGCTGGTCTCCAACGCCGACGGCGAGTTGCGGTTCGTGGCGCTGGGCGTGCAGTAGTCTCGTTTTGCGGCCTCATGCTGCATCCCGTCTGCCAGACCTCATCCAGAGGAGCGGCGCTTTCGCCGC